>NZ_JAUBTX010000006.1:0-243524 GCF_036705185.1 Microcoleus sp. B4-D4 | reverse complement strand
ATGACTAATGACTAATGACTAATGACTAATGACTAATGACTAATGACTAATGACTAATGACTAATGACTAATGACTACTGTAGATCGCACTTTCAGCAAAAAGAAGGAACAATGTATTTTTCCATTGCTCCTTCTTTTTGTATTTAAAATTTGTCAATCTACAGCTTGACTTCGATATCTACGCCGGCTGGCAAATCCAGTTTCATCAAAGCGTCAATTGTTTTGGCAGAAGGCTGGTGAATGTCGATAATGCGGCGGTGCGTGCGGGTTTCAAAGTGTTCGCGAGAATCTTTGTCTACGTGGGGCGATCGCAGCAAGCAATAAATCCGTCGTTTTGTCGGTAGGGGAATCGGGCCGATCGCAGTGGCGGCTGTCCGATTTGCTGTATCTACAATCTTTTCGCAGGATGCGTCTAGAATTCGGCGATCGAAAGCTTTGAGGCGAATGCGGATTTTTTGCTGTGGAATTGTTGCCATTTTTTTGTTTAATTTTCTAGGTTCAGTTTATTTTTAGTCAGTAGTCAGTAGTCATTAGTCGGCAGTCATTAGTCGGCAGTCATTAGTTTTTACTTGTCAGTTTTTTTTGCTAACAACTAACTGCGGACTAATGACCGTTTCCAAAAACTGATATCCCCCGACTTGAGTCCGGGAACTCCTAAAATTTTAGACTGCTGTTGAAGCTTCTAGATTGAATGCGGAAAGTCCATCTAAAATCTAAAATCTAAAATCGATTGACTGATGACTCATCACTAAATAGCAGAAAAGCCACTAAATTTGATTAGGCTTTTCTGCTATTTAAAGCGGAGCGCGGATTCCTACTTGAGGATTTTGGAAACAACGCCTGCACCCACGGTGCGGCCGCCTTCGCGGATGGCGAAGCGCATTCCTTGTTCGATCGCGATCGGGTGAATCAGATCAACAGTCATTTTGATCCGGTCACCAGGCATCACCATTTCAGCTTCTGTACCGTCATCAGCAGTGAACTGCATGATTGTACCGGTTACGTCTGTTGTACGGACGTAGAATTGAGGGCGGTAGCCAGAGAAAAAGGGCGTGTGACGGCCACCTTCTTCCTTCTTCAGGATGTAGACTTCAGATTCAAACTGAGTGTGAGGCAAGATGCTCTTCGGCTTGGCAATTACCATGCCTCTTTCAATATCAGCCTTCAAAATACCCCGGAGAAGTAGACCCACGTTGTCGCCGGCCATGCCTTCATCCAAGGACTTGGTGAACATTTCCACACCAGTCACGGTAGTGCTGCGAGTGTCCTTAAGACCAATAATTTCGACTGTTTCGCCGACTTTAACTCTGCCGCGCTCGATCCGACCTGTCGCCACAGTACCCCGACCAGTAATCGAGAATACGTCTTCAACTGCCATTAAGAAAGGCTTGTCAATTTCGCGTTCTGGAGTAGGGATGTAAGAATCTACTTCTTCCATCAGCTTGTAAATCTTGTCAACCCACTCATTATCGCCCTTGACAGTCTTGGGGTTAGCAAGCATCGCTTCGAGAGCTTTCAAGCCAGAACCAGTCACGATGGGGATGTCATCGCCAGGAAAATCGTAGGAACTCAAAAGTTCGCGAACTTCCATTTCTACCAATTCCAAAAGTTCAGCGTCATCCACCATGTCTTCTTTGTTCAAGAAGACCACCAAGCTGGGAACGCCAACTTGCTTAGCTAGCAAGATGTGTTCGCGAGTTTGAGGCATGGGGCCGTCTGCTGCTGACACTACTAGGATGCCACCGTCCATTTGAGCAGCACCGGTGATCATGTTTTTCACATAGTCAGCGTGTCCGGGGCAATCCACGTGGGCGTAGTGACGACCTGTGGTTTCGTATTCTACGTGAGCGGTATTAATCGTAATACCCCGTGCTTTTTCTTCTGGCGCAGCGTCGATGTCGGCGTAGTTCTTACCCTTAGCCTGACCCAATGCTGAAAGAGTCATCGTAATCGCGGCGGTCAAAGTTGTTTTGCCGTGGTCAACGTGACCGATTGTGCCGATGTTTACGTGGGGTTTATTCCGTTCAAATTTTGCGCGTGCCATTCTCGATCTGTTCCTTGTTTTTTTTAGCGATTTTAGACTTGAGATTTTAGATTCTAGATTTTGGATTCAATCCAAAATCCAAAATCTAAAATCCAAAATCATTAGTTCCCTTTGTTTTTCGCGATAATGGCTTCCGCCACATTTCGCGGCACTTCTTCGTAATGGCTGAATTCCATTGTGAAGATGCCTCTACCTTGGGTTTTCGAGCGGATGTCGGTGGCGTAACCAAACATTTCTGCTAGGGGAACCTTGACAGAAACTTTGGCAATTCCCTGATCCGTCTCTTGACCTTCGATATGACCCCGACGCGAGTTGAGGTCGCCGATGACGTTCCCGATATAATCTTCGGGAACTTCAACCTCTACCTTCATCATAGGCTCTAGCAGCACTGGCGACGCTTTCATCACGGCTTCTTTGATCGCCATTGAACCGGCGATCTTAAATGCCATTTCTGAGGAGTCTACGTCGTGGAAAGACCCGTCTACCATAGTAGCTTTAAGGTCGATCACGGGATATCCTGCTACAATACCTGATTCGCAGGCTTCTTTCATCCCTTGTTCTGCCGGGCCGATGTACTCTTTCGGTACAGTGCCGCCGACAATTTTGGAGACAAATTCAAAGCCGGTTCCGACTTCGGTGGGTTCTACTTCGATCACGACGTGACCGTACTGACCTTTACCGCCGCTTTGGCGGATAAATTTACCTTCGGCGCGGACGGCTTTGCGAATGGTTTCGCGGTAGGCTACTTGCGGCTGACCCACGTTAGCTTCTACTTTGAATTCCCGCAGCATTCTGTCTACCAGAATTTCCAGGTGCAGTTCGCCCATGCCGGCGATGACTGTCTGGTTGGTTTCTGGGTCAACGTTGACTCGGAAGGTGGGGTCTTCTTCCGAGAGGGACTGGAGGGCTTTGGAGAGCTTCTCCATGTCTTGTTTGGTTTTGGGTTCGACAGCCACGGAGATGACTGGTTCTGGAATAAACAGGGATTCCAGAATCACTGGCGATCCTTCTTCGCAGAGGGTGTCGCCGGTGAAGGTGTCTTTCAAACCCAAGACTGCTCCCAAGTCTCCGGCGCGGAGTTCGTCAACTTCTATCCGATCGTCAGCTTTGAGGACAATTAAGCGAGAAACCCGCTCTTTTTTGTCTTTCGTGGAGTTGAGGACGTAGGTGCCCTTTTTGAGGATACCCGAGTAGACGCGAACGAAGGTCAGGCGGCCGTAGGGGTCTGCCATGATTTTGAATGCCAGGGCTGACAGGGGCTCGCTGTCGTCTGCGTGTCGTTCTGCGGTGTCGCCGTTGGGCAGCAGTCCTTGAATCGGGGGAACTTCCAAGGGCGACGGCAGGTAGTCGATCACTCCGTCTAACAACAACTGAACGCCTTTGTTTTTGAAGGCAGAACCGCAGAGCATGGGGACGATCGCCCCGGAGATTGTGCCCGCACGCAGGGCCGAGCGGATTTCCGCTTCTGTTAACTCTTCGCCTTCAAGGTATTTTGCCGTGAGGGCGTCGCTGGTTTCTGCTACGGACTCGATCAGCTTGGTGCGGTATTCTGCGGCGAGTTCTTTTACCTCATCGGGGATTTCTATTTCCTCGATATCGGTGCCGGTGTTGTTGTTGTAGATGTAGGCTTTCATTTCCACTAAATCTACAATTCCCCGGAAGTTTTCTTCGCTGCCGATCGGGATTTGGACTGGTACGGCGTTCGCTCTCATGCGATCGCAAATTTGGCCGTAAACTTTGTAGAAGTTTGCACCCATGCGATCCATTTTGTTGACGAACACAATCCGGGGCACATGATACCTATCGGCTTGGCGCCAAACTGTTTCGGATTGCGGCTGCACTCCGCCTACCGAGCAGAACACTGCGATCACTCCGTCGAGCACTCGCATCGAGCGTTCAACTTCGATCGTGAAGTCTACGTGTCCGGGAGTGTCGATGATGTTGATTTTGTAATCTTTCCAACTGGTGGTGATAGCAGCGGCAGTAATCGTGATTCCCCGTTCCCGCTCTTGCTCCATCCAGTCAGTGACTGCTGTTCCCTCGTGCACTTCACCCATTCTGTGAACCATGCCTGAATAGAACAGAATTCTTTCAGTTGTTGTTGTTTTGCCCGCGTCAATGTGGGCGGCGATGCCGATGTTGCGAGTTTTTTCTAGCGGGACGGTACGTGCCACAGCTACCTCCTTGATTTTGTGTTGCTGTTATAATACTATTATACTACACAGAACCCGATCTTGCACTCCCAGCCACTTACCGTATAAGTATATGGAGCTTATTGTTACATTTTAATATTTTTTGCAACATTTGTTTACAAAAATATTAAGTATGCGAGATGGAGGATTCACAGAGTGCGTAAATTTTTGATTTTCGGAGTTTTGAGTTTGCCTGGGCGATCGCCACTGCGCCAAGAGAAGCAATCTCAACACCCAAAACTTACGCTTGCCAATCCCTCACTCGATGCTTTCATACCGCACGACCGGCCTGTTTTCCATGCCCGATTTGGCTTAGTACCGATAGTGAGCAAAAGCCTTGTTAGCTTCGGCCATGCGGTGTGTTTCTTCGCGCTTGCGAATAGCACTGCCTGTTTCGTTGGCTGCATCCATCAGTTCGTTAGCCAGCTTGGCGGCCATCGAGCGGCCGGTGCGGGCGCGAGCAAATCTGATCAGCCAGCGCAGGGCGAGGGTGGTTCCGCGATCGGAACGCACTTCCATCGGCACTTGGTAGGTGGCGCCACCTACCCGGCGGGCTTTGACTTCTACCAAGGGTGTAGCGTTTTTGACTGCTTTTTCAAACAAGTCTAACGGTTCGGCTCCCGTGCGTTCTTGGATGGTTTTCATGGCATCGTAGACGATGCTGGAGGCCACGGATTTTTTGCCGTGCTGCATGATCCGTCTCACCATCATGCTTACCAACCGGCTGTTGTAGGTTGGATCTGGCGGAACTGGACGTTTTTGAATAACTGTGCGGCGAGACATAGTTTTATTGGGGTTTTTTGATTTTGATTGATTGAATTTGGGGTTGTGAGTTCAAATTTTAGATCGGCGATCGAACTTAATTTTTGCTGGCTCATCCCCGGCGATCGGGCGTCAGTGCTATTTTTTCTCTTTAGGACGCTTGGCACCGTACTTGGAACGACCTTGCTTGCGGTCTTTCACCCCAGCGGTGTCTAATGTACCGCGAATGATGTGGTATCTAACTCCGGGCAAATCTTTTACCCGACCGCCCCGGATCATTACTACCGAGTGTTCTTGTAAGTTGTGACCAATCCCGGGGATGTAGGCTGTCACTTCAAAACCAGAAGTCAGCCGTACCCGAGCCACCTTCCGCAGCGCCGAGTTGGGTTTTTTCGGGGTAGTCGTGTACACTCTGGTGCATACTCCGCGGCGCTGGGGGCAACTCTTGAGAGCTGGCGATTTGGTTTTTTTCTGCGTTTGTTCCCGTGCTGAACGGATGAGTTGCTGAATAGTGGGCATGAGTTACGGCATTTCTAGCTTTTTGCTGAATATAGTGATTTGCGGCATCCGCACTGAAAGTCCCTTCCCTTCAGGAGGGACGGGATATATGAAAATAATTATGGGTAAGTGAGGATACCAGACTCCATATATTACACCACTAGACTTTTTTTGGCAAGGAATTTGCGAGCACGGGCGATCGAACTTCCAGCAAGCAAGGAAGTTGGGACGAGGATATCGCCCGCGAGTGCCTAATATGTGGCATATTATTAATTAATTCAAGCTCAAATTTAATGGGGATCACAGCCGTCAGCCAAATTTATGACGGTTTTATGACGGTCGATATTTTGATCGCCTCACCATCTTCGGCAGACTCCCGTCAACCGAGTGCGCGCGATCGCATCACAGTCTGGGCCCGATCCATATCACATAAACTTATCTAAAATTGCCGGATAATCAGAGATACACATTGAGTTAACAGCAGGAGATGAGAACCAAAGCTTACATTCCCGAACAGACATTTTCCGAAGTTTACTTCAATATTTGGAAATCCGGTAAGATTAATCAAACTGTGTTTCAGAAAATACAACACGCAATTAATTCTGAGAGTCTAAAAAAAATCAGAATAGCTAAAAAATATCAGCAGACTGCTCTCTGCAGTGCGGCAAAGATGGGTGTCAGTCCTATACTGATTTGATTGAGAGACTTGAAATAACTGCTTTCATAGAATTACAAACAATTCACATAGCGTGAATTAGATTTAAGCCTTGAATTAAAATCCCCTCCCTACAATTAAAGAAACTCAAACTCGGTGCACCAATCAATCTTAAAAGGCAATATTCAGGTAAAATAATAGAGTATGTTTAATTCCACAGAACTGCTGATCGAGGCTTTCATTGAACAACTAGAAAACGGTTACAGCCGCACCTACGGAGGCTACAAATCAGACTATGCCGACATTATTGCCTGGGTCGGAGCAATGGCATTAGAAAACATCGCCAACAGTGACGCTCTTTATCACAATGTAGAACACGCCATTTGCATTACCTTAGTAGGTCAAGAAATCTTGCGGGGAAAACACATTCGCAAGGGCGGAGTCTCCTGCGAAAACTGGCTCCACTACATCATTTCTTTGCTGTGCCAAGACATCGGATATGTCAAAGGAGTCTGCCGACAAGACCAAGTATCAGAAGGATTGTACGCTACCGGAAAAGATGGCATGAGAATTGCACTACCTCCCGGTGCAACAGCCGCCAGCCTAGCTCCTTACCGAGTTGACAGAGCAAAACTGTTCATTGACGAGCGTTTCGGCAACCACAAGCTAATTAATGCCGAGATAATTAAGCAGAACATAGAACAAACTCGTTTCTCGGTGCTTGACGGCAACACTGACGAAGATACACTAAATTATTCTTTAGTTCGCGGTGCTGACTTAATAGGTCAGTTCAGCAACCCGCAATATTTACAGAAAATTGGTGCCCTATTTTACGAGTTGGAAGAAATCGGTGCTACTAAAATTTTGGGCTGCCGGCATCCGGGCGACTTGCTGCAAAGCTACTCAAAGTTTTATTGGAGCGGAATTTATCCTCACATCAGCGAATCCCTCGGTTACTTGCAGTTGACGCAGGAAGGCAAACAAATTGTTGCTAGTTTGTACGCTAACGTATTTCGTATGGAACACGAACGTTGTGATTCTGAGGCTGCTTGAGTACAGGGGAATTCATTAGTCATTAGTCATTAGTCATTAGTCATTAGTCATTAGTCATTAGTGTTGTCCCCGAAGAGCAAACGTTGTTAGTAGTTGGTTATTATAACTAGACGGAAATAACGAATTGTCTCGTGTCAGATAGATTTACCGCAATAACATTAGTTCGTTATGAAAGCGGACTTAAGTCCGCACTACAAACCGTTTAAGATGCGATCGTCTATTGGACGTGATATTACCAATTACCCAAGCGTATTTGACTCAACTCATTTCCTGCTCTAGTTCCGAATGATATCTCGGACACAACCAATTGCTCGGTAGCAAAGAAGGCCATCCCTCCCGCAGCGCTTCCAAACAAACCGCACGCACAGTTAACTGACAGTCGAGCAGTTCTACACCAGCTTTTTCAACTTGCTTTTTACCAATTTTTCCAATTGAGTCGTCGCTAAATTCAAAGGTTTTGTGACACTGAATGCAAACCAGATGGTGGTGGTGATGCAATTCCGGTAAATTCAGTTCGTAATGTTTGTGTCCTTCTGCTAATTCTAGTTCGCGCAAAATGCTAATTCTTGCTAATAAGTGCAGCGTTCTATAGACAGTAGACAAGCCTATTCGTTCTCCTTGACCTTGCAAAATATTGTATAATTCTTCTGCACTCAAATGATTGCCTTGTCGCAAATTTTGAAACACATTCAAAATTGTTTCTCGCTGGGGAGTCAGGCGACATCCTCTCTGGTTTAGTTCGACTTTGAGTGAGTTGCTGCTGTATATATTCATCACTAATTTATCCCAATAATTGTTATAATTTCCCCCTCTGTCAGGGGGAGTTTACTAGATCCTAATTCCGGTTGCTAAAGGTGGAATAGAAGGATTAATTGTCTGTTTTTCTGCATAATCTTTGTGAGCTCTAGAGCAATGTTGCTGGCAAGAATTGGCAAAACAAGTCTTTGGTTCAAAGTCTGTACAGCCGATCGCATCCTCGGTACAAGCAACGCACGGCCGCACCGTACACTTGAGACGGTAGTCATTCGTAAAAAATTCGCAATTGGAACAAGGAATTTGATGCAGGCGCCGGAGTTGCTGGAATCCTTCTCGCAATGCTAGAGAAGCACTCCACAAAAACACGAGCATCAAAATACTGATACAGAAGCAGTAAATAACAACAGTCATAGGGTAATTTCTCAAAGTATACACAAATTGGAAACAGATTTAAGTCAGCAATAAAGTAAAAAGAAACTTTGTTTCTGACTTAAATCGCCTTCAGCTTCTATTCAAACGGGCGCGAGAAGCGTGCCAGATGTGACCGGCAAGGGCTAATATACCCAAGAAAAATTGTGCATTTAGGCGGGCATTACCAACCCAAAACTTAAAATTCGCTTCATCCTTTTCCAAGTCGTTAACGCTAGAAATTGTCACAGTTCTTTCCATCGTAAAATTAATATCTGGGCCACTTTTAACTCGAATATTGTTGCCCTTAGCCTTTTTTGCAGAGTTTTTTGAACTCGGCAAAGTTTGAATAAGACTTACGAAGCAAGGTTCAGAAACCGGGGTTTTTACGAAAAGACGTGTGGTCATCCGTAGATTCGGTAAAAACCCAGTTTCTTTGGTGGAAGTGAGTCCAGGAGTTTTTAAGTCCTACGAATCAGGTATGATTTGACAGAAATTTAGCTAGGAATTGAGAAAAAACCGGATTTCTTGAAGGTATTAGTGCCGCAAGTAGCGGACAGAAACCCGGTTATTTAGTTTTTCGCAGTGCGGAATTAATTCCGCACTACAAACCGTTTTTATTTCAGTTCACAACCCCCCGGAAAATTGCATCAATGCCAGCAAAATTATCTAACAGCAAATAGGCAAGGAATGCTCCGCTAGTACCGCCCATCACCAAACCGCCCCGGAATAAACTCCAATCTTCCGGCGTTTTGTGCCAGTAAAGAACTTTACCTGCTTCAATCTTCCGATTCTCGTAAATCGAAAGGCCCGTTGACAGAATCAACACCAATGCCAGAGTTACCAGCAATGCTGCCAGCGGTGCTAAACCTTTTTCTTGCAAAGGTAGCAATACTGCAAAAGCTCCTACTAGGAAATAGCCGTGAGCCAAGCTAACTTCCAATCCCCGGACTATGGGAGACAATCCCTTGCGGTAAATCGGCAAATTCCGCAAAAAAGTTACAGTCACATCGGAAAAACTAACTGCTGTTGCTGTCGCAGGTTGAGCTTGCATCTGAGGCGATTTTTCAACCTTGCTAGCAGTTGCAGTTACAAATTCGCCCGATCGAAAATCAAACCCCGCCGCCTTTGTGCGAACGCGCAGCGCGTGCCAGATGTGACCCGAAAGCGCCAAAATCGATAACACAAAATGGCTTGTTGCGAGCCAAGTCCGCGAAGAAACAACCACTGCATCCGAGCCGCTCAAACCCACAGGGCCGTAGAAAACCTCTGGATAAACAGTGTCATTTACGGTAACAAAGTAGGCTGCCAAAAAGCCCATATAAGCCAGAGCGCCCAAACTGTAAGAAAGGTAAGCTTCTCCCGACCAAAACAGCACTCGCTGGGCCCACGCAAAAGGCTTGGTGAAGATATGCCAGAAACCGCCAAGAATGCAGAGCAAGCCAACATAAATGTGACCGCCGACAACATCTTCTAAGTTGTCAACTGCTGCCATTCCTTCCGGGCCGTGCACTGGCAAAAGATAGCTGAAAATGCGGGCAGGATTCAGCGTTGGTTCGCTAATTATTCGCACGTCGGCAACGTGGGGATCGTAAAGACCGCCCCAAAATAAAGCTTTTGCGACCAACAACCAAGCACCTGCACCTAATAGCAATAGGTGAATGCCGATGATGGTTGTCATTTTGTCTTTGTCTTCCCAGTCGTAGCCGAAAGAACCAAAGAATGTTTTGTTTTGCGGCAATACTTTCGGGCCGAGCAAGGAATGGTAAAGGCCGCCGGCACCGAGAACTGCGGAACTAATTAGATGCACAACTCCGATCGCAAAATAGGGATAGGTATCAACAATTTGACCGCCTGCTCCTACTCCCAAACCCAAACTTGCCAAATGCGGCAGCAAGATTAAACCTTGGTTGTACATCGGCAACTCTGGGTTAAAGTTTGAAAGTTCAAACAGAGTCATTGCCCCGGCCCAGAGTACGATCAAACCGGCGTGAGCGACGTGAGCTCCCAAAATTCGTCCTGAAAGGTTAGTGAAGCGGGCGTTACCTGCCCACCAGCCGTACTCGTTTTCTGAGTTTTCCGGCTCTGGAATTAAATTCTGATCTGCTATTGCTTGCATTTTCGCTTTCCTCCTGATGCGGTTAACTTGCTGGATTAGCTGCAACTTTATTCCCTCCAGGCTGGATATCTTCGCGCATTGCTTGCACGACTTTGCCTTTGCGGAAATCAAATCCTGCCGATCGCAAAGCGTGCCAGAAATGGCCTTGCAGAACGAAGAAGGCGAGCCAGAAATGGGTGTTAGCCAACCAGACGCGGGAGGTCAGCATTCCTTCGCTGTG
The DNA here is from genome assembly GCF_036705185.1 of Microcoleus sp. B4-D4. NCBI lineage: Bacteria > Bacillati > Cyanobacteriota > Cyanophyceae > Oscillatoriales > Microcoleaceae > Microcoleus > Microcoleus sp. B4-D4. The sequence goes on along the minus strand of NZ_JAUBTX010000006.1, from coordinate 232,817 downwards.
AAAATAGGGGAACTGCTCGAAGCCAATTTTTAAAGTTGGCCCGTAGAATTCCTCTGGGTAAGCAATGGTGTTGACTGAAACAAAGTAGGCTGCGATGAAACCCATTAATGCTAAGGCACCGAGACTGTAGGAGAGGTAAGCTTCTCCCGACCATATGAACAGGCGTTTTGCCCAATCAAAAGGTTGAGTGCGAATGTGCCAGAGGCCGCCGGCAATGCAGAGGATTCCTACCCACATATGTCCGCCGACAACATCTTCGAGATTGTCAACAGAGGCGAGCCAATGCGTGCCACCTGCACCGAACAGGTAGCCGAAAATCACGGCGGGATTGAAAGTGGGTTCCGAAATTACCCGCACTTGCCCGATCGTGGTATCATATAAACCACCGAAATACATAGCTTTGGCCACCAACAAAAAGGCACCGACACCAAGCAAAACTAGGTGGATGCCCAAGATGGTGGTCATTTTATCTGCGTCTTCCCATCTGTAGCCGAAGAAAGGAGTTTTTTCTTCGAGGGTGGCGGGCCCTTTGAGGGAATGAAAGATGCCGCCGAAGCCGAGAAAGGCTGAGCTAATTAGGTGAATTACACCAATCTGAAAGTACGGATAAGTATCGACAATTTTGCCTCCGGCACCAACTCCAAAGCCGAGTCGGGCTAGGTTTGGCAACAGGATTAAGCCTTGTTCGTAGATGGGAAATTCTGGGTTGAAACGGGAAAGCTCAAATAGGGTATAAGCTCCCGCCCAGAGGACGATGAGGCCGGCTTGGGCGACGTGGGCGCCTAGCAAACGACCGGAAAGGTTGATTAAGCGGGCGTTGCCGGCCCACCAAGGAAAGGTTTCTCCTTCGGCTGGGAAGGATTTTTTTGCCATGCTTGTCACGGGGCGATTTACCTCTTGTGAAAGATGTCAGTTGAGTTTTAAGCGCTTGCGGCTTATTGATATAGATAATCAACAATTTTAGAAGTTTCGTCAAGGGCTTTTTGATAAAGTTTTTCACTTATTTTAGTTAAGATATGTAACATAACGGTGTAAAATATCCTCAAATCAAGCCTGTAACTGGTTTCTAGGCTCGATGGCAAGTTTGCCCGTGATTGGCAAAAATAAAGATTAGATCGAATTTGAAGATTTTATTGACAAATAGTCTTACTAAGCCTATTGTTGTTTAAATAGCTATCTCATCCTCTCGGAAAAGACAAGGTGGCAGAACAAATCCGGTACTTTCTTCTGGGTAAGCTTCGATCGAAGTGCGACTAAAAGACGGTGCGGGATTGTTTTTTCTCAAGTAAGAGAATTAATACCAGCTAATGGCTATTTCTTGGCATATTCATCTCAAACTCCAAACCACAAAGCCTGAGAGCATTTGCTCTCAGGCTTTTCTATCGAAATTTTTAACTGCTTGTGGAATCTGGCGCGCCCGTTCAAGCAGAGGATTTGCTTTCCTCGGCGACTTGCTCGTTGCTGGGCAATTCGAGGCAGTAACCGGCCCCGTATACGGTTTTGATGTACCGAGGATGGCGGGGATCGGGTTCCATCTTGGTTCTCAGGTGTCTGATGTGTACGCGAATTGTTTCGATGTCGTCGTCTGGGTCGTAGCCCCAGACTTCTTTGAGGATTTCGCTGGGAGAGACTGTTTGACCGTGGCGCTGCAGCAAGCAGTGCAGCAACTCGAACTCTAGGTGAGTCAGTTTGACGGTATTAACGTACCAAACAGCTTCAAACCTTTCGGGGACGAGGGTCAGCGGGCCGTAATTCAGGATTTCGGAGTGTTTGGCTGCTTGGGGGATGCGGTCTGTGCGCCTCAGCAGGGCTCGCACTCGCGCCAGCATTTCTTCTAGTTCAAAGGGTTTGGTCAGGTAGTCGTCGGCGCCGGAGTTGAAGCCTTCTACTTTGTCTTGAGTTTGGCTTAAGGCTGTCAACATCAAGACGGGTATGTCGGATGTGCGATCGTCCCTCCGCAAACGCTGACATACTGTAAATCCGTCTACTCTAGGCAGCATCAGGTCTAGTACGATCAGGTCGGGCAGCATTTGTATTGCCAGTGCCTGACCTTTGATGCCGTCTTCTGCCTGGGTGACTTCGTAGCCAGCCATTTCTAGGTTGACGGCTACGAGTTCGGCGATCGCCGCGTCATCATCAATAACAAGTATCCGAGGCATCATCATTTATCTCACCGCTAACCAGATGGCTGAGACTACAGCATTCTGGGGGTTCCAGCTAACTTTAACGAACAATGTTTTAATTTTAAGCTTCATTAAGAGCTTTGCGAATTCTGTAAATATTCTTGTACTAATTATAAGCCCTATGGAGCAACTATCAAAAAAATGTTCGCCAAAAATCTTTCTGAGGGCAGATTTTTAACTGGCCGAGAGGTTAAATTTTGGTCGGATGCGGGCGGGTTTTGCGGGGAGTTAGCTGCGATTTGATGTGAGATTTAAGATTTCAGAGGCGATTCTGGCTTGACTGGCCGATCGATGTAACTGTATTTACAACTACCTAAATGGGAAATGCCAATATTTTTGGTAGGAATTTGTCCTAAAGTTGAGCGGTTGAGGCTAGAAATTGATAGTGGCGGATATCTGGCGGTGCAATTCCTCAACCTTCTAATTGCTGCTGTGCGGCTTGAATGTGAGTTGAAGCGAGATGTATTGCGAATAAAACTTTGCTTTCCCACTTTTGGATGCGGGTAAAATCGATGTCGGTTTGCTGTCGCATTTGTCGATCGACCTGTTTCGCGATCGAGCTTATTTTGCCTCTATGATATCAAAAAATAGTCTGAGCCTTTGAGTTTAAGGTTTCCCACGATCGATCGCCCCAAAACTCTAAATTTTGTTAAATTGGTTAAATTGAGTTAAAAAAAATTTCTTTTTTTTTGATGCCTAGGGCTTGCTTTTGAGGACTATTGACGGTATAATCTAATAATGGAACTACGACTATTTGTACCCAAAAAACTCACTATTTCCATTATTAAATGGTATCATACAAAAGTCAAAAAATCAACCCCCAAACCTGAAAAAAATGGGCGTTTTTTTAATCTTCTGAATAAATAAAAATTTGTTGAAGCTGCGACACAACCGAGAAAAACTGCTAGCAAAGCTAGTGAGGCGGAGCGGGTTGAGTCTTGTTGGTGGGAAGAGTAGGCTTAGAGTCTAATTTTTGGAAGTAAAGACTGCCGATGGTGGCTAAAAATATTGTATAACCAACAGCTTGCAAAAGATAGATTCGATCTCTGTATCCAAAGAGTGCTTTGAGAATAACTCCGGGAAACTGCCGATCGGGCAAAACTCCTGCGGCATTCCACACCATCGGGCCTAAAATACAAGAGTGCAGTGCTGCGGTGCGATCGTAAAACACACAAATTGCTGCATACTTGCTATCCATCTGCGACAAAATAGCAGCAGCTTGGTCAAAATGCTTGAGTGCAGATACCGCCAAACCCGCGACAATTAACAGCAACAAAATCCCCATAAACTTGAAAAACAGGCGGATATCAATTTTGACTCCCCACTTGAACAACAGCGCCCCAAAGATTGTCGCCCCAGTCAAACCGCCCAAAGCGCCTAAAGCGGGACTCAAACCCTGTTGAAATTGAGCGCTGACAAACAAAACTGTTTCAAAACCTTCGCGCAGTACCGCAATAAAAATTAAACCAAATACGCCCCAGCCGGCCTGAGTATTTTCTCTTAAAGCTGCTGTAACTGCTCCTTCAACTTCAGTTTTGAGAAACCGCGCTTGCTGAGTCATCCAAATTAGCATCCAGCTTAGCATGGCGATCGCCACAACTCCCAAGACGCCTTCTAATAGCTGTTTGATTACCGGTGCGTAAGGCTGATTAGATGTTGATAGGGCCGCGAGTAACCCATTGAATAAAACACCGACAAAACCGCTAGCAGCAATGCCGGCTGCTACACCTGCATAAACCCAGGAATTGAGGTTACTTTGCTCGGCTTTTTTCAAACAAGCGAGAACAATTCCCACGACTAAGGCTGCTTCCACGCCTTCGCGCAGGGTAATTACAAAAGTCGGTACAGCTTCGCTAAAAATCAGTTCCATAAAGTTCGTAGTGAGGACTGAAGTCCTCCATAAAGTTTTTAGTGAGGACTTCATTCCTCTGTTGCGATACTTTTAGTTAATAAGGATTAAAGTCCTTACTACAAACTAATTAGATCCCTAACTAAGGACTGCGGGTTATTAATTGCCTTAACTAAAATCTCTAAGCATCTTTTTCAGTTCTACTTGATGCAGTTCTTCTTGACCGATCATGGTGCGGGCGTATTCTTCCAGATAAATGCTGCAATCTGTCACTACTTCAAGTAAAGATTTATACTTTTTGAGGGCTTTCTTTTCGTGATTTAAACTTTCTTCCAACAAATCTTTTACCGAATGTTTGTATGTTTCTTCGATATTCGCAATTTTTTGCGTTGGATGTCCTTCTAAACCAGTAAGAATTTCTCCGGCTTGTTGCGCGTGGAGCAGGGATTCAGTTGCTTGTGCTTGAAAAAATTGCACGATGGGGATGCGGTTTGGGCCTGTCACCATCAGTGCATAGTGGGTGTAGCGCACAACCCCTGCTAGTTCCCATTCCATGATGGTGGCTAGCAGTTCTTGGGTTTTTTTATCGTCAAGTTCTTTCATTTGTTGTGTTTGATTTAGAATGCAATGAATGACAATATTTAGGATATCATGTTTCTTGATTGAATGGATTTTTGGCAAAAAGTGTTTTTTTTAAAGGCCTAAAGCGGTAAGGTCCGATCGATCGCACCTTACCGGACAGTTTTTTGTCTGAGTTAGGGGTTGACTTCCAAGACTCCATTAGGAGCAAACACTACGGTAAATTTGGCGGCGGGTACTGCACCGCTGTTACTCTGAGTTTGGGAAGTCTGCTGCAAAGAAGGTAGGGGAGTTTCTTGGGTGAAATCTTTGGCTGGTTGATTGAGCGGCTCGAAATTTGCGATCGCCCCATCAAGACTCGCAGTCACCGAAAAACGAGACGGAAGCCCCTGGCTTTTAGACATGGGGAGGAACTCGGTAGCGGTTTCAACCGCCTTCAACATTTACGCAATTGATCCAAAGATTTGTTATAATTAGATTAGCAAGTAAAACAACCATCTACGTGTTGAAATACTCTAGTATCGGAGAAATCCCGGCGAGCGTGAGCCACCACACTCCTATGAGTAGTAAGCCTGTATAACTGACAAATAATGGCAGAGTGTGAAGCGTACCTATCTGGCGTTGTGATGGACTATGAAAGCAAACACAATTTAAAAGTAAGCGCAATTGCAATACCTTTTGTACTGGTAGTTGTTTTGAGCGTCTAGAGGTGACTTGATAACACCTTTGAGAGTTTTTGGATTCATTCAAGAATCCCCGTGGCTTCAGCCCTGGGGAGTATCAAGCGATACACTAGATTTTGCGTGAAGGTAGGCTTAGTTTGCCAATCTCGATCGATGCGATCGTACAGTTTCAGACTTAACTCCTGTAGCTGGGCGCGATCGGTAATTTCTACTGTCTGATTAGTCCCATTCACCGCCTGAGCTTCTGGCTGGCCTGCTGATACAGGTACAGCTTGCACAGTCTTATCTGTACCGCTCTGGTAATAGCTGTTTAAGTAGACTGATTAGTAAAAGGCACAACATCAGGAGACTTTTCAGGCAACTTTTTTTGGCTGTCAGCAACTACCGCCAGCAGCGCACCGCTACTGGTAATAGCTGGTTGGGCGGGCCGATCAAAACTCCGAACATCTGCCGCAGTACCATCAAGATTTTTCAACTCTGGTGTCCAAGATTTGACGTAAATACCGCGAAACTTTTCTTTTTGCGCTACGCGAAACATCGCTATGGGATAAGTCACACAAAAAAGAGTGAAAACTCCCACACAAGCCCAAACTATTTTGTGCATCTCCCTGGCTGGGAGCGGCTTATTTTTTGTTGGCGTTGCTGATTTACGGTATGAAAGGCTAAATATGCAAGTCATAGAAACCAGAATCCACAAAACTTCTGAATTTTCAACTTATTTTTTTCATACCCTGATTAAGCAACGCCTGTTGGGAAAATTACTTGACAATAATTGCATTAGTTTTTTGAATATCTTGAGAATGCCCGCAGTGTGGACTGAGCCGTGAAGCGTAGCTATCCCGTAGGGAATCGCACGTTGGCGCGATCGACTGCAGCCAAAATATTACTGACTATATTAAGTAGCAATAATTCGGGCTTTTTCATTTTTCCAACACCCACTAATTGCGATTTGACTAGCTTTCGGGCAATTTTACTGCGGCTTCGGTCAAAAAGTTAATGCAATTAATTCTCAAGAATTGAGAATAAAACCAATTGAGAATTTTCAGTTAATTCTTTATATTTTTTTAATCTTTTGCTTGACCAACCCAAAAACGGATGTTAAATCGGGCAAGAAATATTAATAATTTTTATCAAAAAGCTGGCAGGTGCGGGCTGTAGGTATAAAATTCGATTAATTGTTAAGAATTACTTAATCTCCGATCGCCCAGGAGTGAAAATTATGGCGGTTTGTTGCCTGCATCCTTGTAACAGAAGCCATCGCCCGCCACGAATTGCCCCCTAAAGAAGAGCATCACAGCCCCGCACCAATCCCCCCATAGGGCATAGTAAAGTTTTGTAAAAAATAGTTGACTAAAGGGTTGGGAGTTCTCTTGTTTGGGATACATCGATGCACATACCTGATGGTTTTCTTTCACCGCCCGTAGCCATTGTCACCGGCGTAGCAAGTGCAGCAGTAATTGCAGTTGCCCTAAGTCGAACCCGCACCAGTCTGGGATCGCGGCAAGCCCCAATCATGGGATTAACTACAGCTTTCGTGTTTGCAGCCCAGATGATCAACTTTCCCGTAGCCGGTGGCACCAGCGGGCACTTGTTGGGAGGGGCGCTGGCATCCGTGGTTTTGGGGAGTCCTTGGGCGGCAACTTTGGCGATGAGCACGGTTTTTATCATTCAAAGCGTCTTGTTTGCCGACGGGGGCATCACCGCCCTGGGTGCGAATATTTTTAACATGGGGCTAGTGGGCATTTGGGTTGGCTGGTGGCTGTTGCAGCCGTTGCAGCAACTCTTGGGAGGTTCCCGGAATCGTTTGCCCCTAGCCGCGGGCATCGCCGCCGCCCTCAGCGTCGTTGCTGCTTCTATTTGTGTGGCGATCGAACTAGCAATTTCTGGTACAGTACCGCTGAATATCGCATTACCCGCAATGGTAGGCGTACATATTTTAATTGGCATTGGCGAAGGGGTAATTACAGGCGGCGTTTTAACTTATCTCGTCAAAGTACGGCCGGATTTACTGCCGGGAGAACAGCCGCAATTGCAGAAATGGGTAGTGCCGGTAATCGGAGTGTTATTAATTTCGGGCGTGCTTTCGCTGTTCGCTTCAAGTTGGCCCGATGGGTTAGAGGCTGTAGCCGAAAAATATGGCTTTAAAGATAAAGAAGCTGTGGCGATCGAAAATCCTACTCCTTTAGCAGATTACACAGTTAAAGGATTAGAAGAACAGCCGATTGGTACCAGCATTGCTGGAGTTGTGGGATCTGCCATCTGCTTCGGTGCAGCCTTTGGTATTGCTCAATTAGTCAAACCGAAAGATGCTTAAACTCTCGATACCTTTTCGATTGCGGTTATCTCTGATAATTGTAGTCGGCATTGGTTTTATGAAGACTGGCGCTTGGCTGTGGCTGGGGATTTATGGGGCGATCGCACTTTTTTGGTCGTTGTGGCTGAGAGCACCGCTGCGAACCCTATTACAACTGTTAGGAGCAGAATTAATTTTTCTGTCATTGTTAGTATTGCCACAAGGTTGGGAACGTGCCAGTTTTCTGTTACTGCGTTCCCTAATTTGCCTGCTAATTATGAACAGTTTTCTGCTAACTTTGCCACCCCACAGTTTCGGAATCGCGCTCAAAGGATTGCCTCTACCAGCAGGTTTGCAAGAGATCGTTCTTTTAGCGGGACAATACTTAGAAATCTTGCTAGCCGAAGTCAACCGCATGAAAAGATCCGCGCAACTCCGAGGCTTATCCGGTACGGGAGGATGGTTGCGCTACGCCAGTGCTTCAATGATCGGAGCGCTTTATTTGCGAAGTCTCGATCGCGCTGAAAGAGTACACGCAGCCATGCTCATTCGCGGCTATCAAGGAAGTTTGCCCACCGACTCAAAATCAACACCAAAACAGAGACTGTGGCTGACAATCGCAATTTTAACCGCAGCGGGATTAACAATAGCTTCTTACGGTAATTGGGCATAGGGCATAGGGCATAGGGCATAGGAAATTGATTAATTCATGCCTCTATCTTTTTCCTTCTCCCCTCCCCTCTCTGCGTTCTCTGCGCCCTCTGCGGTTAAAAACTATTAATCCTAAAATCGAGGCAAATAGAAGTTGACTACTCTCAAATTACCGCCAACAATCGAAGTGCAAAACTTAGTATTCAGCTATCCCGAACAAAAGCCAGTATTGCGGGGAATCTCCTTTAGTTTGCAAGCCGGAGAAAGAGTTGGTTTAATGGGTCTGACAGGGGCGGGAAAAAGCACTTTGCTCGAAAATTTAATCGGCTTAAAAATGCCTCAATCCGGCGAAATTAGAGTGCAGGGAACAAAGCTCGAACAGGCGACTTTATCGCAAGCGCGGAAGCAAATAGGATTTTGTTTTCAAGATGCTAACGACCAGCTATTTATGCCGACTATTTTAGAGGATGTGATGTTCGGGCCGCGCAATTATGGAGTGTCGCTTGGGGAAGCGCGCGATCGAGCTTTAGATTTATTAGACGAATTCGGTTTAGTCGAATTTGCCAACCGTTCCGCCCACGAACTTTCCGGGGGTCAAAGAAGGTTAGCAGCCTTGGCAGCAATTTTAGCATTAAAGCCTGCAATTTTAATCTTAGACGAGCCGACTAACGGACTAGACCCCTCGTGGCGCAGGCGTTTAGCTAAAGTTTTGTCGCAATTGCCGGTCGAGGTAATTTTAATCGCGTCCCATGATTTGAATTGGATCGGAAAAACGACTCAAAGGGCGTTAATTTTGGCGGATGGTGAGATTAAAATTGACAGAAAAACTGAAGATTTGCTAAAAGACAAATCAACTCTTGAAAGTTATAATTTGCCGCCAGATTGGTAATCGGCCATTAGTTTGTAGGGTGCTACAACCTCAGACTGTAAATTGCGAGATCAAAGGAGGCATAGTCTCCGGCTTTGCATTACCAGGCTCTTCCTGGTAACGAGCAATTGCTTAAGTGATTAAATTTTCATTTTTAATGCCAAAAATTAGGTTGTTTTATAGAGGCTTTCGTTGGGAAACTACAAATTTCTCAGGGAAATTGTTTTTTGGGGCTAGGGAGTTTTGGTTAGGAAAGAGAGTTAATCTGGAAATAATTGCTAACTATTACTGAATTTGCAGGCAAAAATCATGAAGGTAGCTGTATTCAGCACGAAATCTTACGATCGCACTTTTTTGGAAGCAGCCAACAGCGGCCAACACGAGTTGGTGTTTTTTGAACCGCGCCTGAACCTAGAAACGAGCGTGTTAACTGCGGGATTTCCGGCCGTCTGCGCCTTCGTTAACGACTGTTTGGACGATCCAACGCTCCGGGCGATCGCCCAAAATGGTGTGCGCTTGCTGGCGCTGCGATCGGCCGGATTCAATCACGTCGATTTAGCAGCAGCCCGCGATTTAGACTTAACTCTGCTGCGAGTTCCCGCTTATTCTCCCTACGCCGTCGCCGAACACGCAGTCGCCATGATTTTGTCCCTCAACCGCAAAATCCACCGCGCCTACAACCGCGTCCGCGAAGGCAATTTCGCCCTAGACGGCTTGTTGGGTTTTGACCTCCACGGTAAAACGGTGGGAATTGTCGGTACTGGCAAAATTGGCGCGCTTACTGCCAAAATTCTGCACGGATTCGGCTGTCGCCTCCTGGGATACGATGTTTTTCACAACCCGGATTGTCTGGCCCTGGGGATGGAATATGTGGCGCTGGCCCAACTGTTCGCCAACTCGGATGTTGTCAGCCTCCACTGTCCGCTGATCCCGGAAACTTATCATTTGATCGATGCAGGGGCGATCGAGCAAATGAAGCCGGGGATAATGCTGATCAACACCAGCCGCGGTCAGTTGATTGACACTAAAGCTGTCACCAAAGGGCTGAAATCTGGTAAAATTGGCTACCTCGGCTTGGATGTGTACGAACAAGAGACGGATCTGTTTTTTGAGGATTTGTCCGATCGGGTGATTCAAGACGACGTATTTCAGCGCTTGCTGACTTTCCCCAACGTCCTAATTACCGGACATCAAGCTTTTTTCACTCAGGAGGCTTTGCAAAATATCGCCGAAACCACGATCGGCAATATCACCGATTTTGAACAAGGGCGTACTTCTCCCAATCAAATCGACCTCAGTGAATTAAAAAAATGAGTCAAAAGAGCGATTTTGCAGCGACGGCAATTGTTTAAAATCAATTGATATGTTTGTTTTGCTTGCAATTTGTGAAAGTCTGGCTTAATCTCATCAATTAGTCCCGGCTGCCAGAATGCTGTGCTAAATGCCGGATAATTACACTGGCGGCAACTCAAAGCCTGCAATTTTACTTGACACCGGAGGAAGTATCAAATGACACAAGCTAACTTTTCTGACGACACACAAACGATGACTGAAGTCGTCACAGTAGACCTGGTGGCTGACCAACCCGGGGTCATCACTACAGTGACAACTACAGAAACACCGACAAGCCAGTTCCAAGATATTAAAGACCAAGTTCTCACAATTTTGTCGGAACTTCCAGTTTATCTCTCCAATTTTTTTACTGAATACCAAAAGCCTCTGATCACAGTGGGTTTAATCCTGGCAGGCGGTGTTAGTCTTAAGGTAATGCTGGGAGTTTTAGCGGCTCTTAATGATGTCCCTTTGGTAGCTCCAGTTTTTGAGTTAATTGGCATGGGATATACGGGTTGGTTTGTTTACCGCTATCTCCTCAAGGCTTCTACTCGTCAAGAGTTATTAACGGAAGTTGATTCTTTTAAAGAACAAGTTGTAGGCAAAGATTCTTAATTGGTCAGTTGACAGTTGACAGTTGACAGTTGACAGTTATCAGTTATCAGTTGACAGTTGACAGAAGGAAGAGGGAATATTGGGAGCATCTCAGTTTTGCATTTTTTTAAAAGATGAGATGCTCTCGGCAATATTTGCCAAATCTCCCCCTCTCCCTCACTCTCCCGCTCTCAATTTCACTGGCAAATTTGTTGCAAAGTGGCGGTAAAATCGGGGTAGGAAATGGCAGCAGCTTCGGCCCGCTGAATGTTGGTAACACCTTTGGCATTCAGGGCTGCGATTGCCAAACTCATCGCTATTCTGTGGTCGGTGTAGCTGTCAACATCCGCGCCAGTTAAAGGAGTTTCGCCGGTAATTTCCAAGCCGTCGGGTAACTCGGTAATTTTGGCTCCCATGCGGTTGAGTTCCACAGCAGTCACGGCCAGCCGATCGCTCTCTTTGACTCGCAACTCTGCCGCATCTCGAATTATTGTAGTACCGGACGCAAAAGCTGCCGCAACTGCCAAAATGGGGATTTCGTCAATCAATCGGGGAATTAAGTCGCCAGCAATGGTGCATCCCCGTAACTTACTGGAATAGCGAACCAAAATATCCGCTACCGGTTCGCCAGCAGCCTCTCGCTGATTTTGCAGTTCAATGTCAGCGCCCATCATCTCCAAAGCTTCCAAAATACCCGTGCGAGTTGGGTTGACTCCGACATTTTCGACTACGAGTTCGGAACCAGGGACGATCGCCCCAGCCACCAGCCAAAATGCCGCCGAACTAATATCTCCCGGTACAATCACATTCTGCCCTTGTAGTTGCGCGGGCCCAGTGACTGTAACGCTGCAAGTTTCTGGATCGACGCTCAATTTTGCTCCGAAGGCCCGCAGCATCCGCTCGCTGTGATCCCGCGACAGAGCGGGTTCTGTGACTGTAGTTTCTCCCTCAGCCATCAAACCGGCCAGCAAAATGCAGGATTTAACTTGAGCTGAGGCGATCGGCGAATGGTAGTGAATCCCTTTTAACTGCTGTCCGAGTATCGCTAAGGGAGCTAAAGAACTGCTTTTTCTACCCCAAATTTGCGCTCCCATTTGTTGCAGCGGTTTAATGACGCGCGACATGGGGCGCGATCGCAAAGAACTGTCACCAGTTACCGCAAAAAAACGCCCTGGATGAGACGCTAAAATTCCCAACATCAACCGCATCGTCGTGCCGGAATTACCCGCGTCCAAGACTTCGAGAGGCTCCTTTAACTCGCCAATTCCGACACCACGGACGCTCACCCGTTTTGCGTTAAGTTCCGAAACCGAGGCTCCCAACAGCGAGAAACATTTAGCAGTGCTGCGGGGGTCTTCTCCTAGCAGCAGTCCCTCAATAGTCGTTTCACCGCTGGCGATCGCGCCCAACATCAAAGCTCTGTGAGAAATCGACTTATCGCCCGGAACTCGAATCCGACCTCGCAGCGACAAGCCCGAGGCAGGTTTTTGAATGCTTAAAGTTTGACTTTCGCCTAGAAGCGAAGTAGTTATAATATCAGCTTGCATTGAGATAAACTAGGATGGGACAGCGTTAGCTATCCTACCCTTTTCTCAGTCCTAAGTCATACCATTTTAGATTTTAGATTCTTCGACTTCGCGAAACAAGTTTTAGATTTTAGAATGGGGAATGATATACCGCATAGGGCTTTGGAACAGGGGCTACCCAATTTCATTATTTTGTGAAACTGGTATCAGTCACGGGGGACAGCAGATGCAACTGTACAGATTTTATCTTGATTTTACACAAACCATCCGTATATTTGCTCATATTTCACTTGTTGCACTCAGTTATTGAACAGATGATTGAATTTTGACTGAACAATTTTAGATTTTCGATTGCTAGTTGTAGATTTTTGATTGTTTTAAGCAAAATCTCCGGAATTTGGAATCCAACCAATCTAAACTCTAAAGTATAAAATTTCAAACTTGTACGCTCGCAACTTGTGAGCCAGCGTCTTAACCCCTCAAGTCGAAGGGAGCCGAAGCAAGCCGAAGTATCTCAAACCACCCGATCCACAATAACTCCTACACTTTTATTTATGCTGACGCATCACCGCAAGCCTGTAAGTTTATCGCTGGTATCCACAGATTTACCTTTGTGGTCATTCGTTGAAACCGCTGGTACGCTTTATCAAAAAGACAGCGATCGCTTTCACTTGTTGCTACACGAACCGGCAATAGTCGATCGCCAATTTTCCAACGAATCTGGCGAGGAAGTTGCTATCTTACCAACAAGCACAAAACCCCGGTTGCTGTGGCTAGAAGTTTCGCCCTATCGAGTCATTATGACCATGCAAGGAAACGGCAAATACAGTTACCGCCACTGCTGGGAACGGGGAATGTACGGGCTTAGCCGTTACTGGCTTCAGGGCGAATCGCTGGCGACTCCCGAACAGTTGCGCCTCCGCAACTTCACTCGCAACTTGACGCTGACAGGAAAGCCGGAACCGGGACACTTGCGGTTAGAATATGAGTTGTGGTCGGAAAAAGTACAACTCGGTCGCTATATTTTGAATCTAGAAATTCATCATTAAATTTGGTAATTAGTCATTAGTCATTAGTCATCAGTCATTAGTCATCAGTCATTAGTCATTAGTCATCAGTCATTAGTCATTAGTCATTAGTCATTAGTCATTAAGTAGGCGATCGCAAAAAACAATCACATCTTGCAGGGTATTATAATTGATGTTCTGATTTTTTTGCAATTACCTATTTAGCGATCGCTCTTACAATATTGAATCAGTTTGCCACTCAAAGCGTCTAGATTTTCCGCTGCTTGATTCGCCTGCTGTCCGTATCGGAGAATATTTGCGCTAGCTGTTTTGATTTGCTCTCGACCTTTTATACTGGTAGAAGCCTGATTTGCAGTCTCAAGAGCTTTGGCTATGTCGCCTAGTGCTTGACCCATTTCCCGGAAGGATTTAACCGATGGGCCTTGAATCTCTTTGAGGGTGGGATCTGTGACTTGCAAAGCCTCAAGTTGTTTCGCTGTCTGGTTCAAATCTTTAGCTAAGTTCTTGCTAGTTACAGCATCGTAGCTGCCTTTCTTAAGATCGATGAGAGTCTTGCCTTTGGTGACAATTTCTGTAAACTTAGTACACTGGACAGTTCGGTTCTCGCCGCAACTAATCGTCAGGGTACAGCAAGCAACAACTAGAGACAGGATGGCAATCTGTTTGCGAAAAAAGTACATGAATCCTCGGTTATAAAAAAAGTAGATTCTGGGATTTTATAGTATAGTGGAGAGTTTCGATTTTGGATACTTCGATTTTCTTCGACTTCGCCATAGGCTAAGTCGTCGTAGAAGTTTGAGATAGAAAAATTGACTCAGCTAGATTAATCAAAAAAGTTGGAAATTGGGTCTAAAATTAGGATTGTTCACTTAGAAGTGTGGGGGTTTTATCCGTTTTTAGGCAGATAGCGATTAGCGGATTTAGACAGCGATATATTTAGTGTCGAAAAACCAGACGGCTTTCAGACAAGCACGGCGTTAGCTAAAGTACATACCTGTTCAGGAACTATGGTCAAAAACAGCAATAACCTACAGAAGGGCAGCATTTGGGGATATCTTACCCTGCTTTTGCCTATTTGCTTGACGGCGGTTGCCAGTTTCGAGTCGGGAACGATGTTTTGGGCGATCGCCACCACAGCGGGCATTGCTTGGGCTTACAAGTTTTACCAGCAGCAGCAAAAACATAAACTTGCTCATTTAGACTCGATTTTCTACAAGTTGATCAAGGAAAATCAAGGGCGAGTTACGGCTTTGGATTTGGCGATGAATGCGAAACTCCCAGGATCAAAGGTTCAAGAATATCTTGACAAACGAGCCTATGAGTTTGCCGCCGATTTTGAAGTGACGGAACAAGGAGGAATTTTGTATTATTTTCAAATAGCTCCAACTGTCAATCAAAGCGCCACACCTAACGCGACAATAGCTGTTAAAGAGCATCCCACAAATGGGGAACAAGCACAAGAAAAAAAACCTAATTTATTTCCGATAGCTCAAACCAAGACTCCTCAAAAACCGAAAATCTCTTTTACCCAGACGGAACTTTCCCGTCGCTTCAAAGTTCACGCCACTACGATCGGCAAATGGAAAGTTAAACCGGAGTTTGCTGAGTGGAGCCGCGAAAAAGACCCGGAGAATCTCGCCTGGGAATATTCTACAGCCAACAAACGATTTTATCCCAAAGATTGAGAAGAAGTTGTTAGTTGTTAGTTATTGGTTATTGGTTATTGGTTATTGGTTATTGGTTATTGGTTATTGGTTGTTGGTTGTTAGTTGGTAGGGGCGGTGGATGGTGCGTGCCCGCCCTCAGTTGTTGGTTGTTGGTTGTTAGTTGTTAGTTGTTGGTTGTTAGTGCTGTCCCCCCCCCCGAACTTTCCGTCCAACGTCATCAGGAAGAAGGAAGAAGGAAGAATATACCAAGAAAGCTGGTTTATACGAGGTTCTGCGGTTGGTAACGAAGAATTTTGGAATCAACCGGGTTTCTGAGACTTGAGCGCGTCCTGGAAAGATTATGCTGGCTGTTGACCGATCGACCTCTTTGAGTTATTTTTAGTAAAATCGTGTTTTGTTGAGTTTGCCCGATCGACATCGGTAAATTCGATCGCCATAACAGCTTGTTTTTTTACCCTATGTCCAAACCAACCTTGCGAGTAGTCGCCCGTCTCACAGCCTTTCCCGACAAAGTAGCAGAACTTAAATCTCTGCTGCTGAGCATTATCGAGCCAACTCGCCAAGAACAAGGCTGCATCAAATACGAATTATTGCAAAATCAAGCCGATCCTACAGATTTCACCTTTGTTGAAGAGTGGGAAAGTGCAGCTTTGCTAGAACAACATCTCGCTTCAAATCACCTTCAAGCCGCCGTGCAGAAATTAGAAGGTTTGGCCGTTGCACCTCCCGATATTCGCCGCTATGAATTACTAGCTTAATCGGCTTTTTATAGCAATTTTATTAATGTTTTTGAATTAGCTTGTACCCCCTAGCACCCCTTAGTAATGGGGGGACAAGAATTCAGTTGAAATGGAAGCGCCGCTAAAAAAATATGACAGTAGCAACAATAAAACAGTTATTCATTTACCCCATTAAAGGGCTGACACCACAAGAAATGTCGGGGTTTGCTTTAACAGCAGGACATGGCATTAAGGGCGATCGCGCTTTTGCTCTAATGTTTGCCGACAATCCTGAATTGGCACAAATGCCCGCCGAAAACGCGCCTTGGAAGAGCAAAAAATCTTTTGCAGTTCAAAACGATTGGCCGTATTTAGCAGCTTTAGAATGCCATTATGAACCGGAAACGACCGTTTTAACAGTCAAAGGTCAAGGAGTTTCACTATTGTCAGCAGCGACGAACACAGCAGCGGGGCGCGATCGCATCAGCAGCTTTTTTAGCGAATATCTGGCGGAAATGCAGCCAACAAAAGAAGCGAGACACCCGCAGTTTGCACCTTTGCGCTTAGTCGGCGACAGCAGCGGCGAAACTCGCTATCCCGATCGAGAACCGGTACACATTTCTCTCCTCGCCCAAGCCACCCTAGACGAATTAACCGAAAAGGCCAACCAACAGATAGACGTGCGCCGATTTCGCCCGAACATTGTGCTAGAAGGTATGGAAGCGTGGTCGGAATTTGAGTTAATCGGAAAACAATTTCAATTAGGCACGGCGCGCATAGAAGTTACAGCACGAATCGGTCGCTGTGTCAACATAGAAGTAAATCCAGAAACGGGCGATCGGGATATTCCCCTACTGAGTTTACTAAAACAAGAATTCGGTCACGCACAAACCGGAGTTTTAGCCAAAATCATCAACAGCGGCACAGTTAAAATTGGCGATCGTTTAAATTTCTAATTCGTTCGTAGTGATGACTTTAGTCCTTCTTAAATGCGGACTAAAGTCCTCACTACAAACCTCATATTATCCTTCCTCCGAAATCCTCACCTTATTACCGATCAACTTGAGAAAACTCGCCCCAAAATGTTGAATTTCCAAAAAATTAGCATAAGTAGGAGTTGACTTATAAATCCTAAAAGTCCGCATAATTCCCAAAGTCGCCGCACTTTCCAGCGGGCCAATAAAGCTAGTATCCCTATCCAAAAAATGAGACTGCTTAGCCCAGTAAGCCATCTGTTCCGCATTCAAAAAATAGCAACCAGAATGAGGATTTAAAGCCCGTTCAAAAGAAATTGGCTGTTCCATAATTTTCCCCATTAACTGCGGCTGTTCCTCCACATTTTGAAACTTAGCAGTAACTCCTGCCGCTAAATCCCCATCAATATATGCTTTAAAAACAGCCCCTTGAGGCGATATTTCATAGCGATTAGGCTGCAGCAAATTTCCATTTCCGCCGTGATGTGTAAACCAATTTAATTTGCTAAAAAGCCAAGAATCGTGCAGAATCAAATCATCTTCTAAGTAACAGAAATAATCGTATTTGTCAAGACACGCTCGCAAAACTGCTTGACACTCAAACCCCAAAAGTAGCGGTTCGCATTTTGTAGCGTGGTGC
The DNA here is from genome assembly GCF_036705185.1 of Microcoleus sp. B4-D4. Lineage (NCBI taxonomy): Bacteria > Bacillati > Cyanobacteriota > Cyanophyceae > Oscillatoriales > Microcoleaceae > Microcoleus > Microcoleus sp. B4-D4. Next base: position 215,231 of record NZ_JAUBTX010000006.1, on the reverse strand, counting down.
ATAAAAGACCTAGGCTGTACCGGCAGTTGAGCCAACAAATGATAGCCTTGAGTAGTGCAAACAACAATATCAATTTCGTGTTTTTGAGCTTGATTGGCTGGAATAGTTGCACATTCCCGAATATCAATCATCGACTGAGATTGACCGTACAAAGCTTGTAGCGATGTCACGCAAGCAGTTAAAGCATTCAGTCTCGGTTGCGGGTCGTTTCGCTGGGAAGCGTGTTTCCCGTCGCCGCTGGGATTGTAAAAGTGAGCAATAGTGAATAGGATTCGCATTGGCGTTGATTAACAATTAAAAATTAAACAATAAAACAGGATACCGGGCGGTTGAAACCGCGTCTATACAGACAAAACCTGCCGACTCCGGTTGAAGACGGGTAGTTAAAATTACGTTATTCTCGACCGTCCGCGGAGGCGGACATCGTTTGTATAGCAGCGGTTTCAACCGCCGTCTTATCCGATCCCAAGCGTATTGCACAATAAGCCCTATAAATTTTACCGCATTCAGTCGCTAAACAACTCCGGCAATCTTCCTCGCAACTCAGCATTCAAACGCGGCAACTCGTCCCGCATTTGCAAGTACCAGTCTCGCCGCTGCCGGTAGTGCCCGCACAGCAAGCGGTTGTCGCGAACCCATTCGTAAGCATTCGCGGCTATTTGTTGGCGCAGAATATTATCATTAATTAGCGAATTTAGCTTGATTTCAAACTCTTTTTCATGTTTGTAAATTAACCCAGTTTTACCTTCGATAATTGAATGTTCGTAGACTGTGGGACTTGCCAAAACCGCAACTCCCCGCGCCGCACATTCAATGAATTTTAAATCTGATTTCATTTCGTTAACTGGGTTGGCAACTAGCGGCAACAAAGCTATATCGCAACTGTACATAATTTCTTGATACCGTTCGTAACTGCAAAACGGTTCAAATTCCTTTTGCTGTATTTCCAGCGCTTCAAAAAATCGGCGGTCGTGGATGACTTTAACTCGAATCCGATGTTTGTGTGCGACCAAAACTCGATTGAGCGCTGCCATAATCGGCTGCCAATCTTGTTCGCGGTTGAGCGCACCAAAAAATAGAGTGACTGTATTTTCTGTTGGGTAAATTCGCGCCGGGGGCAGATAAGCTAATTGATTGGGAAATACGGCAACATTGGGATTGTAGTGCCGCAAAATTTTTGCTAGCGGTTCTGTCGTTGTTTGAACGCAGTGACAGCCGCGATAGCTGAGGTGATTGTTGTCTGCATATTCGCGGCGGCGGATTGGATTGTCGTCAATTTCAGCTACTATTAAGTAGTCTTGTTGCAGCAGTTCTTTGAGCTTGGGAATATAGGCGGGATATTGCATAATTGTCCGCTGCCAGATGAAGATTTTTTCTTCTCCAGCTAGCGGACTAATTGATTCTACTGTTTTCACGCTGGAGACGGTGCGGACTCCGGGAATTGTGGCGCTAAATTGGTCAGGTTCCAAAACTCGCACGCGATCGCACCCTGTAGGAGCCATAATGATAGTTTGGATCAGCAGTCTGCGGGGTGATATGGCCGATTTTGTCGATCGCGCGATATAATATTCAGCACCGGTTTGCGTAGCAAAATCGCTCGATGTCAGCTCTAAAGCCTTTACCATTGGATGCAGCAATTGCTGGAAGCGGGCAAAAGTTTCGGTTTTGTGTCCCTTTCCTTGCAGTTCGTAAACCTGCAATCCAGCATCAGCAAATAGTGATTTAATACTTTCTAGGGTAAACCAGTGCTGCATCTTGCCATCGGGATTTTCCCAATCTCCCCGCAACAGATTGACAATGCGCCGCCAGTATTGAGCGTTGGGGATTGTGGCGAGAATTTGCCCTTCAGGGTTGAGCAAAGCACTGTACTGCTTGAGGACATCCCAAGGATTTTTGAAATAGGGTAGCAAGTCGCCAAAAATCAAGCAATCGACGCTTCCGGGGGCGATGTCGAGACTTTCTACGGCAAGTTCTTCAATATCGGCTACCGTCACCCAGTTTAGCCGATCGACCGCAATCTTAGCTTTTTCGCGATCGCGCTCAATGCCAATATACTGACAGTGGGGATTTATCTGCCTGTATTCTTCACCACTCGAACCCGTACCGCAGCCAATTTCGACTACGACTTTAGCATCCGGCGGTAGCAGTTTCAAAAGGTCGTGGTTGACGCGATCGATCACTTTGTCTAAAATTCCTAATTAGTTTATTGTAAAATCAAACAGAGCAACCCATGCGACAGAAAACCAGCCGAAAGTTAGCATAGCGATGCCAGTATACAATGGCGATCGGCACATTTGTCAAGAACAAAATTTTCAGAGACCAACTCATTCTCTTGCTCTTCCCTCCCTTCTCTTCCTCAGCGTACTCTGCGCCCTCTGCGGTTCAATTAAATCCTGTTCCCCATCCAGCAAAGATTGCTACATCTTAGCAAACATTGAGAACACGATAATTTATTCTCAACTCCTACCCTCCTCAACCGCCATTGAGAATATCAATTAATTCAGCTTTTTAATCAAAAAAATAACACAACACTTAGCTCAATACATTAAAAACTATGAATCCAAATTTAGGAATCAACATCGCCGGCTACATCAACGGCGAATTTGGAGTCGGAGAAGGTGTCCGAGCAAACATCCGAGCAACAGAAGCAGCCAAAATCCCCTTTAAAATAAACAATTTTTCCCGCAGTCCCCACCGCCAACAAGACAACACCTATCAAAATTTTAGCTCTGACAATCCGCACCCAGTCAACTTAATTCAAGTCAACGCCGACGAAGTGGCAACCTTTATCAAACATAGAGGTTCCAGCTATTTTCAAAACAAATATAACATCGGATTTTGGGCATGGGAAATACCCGCATTCCCCCCCCAATGGCAGCCAGCATTTAATCACTTTCAGGAAATTTGGACTTACAGCAATTATTGTGCCGAAACAATTGCCCAAGTTTCACCAATTCCCGTCATCAAAATCATGCCCAGCATTGCTCTGCCCGCACCTTCAGTCAGCAGAAAAGAGCTAGGTTTGCCTAAAAATAAATTTATTTTCCTGTTTATATTCGACTTTTGCAGCCGCATCGAACGCAAAAATCCTTTAGCTACAATTCAAGCCTTCAAACAAGCTTTCGGCGAAGATGACCGCCTATTGTTAATTATCAAATCTTCCAATTCACATCAATTTCCCGAAGCCAAAACCGCCTTAAACTCGGCTATAGCCAACAATTCAAACATCAAACATCTAGACGGGTATTTGTCCAAAGATCAAATTAACGGTTTGCTCTACAATTGCGACTGCTACGTATCGCTGCACCGCTGCGAAGGATTCGGCTTAACAATGGCTGAAGCAATGTTTTATGGCAAACCTGTAATTGCTACCGACTATTCATCAAATACAGAATTTATGAATGTGGGTAACAGCTTTTTAGTCAAGTATAAATTAATCCCGATTGAGCAAGATTGCGGGCCTTACAAAAAAGGCAATATTTGGGCCCAACCGGATGTCGAACACGCGGCTGATTTAATGCGGAAAGTTTTCAATAATTACCAAAAAGCTCAAGAAATTGGAGCGGTAGCTGCTGAGGAAATTCAGACTTTACTCAACCCGCAAGTTACGGGTAGTAAAATTAGAAAACGTCTCGAATATATTGCCGAGATTACTGATAACTTTCAAAACTTGCCTCTGTCAGCAACAGCCAAAGCAGAGTCTGCAAAAATTAAGGCTGACTTGCAATCATCACACCCCAAAACTCAATCAAAAGCCCAACTGCAAAACTGGCAGCCTTTGGTAAGCATTTGCATTCCGACGTACAACGGAGAAGCGTTTATTGAGGAAACAATCAAAAGTGCTTTGGCTCAGACATATGCCAACATAGAACTGATTGTATCCGATGACGGTTCCACAGACCGCACAATTGCGATCGCCCAATCCTTCCAATCCCAGACATCCGCCGACTTCCGCATCATCCTGCACCGCAACTACGGCTTATCACAAAACTGGAACTTCTGCATATCCCAAGCCAAAGGCGAATACATTAAATTTCTGTTTCAAGACGACTTGCTAGCACCAGAATGTATCGAAAAAATGGTAGCCCTCGCCCAAACAAACCGAGAAATCGGTATGGTTTTCTCCCCGCGCGCTATCACCATCGCCGCCGATGAATCTCACCCGATTTTGCGTAAAGCTTCCCAATCAATTAACGATTTGCACAAAAGTTGGTCGAATTTAAAACCTATTCAGCCCGGAAAAGAATTGCTAGCAGATGCTAACTGCTTGAGCAACCCCATCAACAAAATTGGCGAACCGAGTACCGTATTAATTGCCGCCAGAGTTTTTGCCGAAATAGGATTGTTTGATTCAGGATTGTCTCAGTATGTAGACTTAGATATGTGGTGGCGCATTATGGGCAATTATCACATCGGATTTGTAGACGAAAAACTGTCGTCACTCAGGATTCATCCCAACCAACAAACCTGGAAAAACTTCGCGGCTGGGGAAAATCATAAAGATGTGGTCAGATTTTACAAAAAACTGCTAAATAGTCCTGAGTACAGTTTTATCAATCGCGAAGTCAAACATACAATCCGCCAAAAGTTAGCCTTAAGAACCCAGCCTAATATATCTAAATTGTCAGCGCTAGTAGAACAATACAAAAAATTGCCATCCAACCAGTTTATTCTGGAAAAAATGCGCCATTACCGCCAACAATTAGCGGAATATTGGCTGAATTTTCCAGTCGAAAATTTAGAAAGCGCTTACTCGCAAGCAGCGGGGAAAGCTCATAAATTGTTAATGGATAGCCACCTAAAAAATGAAATTTTAACGGAGTCAGAACAAAGTTTTGTGCAGCAGTTAGTCTCGCAACTTGCTGACGCAGGGGCAATTGCTGAGCAGATTCAATATCTCCTCGCAGCGATGCTGTACGGGGAGGCTTATCAGTTGCGGCTAGAGTATAAAAATGCAGCGATTCCCCAGTGGTTTTTTGACGATTTTCTGAAATTTCTATTTCAATCTCCGACTTGTTTTCAGCAGAAGGGAGATGTTGAAAAATACTCGGAATATTTCCAGAGGTTGATAGAGTACGTCGCTGCTAATATTGCCCGTTTTCCCGATGCGGAAGTTTGGCGTTATTTGGCTGCTTATATTGCTAAGAATGTTAGTTTTAAAGTTTTGTATTTGAGCGAAGCTAATCTGCTAGATGTCTTAATTCGACGAGCTGATATTTTGGAATTTTATTTAAAAAATATTGGTTGTCAAATAGACTGGATTTTTGCTGAAAGAGCAGTTGAACGAACTAAGATTAGAGTGGGATTTTTGCTGGATCAAATTAGTGGAAATTCAGAGACTTTTGCTGCTATTCCAACGTTTGAATATTTGGATAAAACCAAATTTGAAGTTATCGTGTATAATTTCCAGGTAGAAGATGAGCAATTGGGGAAATATTGCGAAAGTTGCGCTGACAAACTGGTGCAACTTTCGGGGGATTTGCCAGAGCAAGTACAGGAAATTCGATCGCACGATTTAGATATTCTGCTAATTTGCACTAATATCGCCGAAACTTCCCAAGCAACCGCGCTGCTGTGTTTGCACCGATTGGCGCGGGTGCAAATGGCTACCGCTTCATCAAATCCGGCCAGCACTGCAGCCCGAAATATCGATTATTTGATTGCTGGAGATTTGACATTGCCGACAGGTGCAGCAGCACAGTATCGGGAAAAATTAATTAGTTTAGAAGGTTCGGGAGTTTGTTTCAGCTATCCGGTAGCATCAGCGGCTGCCACAGTTGAACCGACTCGCAGCAGTTGGGGAGCCACTGATGAATCTGTAGTGTTCATCTCCGGCGCTCCGGTTTGGACAATTATCCCAGAATTGCGATCGACTTGGGCAAAAATTATTGCTGCTGTGCCGAATTCTATTTTAGTTTTGTATCCCTTTGGTTCGGGCCGAGAAAACTACGCGGCGGTGCCTTTTTACAACCAAATTCGATCGACATTCGGGGAATTTGGGCTTGACAAACAGCGGATAGTTGTGATAAGGGCGCTAAAAAATCGCGCAGATTGCATAAAATGTCTGAAATTAGCTGATATATATTTAGAAGCCTATCCATACAGCGATGCCGGCTCCGGTTCAGAAGCGCTGTTGGTAGGGTTGCCAGTAGTGGCAAGAAAAGGGCAAAAAATTCGATCGCGCCCATCAGCAGCAGTCCTCGAAGAGCTACAACTTCCGGAACTTGTAGTAAACAGCGAGAACTCTTATATAGAGCTAAGTACAGCACTGGGAACCAACCCAAAACTGCGCCGGCACTATCGGGATCGAGTCAAGCAAACAATGGCGACAAACCCCAAAATTCTTGATAGCCTCGCTTACTCCTCCCTGATAGGCAAACTATTTGAAAGGAACCCGTAGCCCGGTAAAGCGTCAAGAAATAGACAGCAATAGCGCTAGCTTTCTTAACGCTCTGCTATCATCGGGAGATTGAGAGGTTAGTGGTTGTCGCTCTTTTCCTGCCACAGCTAAATTAAAAGGGAAAGCGCAAGTCAGTTGGAGATAAAAAAATGACAGGACTTTTTCAAATAGGCGATAAATTGCTTCAAGCTCAGGATATGCCATCGCTCCTGAAGCGGTATCAGTTGATGCCTCAATTTTTGCGGGGTGTAATCATAGACCAAGCGATCGCATCCTTTAGTTGCAGCGACGAAGAACGACAGGGAGCCGTCGAAAACTTTCTGGCACAGCACCAACTGACAGCGCCGGAAGCCCGAGAAGCTTGGCTCCGCAGCCAAAACATGACTGCAGCAGAACTTCAAGACATGGCCGTCAGACCCTTGCTGATCGAAAAATTTAAGCAAGAGACTTGGAGACCTAAAGTTGATAATTATTTTTTAACCCGCAAAGCCAGCCTAGACCATGTAGTCTATTCCCTGGTACGCACCAAAAATCCAGCACTAGCAAACGAACTTTACTTTCGCATCCTCGAAGGCGAACAAACCTTTGCCGAAGTGGCCCGCAACTTTTCCGAAGGCCCAGAGTCCAAGTCCGACGGCGTGTTGGGCCCTGTACCCCTGAGCCAGCCACACCCGGCAATCAGCAAACTTTTGTCTGTCAGCAAGCCAAATCAACTCTGGACGCCGCGTCCTCTGGCAGAATGGATGGTAATTATTCGACTAGAACAGTTCATGCCGGCCCAGCTCGACGAATCGATGCGGCTGCGCTTGATTAACGAACTTTTTGAAAGCTGGGTCGCCGAACAGGTATCGAAGATTGGCCCGCTACAACCCCTGTCTTCGGTGTCTTCAATATCGTGACCGAAAGCAATTTTGTCTGGGGGCCCCGGATTTATCCGTGGAAACTTTAAAAGCGTAGCATCCTGACAAAAAGCCTCTGGATTCATCTGTGGATTCAATCTAAAATCTAAAATCTAAAATCTAAAATCTAAAATCGGATGACTTCTGCCGCTGTTTCCCTCTCCCAGATTCAAGATTTCTTAGCTAAAACACCTCCCTTTGACCGACTCTCAGAGACGGCTCTCTTAGCGTTGGTGGCTAAATGCCAGCTCCTAGGCTACAGCACGGGGCAACCCCTGTTTGAACGGGAAAAAATGCCTGCTCAGGTGGCAATTATTTATCAAGGCCAGGCTCGGCTGCTGGGGTTTGACCAGCGGTCGCAGCGCCACGTCAGTTTGCGTTTGGTGCAGTCACAGGAAATTATAGGCTGGGCTGGCTTGCTCAGGGGAATTCCCTGCGAAACGGCGATTGCTTCTACAGATGTAATCGCGATCGTCATACCTGCTGAAGATTTCCTGAGTGTAGTGGAAAAACAACCCACATTCGGAGAAGCTTTTCGCGCTCACTCTTCCTTGAGCGAAGTATTTGAACTCTTGAGCCTGGAATTGCAGCGCCAAGCCGACGGTACTTCCAATCTCAAGGAACTCACTCTGCAAGCTTGGGAAGATGCGACAGTTGTCAACGTGCCAAAGGGTAACAAAAAAACCCAAGATCTCGCCCAAGAGTTAGATGCCGATCGCATTTGGCTCGTCAGCAGCGGTGTCTTGGGCGATTTTCCCACCGGCAGCCGTTTTTCTGCGGAAAACGCAGCCAAATCCTTAAAAGTAGAAGGCCACGCCGGCGCGCGCTTGGTCGGCTTTCGCGAACCCCCAGAACCGCAACCAGAGTCACAAATCGAAACTTCGATACAAGACCCAGGCGTGAGGTCGCTTAGTGGTGAAAAATCGCTGGTGATTAAGCCCGCGCCACCTCCTGCAGACCCGCGATCCGAAGTACCAAAGGATACGAAATATCCGATTTTCCGCGCCAAGGGAACAATAGATGCTCCCCTAGCTTGCTTCCAAATGTTGAGCAAGTATTTCGGCATCAAATTTCGTCGGGATATCATCCGCAAAGTCCTAGAAAATCAGTTAAAAACCGCTGGTGCGATCAACTTGCAAGCCTGCGGGGCGATCGCCCAAAGCATCGGCCTCACGCCCCAATTGGCCCAAGTTCCAGCCGAAGCCATCAACCGCATCAAAGCTCCCGTAATGATTAAATGGGAAGATAGCTTTGCCATTATTTACAGCATCACCGAGCAAGAATTGGTGATGGCAACCCCAGAAAAGGGGCTGATGCGGAAGCGGATACCTCAGTTTAAAGAAATCTGGGGAGAACTAGGAGAAGTCCTGCTGCTGCAAGCTCCCCAAGTCGAGCAAAAAGAGCAGTTCAGCTTTTGGTGGTTTGTGCCGGCGCTGATGGAACACAAAACAGTGTTTTTTGAAGTGCTGTTAGCCTCGTTTTTTGTACAGTTATTCGGTCTTGCCAACCCATTAATCACTCAAGTAATTATTGATAAAGTATTAGGTCAGCGCAGCATTGACACCTTGGATATTTTGGGGGCGTTTCTGTTAGGTGTTGCCCTGTTTGAAGGACTGCTAAACGGTTTGCGTACCTTCTTATTTATAGATACTTCCAACCGCATCGACGTTAAATTGAGTGCGGAAGTAATCGACCACTTGCTGCGGCTGCCCCAGAATTACTTTGACAACCGGCGCGTCGGAGATTTGGTTTACAAATTTAGCATGATGGGCCAGATTCGGGAATTTATGACGAGTACAGCTTTGACAGTTGTTCTCGATGCAGTATTCTCGGTGGTCTACGTCGCCGTTATGCTTTCCTACAGCGTGAAGCTAACCTTCGTATCTTTGGCAGTGATACCGGTACTGGCCGTGATGATTATTCTGATCAATCCGCTGGTGCTGCGCCTGATCAAACAAAGAAATATGCGTTTTGCTGACTCTCAATCTTATCTAGTAGAAGTAGTCAGCGGAATTCAAACTGTTAAGGCTCAAAATATTGAATTGAAATCCCGCTGGGAGTGGTCTAGCCGCTACGCTAAATACATTACAGCTAGTTTTAAAACAATTATCACGGGGACTACAGCAGGTACGGTTAGCGGCTTTTTAAACCAGGTGGGTAACTTGGCTCAGTTGTGGGTGGGAACTTATTTGGTACTGGGAAATGACATGACTTTGGGTCAGTTGATTGCTTTCCGAATTTTTTCGGGGAACGTGACTGGTTCGCTGCTCAGATTTGTGAGTGTGTGGCAGAGTTTCCAAGAAGTCTCAATGTCGATCGATATGCTCAAGGATGTGGTCGATACGCCGACGGAAACCAGCGAGGAAGACAGGAGCAATATCCCGCTGCCGGCCATTCAAGGTCACGTTAAGTATGAGGAGGTTTCCTTCCGATTCCTCGAAAGCGGCTCATTGCAATTGGCGAATGTGAATTTGGAATTTCCCGCTGGCAGTTTTGTAGGAATTGTGGGGGGAAGTGGTTCCGGTAAAAGTACGGCTATGAAGATGTTGCAGCGTCTTTATCCGCCGCTGTCGGGCCGGATTTTTATTGACGGCTATGACATTGCTAAGGTGGAGTTATATTCGCTGCGCAGTCAACTTGGAGTCGTGCTACAAGATACTTTGCTGTTTAACTGCTCTGTACAAGAAAACATTGCTCTAAGTAATCCCGACGCGAGTACGGATGAGATTGTCCGAGCTGCAAGACTAGCGGTAGCTCACGATTTTATTATGGGCTTGCCTGCTGGCTACAATACAATAGTTGGAGAGCGAGGATCTTCGCTTTCTGGGGGTCAAAAGCAACGGATCGCGATCGCCCGCACGATTTTGCAAAACCCGAAATTGCTGATTTTAGACGAAGCTACAAGCGCCCTCGACTATCATTCCGAACGCCAAGTTTGCAATAACTTAGCAGAATCTTTCGCCGGCCGCACGGTGTTTTTTATCACTCACCGCCTGACTACCATCCAAAACGCCGACATAATTATTATGATGGATCAAGGCTCTGTAGTCGAACAGGGCTCTCACAAAGAATTAATGGCTCTAAAAGGACGTTACTATTGCCTGTTCCAACAACAAGAGTCATCGAATACTTGATATCTCACAACTCACAACTTACAACCGATAACGAACAATTAATAATTTGGGAAGTAACAAATGGCTATGAAATCGATCACGCTTTCTGAGCAACCAATCATTCTAGAAAAACCAGCGATTTGGTCCCACTTGTTTTTGTGGATGATCATGCTGATGACCACTTCGGGTGTAGTTTGGGCTTATTTTGCTAGCGTAGAACAAGCTGTCCCGGCTGTGGGTCAATTGGAACTAAAAGATGGTGCTAGAGACATCCAAGCACCCGCTACAGGGGCGGTGGTGAGACTTCACGTTGAAAATGGCGATCGCGTGGAAAAAAACCAGCCTCTGCTCACTTTCAACCCCCTAGCACCCGCAGCAGATTTAACGTCGGTCCAGAAAACTAAAGAGGCCCTGGAAAAAGAAAATAAATTTTACGAAGATGTTGTTAATGGCAAAGTTCAAGGCCCTATTCCTTCTAATTTAGAATCCACAATCAAGGACAGACAGAGCCTCGTGGCACAAAATCAAGTGCTGCAAGCTCTGATTGACGAGCTGTACCTCAACAGGGGATCGAGCGGAAATTTTGATGCCAGTCAGCAAGGACTGTATGTTAATTATCGATCGGAATTTCTCTCTCGCGTAGCCGCAGCCCAAGGTCAAGTTCAGGAGTTGGACAAACAACTCAAGCAAGCTGAGAATGCTGAAAAAGCTGCAGGCGCTCAAATGACCGTCGCACAGCAACAATTGGGTTTTGCTCAGAACCAATTAAATTATTCTCAACAGCAGTTAGCTTCTTCGCAAGAGCAAGTCAAATCAGCCCTAGCTCAAAAAGATTTGGCTGACGAACAGTTAGCAAAATCCCAACAAGTCTTGAAGTCTAATCAAGCCATTCTGGGCCGACTAGGCCCGCTGGTAGAGCAAGGAGCGATCGCCGAACTGCAAAAAGAAAAGCAAGAACAAGATGTTTTTAGAGGCCAAAGCGACGTTCTTAAACAGCAAGATCAAATCAAGCAGCGCGAAGGTGAAATCAACTCCCGCAAAGGCGAAATTAACACGCGCCGAGGCGAGCTCAATACCCGCCGGGGTGAAATTAACGCCCGTCAAGGTGACATCGAAAAAATTACGGCAGAAATAGAGCGCCAGCAAGGAGAACAAGCGCGCATTCAGGAGTCGATCGCCCGCGCCGAAGAACAGTTAAAAAACACTAAGGATGCTTGGGCCAGAGAACTGTACACCAAAATTGCTGAAAACGAAAAACAAATTGCCAGCAGCGATTCTCAGCTAAGCCGCTTCAAAGTGGAAAACCTCAAAAAGCTGTCCGAGGTAAATGCTCAGCTAGAAAAAGCGCAGCAAAACCGCGATACTCAAGTGCTGAAGTCTCCAGTATCGGGGGTAATCTTTGATTTGAAACCTTCTAAGAAGCAGGATGCGAAGTTGGATATAGCGAAAGATCCGATTTGCCAATCCATCATTAACTCAGTGGTAAAGCCTGGGGATCCCCGCCCGAAACGCTGCGAAGAAGCTTATTATGAAGCGCAGCAAACCGAGAAGCTGCTCAAGGTTTTGGATGACGAAAACGGTCTGGAAGCAGTTGTTTACCTGGAAAACAGCAACGTAGCTCTGGTATTGGATGCTTTGAGACAAAAGCGCGAGAAATTGGAGCCGTATCACGGCAAACAATTAGACGGAGAAAAGATTGACTGCGAAAAAGGTAAAATCTGCGTTTGTCCTGAGAAGGAAGTTAATAGAGAGAAAGTGGGTTTGACCAAATACCAATGCGTGCCTGTTGATGTCAATGTTGAAGCTTTCCCGGCGATGGAGTTTGGTACTGCTGAAGGTGAAGTGATTGAGATTAGCAAGGATGCTGAGCCTCCTACCGAATTGCGGAAATATTACGCTTTCAAAACTAAAATTAAGCTCAAGAATCAACAGTTTTTGTTGAACAAGGGCAAGCCAAATCAACAGGAAGTTAACTTGCAGTCGGGAATGGCCGTAAACTCTAATATCAATATCGGCAAGCGGACTGTTTTGCAGATGTTTATCAACCGATTTACTGGCAAACTGGATACGTTCAAGACTGTTAAGTAGCGAGCAGTTAACCGTCAACAGTTAACGGTTGACGGTTGACGGTTGACGGTTGACGGTTGACGGTTGACGGTTGACGGTTGACTGTTAATTGTCAGTCGAAAAGCTGATGACTGGATTTTACACTTCCGATGCTACCGGATTTGATGTTAATGAAAAAATATATTTTATTTAGTCTATACCTAATTCCTGTTGTTATATTAATCGGATTTGTAGCGCATTTTAGCATCAACGTTCCCATCGATGACGAGTGGAGATTAGCCCCCTTGTTTGAAAAAATCGCTCAGGGAAATATAACTTTTAATGATTTTTGGGCCTTGCACAGCAATCACCGCATAGTGTTCCCGAAAATAATTATTTCGCTGCTGGCTTTTGCTTCTAGATGGAATATTAATTATCCGTTGTGTCTCAGTATAGGTTTGGCGGGGCTAACTTTTATCGCCACCTACAAGTTAGGTTCTCTGCAAGCTAAAAATGGAGATAATTTGTGGCATTTAGCTAATATTTTAACTTGTATATTGGTGTTCTCCCTAGTTCAGCACGAAAACTGGCTTTGGGGATTTCAATTAGCCTGGTTTTTGGTAAATTTGTGTTTTGTATCAGCGGTTAATGTGCTGGTTTCAAATAACAATTTTTCGCCTAAAATTAGAATATCTCTTGCTGCTATATTCTGCTTTATTGCTAGTTTTTCCCTGGCTCAAGGTTTGCTTTCTTGGTTGGTGGCAATTCCGGCTGTGATGGCTTTAGAAGGAAAAATAGTACATAAAAAAATCAAATTAATTGTATGGATGTTGCTGTTTGTGGCAACTTGTGCTATTTACTCAATTGATTACCATCCGAGCCGGAAAACAAGTATTATTTCATTGTTGAATAAGCCGCTGGTGGTGATTGATTATTTTTTAAGTTTGTTGGGTTCGCCAATTGTGCGATCGCCCGGAGTTTCGGCATTGGTAGGATTGTTAATATTCGCAAGTTTTATATTTTTTGTAGGGCATTTTGGGAGAAAGATTACCGAGAATCGTGATGCTTTGCCTTGGCTGTTAATAGGTTTGTTTTCGGTGTTGTCGTCTTTGTTTATTACCGTTGGGAGGGCAGAATTTGGGGCGATTCAGGCGATCGAATCTTCGAGATATACGACTAATTCGATTTTGCTGTTGATTGCTTTGGTTCAGTTAGGGCAATTGTTTGTCCGAGGTAAGATTGCTATCATAAATCGCAACTATAAATTTATTTATCGGGGACTGGCAGGGCTGTTAATTGGGATAATTATTGTTAATTATCAACAGGCGATCGCCCAAACTAGCTCGGCACTTCTTTACAAGCAAGGCGCTCAAAATTGTTTGCAATTAATTAACTATTTGGAACCGTCGGACTTTTTCAAGAATTCGCCAGAAAGCTGTTTGAGGGTGCTGAGCAAAAAAACTTGGCTGGTGAGAGAAGGCGCTGCAATTCTTGATCGAATAGGTTGGAGAAAGTTCGCTAAAAATGTAGAGTTTATTGCTAATCCAGAGAAAGTTTACGGCTATTTAGACAAACCCCCAACGGGCGAAAAATCTTTCAAGGCTGCTGGTTGGGCAATTTTGCCAGAAAATTTGCAACAGCCGAACATTGTACTGCTATCTGTCGGTAACAAACAAGCTTTTTTTGCTAACGCTTATGTAAATTTGGACAGTCCCGATATTGCTAAGATTTTGCAATCGCAGTTGTACAATAATGCGAGGTGGGCGGTTGATGTGTCCGATCGCGATTTATCGATCGCCCAAACTGAAATTAAAGCTTGGGTGTATAATCCTGTGGACAACCAATTTGTCCAGTTGCGCGGAGGATGAGGAGTGAAAATTTCGGTGATTGTACCAGCCCACAACGAAGAGGGCTGTTTGGAAGGTACTGTGCGGGCGATCGCCCAGACGCTCGATTTAGAAGGCATTCCGCACGAAATTTTGATTGTGAATGACAACAGTGTCGATCGAACAATTGACATTTGCCAGGAATTATCGCGGGAATTTCCCACAGTTAGATACATCAACAATCAGCCTCCCAACGGTTTTGGATTTGCCGTGCGACGAGGTTTAGCGGAATTTGACGGCGATGCTGTCGCAATTGTGATGGCCGATGCTTCCGACGATCCGAAGGATTTAGTAGCAGGATACCGCAAATTGCAAGCAGGATATGACTGCGTTTTCGGTTCCCGATTTATCAAAGGCGGCTTTGTCGTTGACTATCCAATTCACAAGTTAGCAATTAACCGCTTAGCAAACTGGTTTGTCAAAACTATTTTTGGCTGGCGCTACAACGATGTTACCAATGCTTTTAAACTCTACCGCCGAGAAGTAATTGAAGGCGTGCAGCCGATTTTAAGCCATCATTTTAATTTGACCGTCGAACTGCCTTTAAAAGCCATTGTTCGTGGTTTTTCCTATGCGGTAATTCCTCTGAGGTGGTACAATCGGACTGCTGGTATTTCTAAACTTAAAATCAAAGAAATGGGCAGCCGATATTTATTTATTGTCTTGTATGTCTGGCTGGAAAAACATCTCTCTCGCGGCGACTACCACAGGACTAGAAAGATGAATGAGTTGAAATTAGATTTATTGGCCAAGTCAAGGACAGAAGCCCTTACTACGAACGAATAAAGACTGAAGTCCTTACTGCGAACCATATTTTAGCAATAATTTTAGTTAATGCCTGAAAGAATTTTAATTGTTGGCGGTGCGGGTTTTATCGGCAGTTGTTTGGCAATTGGCCTGAAGAAACTGCACCCAGAATGGCAAATAATTTGTTTGGATAACCTGCGCCGCCGGGGTTCGGAATTGAATATTCCGAGGCTTAAAAGTTGCGGGATTCAGTTTGTTTACGGGGATATTCGCACGGCGGCTGATTTAGATCCAGTTGCGCTCAATGCTGATTGTATTATCGATTGCGCTGCGGAGCCTTCTGTGCTGGCTGGTTTTAGTTCGCCTCAGTACGTTTTGCAGACGAATTTGCTGGGTACTGTGAATGTTTTGGAGTTGGCGAGACAGACTGGTGCGAGTTTGTTGTTTTTGTCTACGAGTCGGGTTTATCCGATCGCCAGCGTGAAATCTGTTAAGCTGTTGGAGTTGGATGAGAGATTTGCGATCGCCCCGGAGCAAACATTACCCGGTATATCCGAGTTAGGCATATCAGAAAACTTCCCATTAAAAGGACACCGTTCGCTTTACGGAGCAACTAAATTAGCATCGGAATTGCTGATTGAGGAATACAGGGAAGCATACAACCTGCAAGCAATTATTAACCGCTGCGGGTTAATTACCGGTGCTTGGCAAATGGGTAAAGTCGATCAAGGAGTTTGCGGTTTGTGGGTGGCTGCTCACTATTTCCAAAAGTCGCTGAATTATATCGGTTTTGGTGGCAGCGGGAAGCAAGTTAGAGATTTGCTGCACGTTGAAGATTTGTTGAGATTAGTTAATTATCAGTTAGAAAATTTTGCTAAATTTGACGGCGAAGTTTTTAATGTAGGCGGCGGTTTGAGCAACAGTCTTTCTTTGGTTGAGACAACTGATTTGTGCCAAAAAATTACCGGGAAATCGATTCCGATTCATCCTGTTTTGGAAGAACGGGCGGGGGATATTCCGATTTTTATTACCGATTCTTCTAAGGTGATGGAAAAAACAGGATGGCGGCCTAGGATTGGCCCCGAAGCCGCTTTGCAGGATATTTATGATTGGATTGCGGCTAATGAGGCGGTTTTAAGTTCGATTTTGTAGGGATTTTTTACACCGCAGATGTCTTGTGAAATTCGGTAATAAAACCATTTATTCTGCGCTAGGGAAACGGCTGTACCCTGTCCTGTTTCATCCCTTCGGGTGTAACGCCATTTTCGGCAGTATTAATTATTGCCGTTGAGGTCGAGGTTTTCGATGATGGGAATTTCTGAAGGTGAAGAGGCTATTATCCGCAGGTTAATATCAACTATTATTTGATTTTTTTCAAGAATTATATTGGCTTTTTTTATTGAAAATTTTATTGGTAAACAATCACCTGATTCAGATTCAGGTGACGACTGAGTTTCATATCCTGCGTCCTCCAGCCATTCACAAGTCTTTCTCAAGTTTTCTACCTTTTCAACGGTTTTTGTGTCGGTGAGTGCTTAAAAACTTTGATTGACATACCTTATGAGGGCATGAATATTGCGCGCGTTAGGGGGTTTTACGGATGCCGATCAAGCTACGCTAAAAGCCTGACGGGGCGGTGTGCGATCGCACTTTGTAGAAAATCCATATTTTCGTTTTCGGCAAGTGCGATTCAAATTAAGATGTTGCACCATTCTCAATAAGCTTAAATAAACCGGGTTTATGAATGAAAAATATACGTTTTGGCGTTGAATTTTTGCTTCTATTCCCGGTTTATGACTATGGAAGATATCAGATAGAAACGAAATTTTCTATCGCCTGGTCGAGCGCAATTTTTGCGTCAAATTCCAGCAGCCATTACGATGCTGAAAAATATAAGCCCCCGGTTCTCCATAGGTTTTGACTAAATCTTCTGACTCCGTACCAGTGGTATTTCCAGTGTACTTATATTGAGCCTTGATATAATCCACTCGAAACCTGTCTTTAGAGACGCGCCTCAAATCAATTTTTAGCCTCGTATAAGGACTATTATCGACACTAGAAGGGACAAGCATAACCCAACGGTAATCCCGCAAGCTAATGCTAAATTCATCGTCTTGACGGCGCATCATTTCCAGCAGTTGGCTGGGATTTTCATAATTTCGTACTTCAATACGATTTGCTGTGTAAGTCGATCGCATATCCGTCCCTTGACTGTCTTGGCCCCTCACGAAATTCTGAAAAAACTCTTTGTATTCATCAGGCGCACAGTATGCAGGTACGGCTGCTTGACGCGGTATATTGTCTGTGGTTTCCGATTGGGTGATGTTTTGTTTTTGCGTTGGGATACTTTGGGCGCCGGAGGGGGCATTTGCACTATAAATTGGGATGAGTGCTGTGAATATTAGCGGTATCAGCTTGCGATAATTCATTAATTTTTGAATTGATTATGGACTTACGAAGCTCAAAAAAATCTGGTTTTTAACAGAATTTAGAGAAAATTGAATTGGGTAGTGAGTCGAGAATTGCCTTAGCGAAGCCCTCGCAGAGAATCGTACTTTCTTCAGTCCGATCGGGCTGACTTCGTGTGTATAGACGCGGTTTCAAGCGCCGACTCTGATCAATATAAATTATAACTATGCTTCGATGCTTTGACAAACATTTGACCTCCCAAAAACCGCCACAAAAAAGGCAATTTTAAGTAAATTTTTAACAGCAGCGGTGAGGCAGGGCGCCCTTTCGTTGAAAACGGTAAAAATCTCGGTATCATTTCCTCAACTTTAAACCCCACAGTTTGTAAAAGCTCTTGCAACGATAAGTGCGTAATCGGTAGCTGATGATCGATAAAATCGTAGTATTCTTTGTAAGAGTATTTAAAATTAGGCTGAATTATCAAAAGAGAACCGCTAGGCTTCAGCGCCTCAAAGCAAAACGAGATAATTTCTACAAGTTCCTCTTTGTTGCGGAGATGTTCAAAAAAATTAGAGATAAATATCCGGTCAAATTGTTCGGCAAAAACGGATTTATCTCCATAGTTCAAAACATCGATATTCAGTATTTTTACATCGGAATTTGCAAATAACTTTGAATCGGGATTGAGATCAATCAAGCATTTTTTGTCAGCCAAAATTTGATTGATAAACTCGCAGTAGCCTCCGCCAATATCTAAAACGGCTGACTCTGGAGGAACATAATCTTGTAAAAACTCATCAATTAGAACTTTCCAGAGTGCCACCTTGGCTTGCATTTGGCGGGAATCAAATCGGTTAGCGTACAACTTTTTGAGATATGTGTCAGTTTTCATAGTAAGATACCATAGACTAAGTATGAGTTTATCACGCGATACAGGCCACTATGAACGTTATATCTACCGAAATACCTGAAGTTTTGATAATTGAGCCGAAAATTTTTGGAGACGATCGCGGTTTCTTTTTCGAGAGTTTCAATCACCAAGCTTTCGTAGAAAAAACAGGCGTAACGACAGAATTTGTTCAAGACAATCATTCCAAGTCTTCTAAAAATGTCCTGCGCGGTTTGCACTACCAAATGCAGCAGCCTCAAGGTAAATTGCTGCGGGTAATTGCGGGCGAAATATTTGACGTAGCGGTGGATATTAGAAAAAGTTCGCCGACTTTTGGGAAGTCCGTGGGCTGTTTATTGAGTGCAGAAAATAAACGGCAACTTTGGGTGCCTGCAGGTTTTGCTCACGGTTTTTTAGTAGTATCAGACATTGCTGAAGTTTTGTACAAAACTACAGATTACTATGCACCTGGACACGAACGGTGTATTGTATGGAATGACCCGGATTTGGCGATCGACTGGCCGCTAGATGGTGCCCAACCAATCTTATCAGCTAAAGACAAAGCCGGACAAACGTTGAAAAAAGCTCAAGTATTTTAATCGTGAAAATTTTACTCGCAGGCGGCAGCGGACAGCTAGCTCAAGAATTGCAGTCAATTTTATTATCTTCGGGAGAGGTTATTGCGGTCGATCGCACTCGCGTCGATTTGTCCCAACCCGAAACCATCCGCCAAGCAATGGCAGAAATTCAACCAAATTTAGTGATCAATTCCGGCGCTTATACTGCGGTAGACAAAGCCGAAAGCGAACCAGAATTAGCACAAACAGTCAACGGCATTGCACCGGGAATTTTCGCAGAAGAATGCGAAAAACTGGGAGCAACTTTGATTCACTTTTCCACCGATTACGTCTTTGATGGCAGCAGCGGTTCTGCTTATCTCGAAACAGATTCTACTAACCCGCTGGGAACTTACGGGAAGTCAAAATTAGCCGGTGAGGAAGCAATTCGGCAAGCGGGAAACCGACATATTATTATTAGAACCGCGTGGGTTTACGGCAACGGCGGCAAAGGTAATTTTGTCAAAACTATGCTGAGGTTGGGAAAGGAAAGAGAAGAGATTCGAGTAGTAGCAGATCAGATCGGCAGTCCAACTTGGACAGGCGATTTGGCTGCTGCGACTGCCCAAATTATCCCGAATCTAGGGCCAGAAACTTTTGGAACTTACCACTATACTAACAGCGGTGTTTGTAGTTGGTACGATTTTGCGATCGCCATTTTTGAAGAAGCAGAAAAACTGGGCTTTCCCCTCAAAATTAAGCGCGTAATTCCCATCACTACCGCCGAGTATCCGACACCCGCAAAACGTCCCGCTTTTTCGGTTCTTTCTACGGTGAAAATATCAGCACTTCTGGGCGTGCATCCTCCCCACTGGCGGCAAGGGCTCAGACAAATGCTGGCAAGAGAAATGAAGTAAGTAAGTAAAAAATTGAAAAAGCGAGGCGAGGGCGGGTTTTGTTCGGAAATTATCTGTTATATGCAAGGTTTCTCGGCTAAACCCGCCCCTACGAATAAAAATTATTTGTGTTTACTAATTCATGAAACTTCAAGAAAAATCTATTTTAATTGCCGCATCAGTCCTCGGCATTCTCATACCAGCATCCTATATTTTGTACCTGATATCGCAAGCGGGAGACTTGTCTAATTTTGATTATTGGTGGATGACATGGAATTTTTATTCAGTAGATGGTTTTTCGACAAATCCTTTTAATTGGATATTTCGGGCAAACGAGCATTTTGTCTTCATTCCGGCAATTATCTACGCCTTGAATATCGCTGTCACCAAAGGCTCAAATATTGGTTTGTGCTTAGTTGCCTGGTTTTTAGCTTTGATTCAGTGCCACGTACTAATTGCTTTGCTGCCATTAAATTTGAGGCGCTATCCTCTGCTATTTATATTAATTGTCCTTAGCATTTCTATTTTTAGTTTTACACCGGCGGCGGCTCACAATTGGATGCGGGGATTCAGCGGTGTTCACTGGATAATTGCTAATTTATTTGTAATTTGTTCTATATTTTGTTTGCAATTTTATGCGAAGTTTTTGTTAGAAAAAAAAGAGGCGCAACCCCTGAATATTCATTCCCATCCAGAGCCTGGAAACGAGGGATGGAAACCAAATAACTGGGTAATTGGTAGTATTGTGTTTGGAATTTTAGGCTGTGTTAGTTACAGCACTCCTTTGGGTTTGTGGCCGATATTGTGTGCTGCTGCGGTTGTGCTGCGGTTTCCTCGGCGAATAACTTATTGGTATTTCGGTGCTTCGATTGCAGTGGTTGGTCTTTATTTCTTAACTTATAAAACTCCAGCAAATCACCCTTCTTTAACTAAAGTTAACCCGCTCAAAGCTCTCGAATATATTCCGATTTATCTCGGTGGAATTTTTAGCGAAGATGTGATTGTCGCATCAATTTTTGGTATAATTGGTTTGATTGCTGTAACGGGTTTTATCAGTTATTGGCTATTTGTAAAAAAAGTAGAGCGCCTAAATTGGCTGCCTTGGCTGTCAATTCAATTGTACGCGCTACAAACGGCGTTAATGGCCGCTGTTAGCCGATCGGGATTTGGCATCGAACAGGCCACCGCTTCCCGCTACGCGACACTCCCCGCCTTGTTTTGGATGAGCACAATTGTTCTCGCAGTCTTGTGCGTGCGGGAGTTTCAAGCGGCACCGAGAATCCAAAAACGTTGGCTGACACTGCTGTTTGCAGTCACCACAGCCGCCGTTATTTTAATGTACGGGGTGGGAGGCGAAACTGCAATGGCGATCGCCCGCAGAGCAACCTATCAACCATTAGTAGCACTGTCACTGCAATTAGGCATCACCGACATAACATTAATTAAAGACAAAGTAGGCAACAAACCGGCGGCATTTGTCGGATTAATCGATGCTTTAAAAACTAACAACTTAGTACCATTCAATCGAAACATCAAAAAACACAATTTCTGTGCAGCATTAGACACACAAATCGATTCCAATTTACTTTCAGCACCCAAAGACGGAGTACCCGGATATTTTGATACAATAACTACCCTCGCACCGACTGCCGCCAGAGTAATTGGCTGGGTGGGAGACCCCGAAAATAATGTAAAATGTATTGCCATTCTCAACCAAGAAAATGTCGTTCGAGGTTTCGCAATGTCAGGATTTCCGCGTCCCGACTTAGTTAAATTGTTTGGCAAAGCCTATCAATTTGCAGCTTGGAGAGGATACGTTCAAACATCGCCAACAGATACATTATTGACAGCCTATGCCTCATTTAAAAACCGTCAAGGCTGGGTAGCTTTGCGAAACTCCCAAGTTCTCGATAAAAACTAAAACACCTCTCTTTCTCCTTCTCTGCGCCCTCTGCGCCCTCTGCGGTTAATAAAAAAATCTCATTTACAACACAAATGAAATAGAATAGCTTTATGCCAAAAGACCTCAGTTTCGTAATCCCCGTTCACAACGAAGAAGCCACCCTCAAATTGCTGTTTGAAAAAATAAAAATTGTCATGTCCCAAGCAGAGATTGACAGTTACGAAGTCATTTTCATAGACGACGGCAGTCGCGATGCTTCTTGGCAAGAAATTGCAGATTTAGCCAGCACATATCCTAAATTAATTAAGGCCATAAAAATGCGCCGCAACTTTGGCAAATCCGCCGCACTTTTAGCCGGATTTCGCAATGCAGCAGGGAGAATTATCTTTACTCTCGATGCCGATTTGCAGGACGACCCAGCCGAAATTCCCAAATTTTTAGAGAGTTTAGAATTGGGATTCGATTTAGTTTCCGGTTGGCGCAAACAGCGGAACGACCCGCTTTCTAAAACCTTACCTTCCAAGCTGTTTAATGCCGTTGCGTGTTTGATGACTGGGGTAAAAATGCACGACATGAATTGCGGTTTTAAAGCTTATCGCCGGGAAGTTTTGCAGTCGATTAAATTGTACGGGGAATTGCACCGCTACATTCCCGCTTTAGCAAACAATTTGGGTTTTAAAATTGGTGAAGTAGTCGTCGAACACCATCCGCGAAAACATGGAAAATCTAATTATGGTTGGGAACGTTATGCGCGGGGTTTTATTGATTTGTTGACGGTGTTAGCCACGACGCACTATTTGCACAAACCCGGTCATTTGTTTGGGGGATTGGGATTGTCTTTTGGCTTAGTCGGAAGTATTTCGCTTGGTTATTTGATTGTTATTTGGTTTCTGAATTTGGCGGGGATGGGTTTTGGGCCGATCGGGAATCGACCTTTGTTATTTTTTGGGATTTTGTGTACAATTCTGTCGGTGCAGTTGATTTCTTTAGGGATTTTGGCTGAGTTGATTGCGCGGAATGTGGCTGCTGATTATGTGGATAAGCAGATTTGTGAAATTATTGATGATTCGGGTTTTGATGTTTAACCGCAAATAAGATTTGGCGGTTGAAACTTACCAGAAACCGCCCAGCAAATAAGATTCGGCGGTTGAAACCGCATCTACACAAACAAAGTCGGCCTGCGCCGACTAGAAGATGATTCGGCGGTTTCAACCGCCGAATCATCTGATTTCAAATTTTAAGGAATAGTATTACCTAATTTTAAACAGTATCCATTTACCTTGTTTATCTACTATTTTTCCGTCAATATTTGGATGCCAATCGCTGCGAGTCAGAATATAATCGGCATGATAGTTTATGGCTACTTTGACTAAATCCGCACTGCTGCGGCGGATGAATAAGTCATTTCCTCCCCAAATCATTTGCGGGTTTAAGGGAACTCCTAAAATAGCTTCCATGCGATTTTTCCACTGTTTAATGCCTTTGTCGGTAAAAGGAAAGTTCTTGAAGTTGACGACAATCGCTCTTTGGGATAAAAATTGGAAACTGGTAACTGATGGTGGAATTAATACGAGTGCGTCTGGGCTGCTAATTTGCGAAAATCGCACAGCTAATTTGCTTAAATCGTCGGTGGGAACGGCATTGATATTAATTCTTGTTTGAAATACATTTAATATGGGTTTTGGTAGAATTCCGGCTACTCCCAGAACTAAAATGGCAGTGGCTAGCAAAGCTAAAATATGAGTTATAGTCTGTTTTATAGATGTAGCAAATGATGTTTTTTGGAGGATGAATGGAAAAGCGAGAATTGAAAAAAAGATTGGGAGGGTGATTATTCGATCGCCTATTATTTCCCATGAATTAGTCAGCGGATATGTTAAGCTAAAAACAAACGTTCCTGCTGCCAAAATCCACAACAATATATTGTATTTTTTGGGGAATATGTAGTTTTTATTTTGCCAAACTGCGAATCCTAAAAAAATGACACCTCGAAAAGGCAAAGTCATTACAGAGAGTACGAACAAGCTAACAGGTGCTTGTTTTTGCGAGTCAACTTCATCTAGCGTCAAAGCAACCGCAATAAATATAATTATTTGAGCAAAAGGTACAGTTCTAGCTAGTTGTAGTTTGGCAATAAAAGCCAGCGGGTAAACTTCGACAAATATGTAATTTAGGAACAGTGCAAAAATTGAGGTTCCGAGAATTACGTAAAACTTTATTTTGTCTTCTTGTGGTAGTAAATTTGTTTTTTTGATGCAAAGCAAGCCGCCAAGAATAAAACAGATAAAGTTGAACCAATTCCCGACAGCCCAACTTGACGGGAGGATGTGGTGGGGATTGCGGACTTGGGCGTGAATGAAGACAAACTCGGCGTTGTCGATAGTGTGAGTGCTCGTAGTACCTGTTAATAACATGGGTACGTATACTATACTTGCCATTGTGGCTAAAAGTGCGATCGACAAAATCAACGTTTTAATCTTCCGCCGCCTTACGGATTCAATCATTAAAACGGGAACCATCATCAATCCCGGTAGCAAACCCACTAAGAATTGCAGCAAACAAGCTAGTCCAAAAAAGAAATATCCTGTCAACCATTTTTGACGCAAACTAAAGTAAATTCCCCAGATTGCGAAGGCCATCGCGAAGGTACTCGGTACTGATTTAGTGGAAAATATCAGGGTGTTGCCAACATCTGTAAATGAAGCGGCTATACATAAAAAAGTCATCGCTGCTGCGGGCAGTTTGGAATCAGTATAAATCTTGATAATTGCGTAGCAGGCTAGGATAAATGAACCGAAGGCTAGGAATTGATAAATAAAATGCGCTAGGGGAATGCTTGTTCCGAAGTTGGCTAGCAAATAGATGATATAATAATAGTAATATCGTGGATTAAACTTAACCATTTCCTGAACGTAATAATCGTTTTTGTACAGTTCAGGATTTAGCATAAATTCAATTGGTGGCACTTCGGGAAAATTGCCGCCAATGGGAAAAATGTAGCCAGTTGCCATCAGGGAACCGATGATGACAAAAGTATAGAGAGATAGATTAAAATACCTGTGGGATTTTTGATTATTCTGCATTAATAGTTGATTTTTTTTAGCAGATATTAGGTTCGACCGTTCGGAGTTGGGTGCTCTGTTGACGAATTAAGCAGGAATTGTATTTCAATTGAAGGAAGATGATATTATTTAGGCTTGCTGCCTACAGATAAATTGTTAATTTCTAGCGGGCATTGGTTTGTTAATTCCTGTTTGTCGCTACTCAATACTTCAAGCAGCAAATAAATTGGATTTTTACCGCCAACAGATAGATTTAGATCGATCGCACTTTTGCCACCATACTCCATCCTCGCAGAGTCTATCAACTTACCTTGTTTGTCCCACAAAGTCAAGCGCAGGGCAACTCCCGGACATTGCTGGTTAAGTAAAGCGAGTTGGCCGGTAACTTGCGCCCTGTCTGAAATAGCACCTAAATACAGAAAAGATGTATCGAGTTTCGTGCTATTTTTAATGGGAGGAGTTACAATTTTATATAGGTTATCCGATTCTCTACTGACTGAATAATTGGCACTTGTGTAAATTGACTGACGCAAACTAATCCAATCTAACTGCCCGCCCGGTCGATCGACTATTTGTTGCTGCATCGCGTATAAAGTGCGAACTGCTGTGCCTGTATCCGTGGGACGAATTCTCCGATAAATGCTGACAGTCACGCCGTTTTCTAACTTAAACTGTTGTGGTAACAACTGGAAATCGCGGGAAATTTCCCAGTTTTGAGTAAAGACATCATAGATAACTTTAACAACATCTTGCTCGTGCGATCGCAAAACTTGTTCGTCTGTCGGTAACACCTGCTGAAAAGGCACAGCAACCGCCGCATATTGCGCCTGTAACAACTCCGGTAGCGGGTAACTATCGCGGGAGTCAATTTGCGGCCTCCCGATGGTGTTTAACTTCCACCAACCCTCCGGCGGGTTTAATTGCCGATTAGCTTGTCTGAGTATATTAGCATTAAAACTGTTAGAAGCACCTGCAATATAAATTGGTTCTTCATCCGGTGCTAATTTTCGTAGAAACTCTACTAATTTTACAACTTCGCCGTAGTCCGATCGCACTAACGGCCCAAAATTACTCACAAACAGTCTTGACAAATCAACCTTGACAGGAATCAACCCCACGGCTGCATTCACAATCAGGTAAAAACCCGCCGCGCCCAGTATCAAATAGCGGACTTTTCCCTTGAGTGTCAGCCAAGTTGTCCAGAAAAATGCCGATAATCCCAAAAGTGCGATCGGTGTCACATGAATTGTATAGTGCAAGTAGCCGTAACGCAACACCAAAAGCCATTCAACCAGCGACAAAACCCCAAACAAAGAAACAAAAATAGTCGCCCTAGGAACCAGAGTCCGCGTCACAATCCCCGCCGAAAAACCAATCAGTACCAACAGCCAAGTTCCCAAACCGTAAAAAGACGCATAACGAATTAAAATATCATCAACCGGCAAACTCCAAGCCACATATAAATTGCGATAGTTAACTGTCAGAGCACTGCGAGTAAAATCTCCCGCTACCAACATTAAAACACTAAAAGTAGTCGCAGCTATCAAACCCAATTTGATCCCCGATTCAACCAAATCTCGGTAGGGAGAGGGCAATGCCGAATCTCTACGGTATATTTGTACGATAAACTCTATCAAAGCCTGTAAACTAGCCGCACCCAAAAAGGCGATCGCACTATAAGCAAAATGTCTCCGCAACAGAATCGCCACCGCCAGACAAACCCCAATTAACGGAATTTTCCACCAAGATTTCAGCTTAACATCCTGCAAATAAACCCAAATCGCCAACCCTACAAATACGCAGCCCCCCGTATCCAAATATCCCCGCAAAGTCGGAATCCAACTCATTGGAATCAATAAACTCAGCAGCACAGTTGACCAAAAAACCCGCTGCGGATAAACTGGAATAAGCCTTGCAGAAATTCCCCCCAACAACAAGCGAAAAGGCAGCACATAAATCAGCGAAATGCTGAGAATGTAACTCAATCGAGAGTCACCAAATAACAGAATAAACGGCACTAACGGCAGAGAAATTAATAGATTTTTTTCCTTAGCCAGCGATTCTATAACTCCAGCCAATGCTTTCTGTGGCGAGTCTCGAAATAAATTAGCCGTATTGACTGTAGCGGTGTTGTATCCCGCGTAATCCCACCAATAAAAAGTACGTTCGCTAGATACATAAATTGACGTTACTCCAATTGTTAAAAGAACAACTAAAAACAGAAAAAGTCCATCAATCAGAAACTTGCGACTCAATTTTAAATCAAATAATCCCATCACTGTAACAACCCCAAATAACTCCTCAACTTCCTCTTTATTCCTATCCTTTGGCAACGGCTTCGCCGAACGCGCCCTCAGCGCCTTCGCGGTTCATTAACTCACTTCAAAACAGTACCTTGCAAAAAATTATCCAACTTATCTGCATATTGCCGGTTCGCCGTTGCACTCGGATGAATATCATGAGGTAAATTATTATTTCCCGGTATTTTCAAATCAACCGAAATATCTACTGTCGCAATTCCCTCATGACTTAACTCATCCAACATCTTAGCAGAACCCGCATTAATTCCCGCAACAACTAACTTAATATTATTAGCCTCAGCTACCCGGTTAAATTCTTCAATAATTGCCTTAGAAACATCGTGACTTTTGTACAATTGCTCCTCAAATTGATTGTAATTAACCTCTAGCAAATTTACTAAGGCGGAAACTCGCATTAGCGGCCACTCGCGATATTCAAGTTTTTTCATGCTGTAGGTAAAATTATTTTCTCCATTCAGCCTAGCATCGGGCTGCAACAGAATGCCGAGTTTATTCCAAGCAACCATTTGTTTGCTTCTCGCCCTCAATAAAGTATTGCGCCTATCGTGAAATCCGGCATAGGCAATTACGACAATTTTTGGTTTATTTGCTTGTTTTAGTGCTTCTTTAAATTGAATAAACGAGTGCAGCGTGCCGTAGCCGTTAACGCCAAAATTTACTATTTCATACTTAGGTAATCTTTCTTGTAACAACCACGCATAAGTTTCGCTGTCATTCAATGACCAACCGTAGGTAAAAGAACAGCCAAATATCCATATTTCCGGCTTGTTTGACGATTGATTGTAGGTGTTGAGCGGGTGTGTTATTCTTAAACTATTATTGAGATGAGTGGCGTTAAATGAGTAGTTGCCGTTAAGCGTGACTTTGAATTTTCCGGGTAAATGCCTGTAACCGAGTTGCGAATCTTTAGTGAAAAAGTTACCTTTCGGTTCCACCGCCACATCGACATTTTCTATTTGCCAGGGTTTGTATCCGGCAACTCGCAAGACAATTTCAGCGGTGGTTGCAGAGAGCAATATTGGAAAAATTAGATAGGTTATTAATCGGAATGTAAATTTTTTGAGTCTGCCTTTTTTCATATTTTATATTATGTCCGATCGATTAACTGCAGTAAGGTTCGTAGTGCGGACTAAAGTCCGCTTTCATGCTGCGGACTAAAGTCAACACTACGAACCCTTTTTGTTATGATAATCAACCGAACATGATATTAGATGGTGGCTACTCGTTACCAGGAAGAAATGGGGGTAGGCCCGCACCATCCACCACCCCTAGATATGTATAAATCCTGCAAGGATTGCTATATCTGTAGCCACCGGTTTTAACCGGTGTGTTACTACTTCTGTGGTGAGTTCTAATAACCAGGTTCTTCCTCGTACTCAGGAGTCTTAGTTTTCTCAGGGATATTCACCCGAGGAGCATTGTAAGGCTTCGGCGCTTCATCGTCAGCCCAAGCATCCGCCTCCACATCATCCTCATACTCGTACTCAACCACAGGCTGCTTCGCGCGAGAAACCTCCGGGCGAATGTACTGCTTTTCTTCGTACTCTTCTTCCTCGTAATCGTCTTCGCCGCCCCAATTATCTTCTTCGTAATCCTCATAATCGTCGATCGCCGATTGGGGTTGTGCTACTGCGCGCATCTGCTGCCGCACCGGCGGCCGGTTCCACTGCGAATCGTCGTCCCAAGGAACTTCCTCCAATACAGGCGCAGCTACCTTGCTACGCATTTCCGGTGCAGGTATCCGCACGCCCGGGCCTAATTGATATTCCGTAGCAACGGGTTTCGGATAATAGCCTTGCTCGTCCTCTTCGCGTTCCCAAGGTGCTTGGCCCAAACCTACGCGCTCTAGCAAACCTACGCTAAGCTGCCTGAGCCTTTCTTCGGAACCTTCAAACACAATCAAGCGGTTCGGGCCGCTGCTGACAATTTCTTCAATCCCTAACTCGTAAGTGCTGAGAACTTGGTCGGGGATTTGGGGGATTCCTAGGGAAGCGATGATGATAGAAACTAACTTACCGTCTTCGGGGTCGAACCTAAAGCCGCGCACTCTACCCAAAAGTTCACCGGTTTCGGTAATAACTTCGCTGTTAATCAAAATGCTGTAGATTTCAACATCAACATCATCTTCGATCGCGCTTTCATCTTCCACCAACAGCACGTCGCCGATTTCGCTAACATTGCTGAGGAACATAAACCTGGGCATTCCAGCAACTGCGAACATATTATCGCGCAGACCGATCGCCACAACCTCTCGCCGATCGATGTCCACCCACAATTGACTGACTACACCCAAGCGCTTACCTCTGTCGCGGGTGATGACTTGAGTGCCTAGAATATCGGAGCGTTGGCAGATTTGTTCGGATGTCATTATAACTTTAATCCTGATTTATCAAGTATATATATCACTGAACACGGTCATCAACAGATACTCCGGGACTACAACTTAAGTCCGATGACTTGAGTATAAGCTCCCCGCGCTTGAGTAACACCAATTGTACGCTCTGCTGATTGAATCATAGGTCGCCGCAAACTCACAACAATAAACTGGGCTTGTTCAGACTGTCGTTTTATCATTCTAGCTAATCGCTCAACATTTGCCCCATCCAGAAACATATCCACCTCATCAAAAGCGTAGAACGTAGACGGGCGGTAGCGTTGTAGCGCAAAAATAAAACTCAGCGCCGTCAGCGATTTTTCGCCTCCAGACATAGAAGCCAGCCGCTGTACGGGTTTCCCCTTCGGGTGAGCGACCAAATTCAAACCGCTGCTGAAGGGGTCTTCCTGGTCATCTAGCTGAAGATACCCGTCCCCTTCGGAAAGTTCCGCAAAGATAGTCTGGAAGTTTTCGTTAACAGCATCAAAAGCTTCTTTAAAAGCGCGCCGCCTCAGCGTGGTAAAGTTTTCAATTCTCAACAGCAGTTCAGTGCGTTCTCCGGCCAATGTCGTCAACTTTTGACTCAATTCTTGGAGGCGTTCTTGAGTGCGGTTGTACTCTGAGAGGGCTAGCATATTCACAGGTTCTAGGGCTTGAATGCGTTTGGCGATCGCCTTTACTTCCTGCTGCAATTCAGTCAAATTAGCTTTCTCGACATCTTCGGGAATCGACGGCACCGGATCGGGCATTTCCGCCCGCTGCGCGTCCAAGAGAGTGCGGGCGGCCGCTAATTGTTCCCGGCGTTCTTGCTGGGTTTCGTGGAGTTTTTGCAACTGCCATTGTAACTGTTGTTTGGCTAAATGCTGCTCTCGCAGTTGAGATTCTGCCCGATCGCGATCGCCCTTTTCCACCCCCAACTTTTCCTCAATTTGAGCCAAAGCAGCCTTAGATTCAGCAATTTGGCGATCGAGTTCCAACTGCTGCGAAACAATAGCAGCGATCGCATCCGCCCCCGCATTTTGCTGCACTTGCCATTCCTGCAATTTCTCGCTGCCTTCCTTAATTTTCTCTTCCAAACGCCCGAATTGATTTTTCAAGTCTCCTTGGCGCTGCTGGGCGGTTCTGAGAGCCAATTCTCGCTCTTGCAGTTGTGCTTCCAAAGCGCGCAAACCCGACTGCATTTGCTGCCATTCGCTGTGACTGTTGGACTCTTCCAACTGCGCCAAAGTTTGGCGGTACTGCTGCAATTGAGTTTCTTGGACGGGCAATTCCCTCTCCAACAACTGCAATCTCGACTGCGAATCAGTTAATTCCTGAGTATTTTTAGCAATTTGCGATCGCACTTGTTCCTGCTGCGCTTGCAACTTCTTAATTTCCGAATCCAACTGTTCCCACCGCAACTGATTTTCGCGTAAATTCTGTTTCGCCTCCATCAATTCTTGGCTGCGAGTTTTGACAGCAACAGCAGCGCGATCGATCGCAATTTTGCACCGTTCCAAAATCCGCTCAATTTCCTCTAGACGTTCTTGCAAAAAGGCGATCGTCCGGGCTTCATCCGCCGCCACACTAGCATCAACCGTGCCAAAATGCAAAGTTGACCTATTACTAGAACTTCCCCCAGTCATCGCCCCGCTAGTTTCCAGAATTTCCCCATCCAAAGTAACAATCCGGTACTGTCCCAAATAGCGGCGGGCATCAGTGAGATTGCTAAACACAACCGTACTGCCAAAAACATAAGCAAAAATTTCCTGATAGCGCGTATCGCAATCAATCAAATTCACCGCCGCATCCACAAACCCCGCCGCGCGCCGCAAATTTTCATTCACCGAAAACCGGCCGCCTCGAATCTTATTCAAAGGCAAAAACGTCATCCTTCCCGCCCGTTTTTGCTTCAACAATTCGATCGCCGCAGCCCCCACACTGTCATTTTCCACCACCATATTACCCATGCGGCCGCCCGCAGCAATTTCCAGCGCCAACTGAAAGCGCGGCTCCACCCTACCCAGTTGAGCCACCAAGCCGCAAACTCCGCCAATTCCGCTTTGCGCGACAATTTTTGCAGTAAACGTGCCTGTCGCTTCTTGCAGTGCTTGAAACTGCACTTCTAGCTTGTCTAACTTGCGCTGTCTTTCGCGCTGTTCTTCCAGCAAGCGAGTTTGAGTTTCCTGTTGCAGTTGCAATTCTTGTTCGGATTCAACTAAAATCTGATTCAGCGATTCTACTTGCAAAGCAGCAACTTTTTGGGTTTCCCCAAGGCTAGATTGCTGAACTTTTTTCGCTGCGATTTCCTGTTCCAATAGTTGCAGCGATTGGTTTTGTTCTTGAATTTGGTTTTGCAGGCGATCGGCTCTTTCGCCAATAGTAGCTTGTTCTGTACGCTGGGGTTCCAAAGTTTGTTGAATAGTTTCGATTTGGCGGTGCAGTTCCGTTTGCTGCTGCACCCAAGCTTCTGCAGTAGAGGCGATCGCATTTGCAACATCTCTATTCCGATCTAAATTTTCCCGCGCTGCGTCTCGCTGTTCCTCCAAAACTCCTATTTGAGACTGAATATAAGATATTTCAACCTCAATTTGCTCCAAACTTTGCCGAAATTGTCTAACTTCTTCCTCAGTTTGTGCTATATTAGCCGCCATTTGTCCGGCGGTTGCTTCCAAATCCTGTTGGCGATTTTGCAATTGTCGCCGCTGGGCTTCCTGAGTCGCAATACTTGCTTGCAAAGCCAACAATTCCGACTCACCCAAAGCTTTAACACGGGCATTCAGCGCGTCAAGTTCGGTAGTTGATTCTTGAATTTGGGTGCTAATTGTTTCCAGTTGTTCGGTGAGAGAAGCAATATTGCGATCGCCCGATTCGATTTGTTCCCGCAGTTTCCATTCTTGCTTTTGCAACTGGCGGAATCTCAGCACAATTTCCCACTGCGACTTTTCTTGAAATTCCGCCCGCAACCTTTGATATTTTTCCGCTTTTGTGCGATCGGAAGCCAGCCTGTCGCGCTGAGAAATCAGCTCTTTTTCCACAATTTGGCTGCGTTCTTCCACATCCTTAACTTCATCCAACTTTTGCCTAGCTAAGGATATTTTGCGATCGAACTGAGCCACTCCCGCCAATTCGTCAATAATTTCTCGGCGTTCCTTAGCATTCATCGAAATAATGCTAGTAACATCTCCTTGCAAAACGACATTATAACCTTCGGGATAAATTCGTAAACGGTTTAGTTGTTCGTGGAGTTGAGTCAGCGTGCAAGGTGCGCCATTAATATAATAAGTTGAAGTGTAAGTTCCTTGACGAGTTACTCGGAGTCGGCGCGTCACGCTCCACTCATCCGATTTTAAACTTGGTATTTTAGATTTTTGATTGGATGATTGTCCGTTGTTTTGAGTTGCCGCAATTTCAATTTCTGCGACTTCTTCAGCAGATAAATCATGGGGCAATTTTGGATTTTGAATTTGAGATTTTAAATTGGATGATTGTCCGTTGTTGTCTTCAGTTTCGGGAATTTCGATTGCTTCTACGTCTGTTGCTTCAACAGACTCAACAGACAAATCATCCGCTACATTTTCTTCCCCATCCTCATCTTCAGCTTGGGTGAACCATTCATCGCCCACATCTTCCAGCGCAAAAGTCGCAGTCACGCTAGTTTCGATGGTACCGCGCTTGTTTTGGCCGCTGTTGACCAAATCCGGCAAACGTTCAGCGCGCATTCCCTTAGAAGTGGAAAGTCCCAGACAAAACAGCAAAGCATCGAGGATATTGGACTTCCCAGAACCGTTGGGCCCGGAAACCACGGTAAAACCGGGCAGCACGGGAATGGACGTTGTGCCGCCAAAAGATTTAAAGTTAGTTAGTTCGATCCGTTTAATGTGAACCATATGCTAGGACTAGCTTTGGCTCTATCTAGGTTGTTGTCACAGAGTAACACAGGCATTGGGGCGATCGACAATATGTTAATTTTCCAGCATTGTCGATCGAACAGGTTGTTGAGACTTTTGTCAATAACCCCAGTCGCGCGGTACCCAAAAAACTGGTTGAGAACGGTGCCACATTTGCAACCACACCGAAAGCCACCTCAAGTCAATTTTGATACAAATAATTAAATTATGATATATCGAGATTATTTGTGCGATCGCACCTGAAATCCTTGTCCCGACGGAATGCTAGCAAAAAAAATACCTGAAATTTCTAACATCCCCCCTGGACATCTAAAAACTTTCCGGTAAAATCGAACCAAAATTAATAATGTATAAAGTAACAAACCACATATGGAGGGCAAACCCATTACACCAGCTCAGAACTCGTCTAACCTGTCAGCTTCACCCGAAAGCGACCAAGAACTATTACAAATTTGGGGTCGCCAGCCCTTGAAAGGACACGTCAAAATCAGCGGCGCGAAAAACTCAGCCTTAGTCGTGATGGCGGGAGCGATACTGTGCCCCGACGATTGCCGTCTCCGCAACGTTCCCGGTCTAGCCGACGTCGCCCGCATGAGGCAAATTCTCTCGGCTGTAGGAGTCAAATTAGAGCAAAATGGCGACGTTCTAGACATCAACGCCAGCCACCTCATAGACGCTCAAGCCCCCTACGAATTAGTCAGCCAACTGCGGGCGAGCTTTTTCATCATCGGGCCGCTGCTAGCCCGTTTGGGATTTGCTAAAGTGCCTTTACCCGGAGGTTGCGCCATCGGCGCGCGGCCTGTAGAACTCCACGTTCGCGGCCTGCAAGCCCTAGGCGCTGAAGTCCACATCGACCACGGTACAGTGCACGCTTACGTCAAAGGGCCCAACCGCCGCCTCAAAGGAGCCAAAATTTATTTGGACTACCCCAGCGTCGGCGCAACCGAAACTTTGATGATGGCGGCGACTCTGGCCGAAGGAGAAACCGTCCTTGAAAATGCGGCCCAAGAGCCGGAAGTCATCGATTTGGCAAATTTCTGCCGCGCGATGGGAGCCAAAATTCAAGGCGCAGGTACAAATACGATCGTCATTTCGGGAGTTCCGAGACTGCACGCGGTAGACTATTCAATTATTCCCGATCGCATCGAAGCCGGAACATTTTTAATCGCAGGAGCCATCACCCACTCAGAAATCAGTTTGTCGCCGGTTATTCCCGACCACCTGACTGCAGTGATTGCCAAATTGCAGACAATGGGGGCGAAAATTATTGCCGAATCCCCCGACATTCTGCGAATAATTCCCGGCAAAATTCACACTGCCACAGACATCGAAACTTTGCCTTATCCTGGTTTCCCCACAGATATGCAAGCTCAGTTTATGGCTTTGCTAACTCTGAGCGAAGGAGACAGCATCATCAAAGAAACAGTATTTGAGAACCGCTTGCGCCACGTAGCAGAACTCAACCGCATGGGCGCAGACATTCGCGTTAAAGGCAATGTCGCCGTAGTGCGCGGAGTCTCGATGCTCTCAGGAGCGCCGGTAGTAGCAACAGATTTGCGGGCTTCAGCGGCTTTGGTGGTGGCGGGACTTGCGGCCGACGGCGTAACCACAATCAGCAGCTTGCAGCATTTAGACCGCGGCTACGAGCAATTGGAGGTGAAGCTGCAAAAATTGGGAGCGAAAATGCGGCGTCTCAAGGAGGGAGAAGACCAAACTAAGGCTGAGGCTCCTGTCAATCCCGTGCGATCGAGCTTAAACTGTTAGTTAGTCAGCAGTCAGTTGGTAGTGGGCAGTTGTCAGCGGGCAGTTGTCAGTGGTAGTGTGTCAAACCCTTTTTGCGTCAGTCTTGTGGTTCTTCCTTAGCAATTCTTCGCTAATCATTAAGCAATGAATGACAACTACCAACTGCCAAATACCAACTGCCAACTGCCAACTGCCAACTGCCAACTGCCAACTGACTCACAACTAAAATGTCAAACATACCGCTCCGAGGTTTAAAAGCAGACCAGTTTCGCCACCCGCTAGACTTGGCAGCCACCAACTCTCTCAAACAACTCCCCGGATTAGATTTGATTGTGCGGCAGTTGCTGGGACAACTTGGCGAACAGTTTTTCAGGCTCGAAAATCTGGCTTCCAGCGTCCAAGTCGGCGAAAATCAATTGCCCCATCTGCATCAATTGCTGTTGGATGCCTGCAAAACTCTAGATTTGGAAGTGCCGCAGCTTTATGTCCGCCAGCATCCGATGCCGAATGCTTACACCTTTGCGATGCGGGGAAGGCAGCCGTTTGTGGTGATGCACACTTCGCTGATTGATTTGCTCACAGACGAAGAAGTTAAAGCAGTAATCGCTCACGAGTTGGGCCATTTGAAGTGCGAGCACGGAGTTTACCTGACTCTGGCTAATTTAATTGTATTGGCCGCCGGTCAAATTTCCCCTCTGGGAACCGTACTCGCCCAGGGTTTGCAGGCGCAAATGCTGGAATGGTTGCGTTGTGCAGAATTTACGTGCGATCGCGCCGCCTTGCTCGCCACCCAAGACCCAAGAGTGGTAGCATCGTTGTTGATGAAACTGGCAGGAGGTTCGCCGACTTTAGCTCCAAAACTGAATGTCGATGAGTTTTTGGCACAGGCGCGAGCCTACGATGACCTCAGCAGCACGGAACTGGGAGAAATGCTCAAACAAGCTCAAACGGCTCAGTTGTCGCATCCTGTACCAGTATTGCGCGCCAGAGAGATCGATCGCTGGGCAAGTTCAAAAGATTATGAATCTTTGCTTGACAAAAATCGATCGGCGCTTTATGATGGTGAAACCGATAAAAAGGGCGGGTGGCGAAATTGGTAGACGCATCAGACTCAAAATCTGACACCGAAAGGTATGAGAGTTCGATTCTCTCCCTGCCCACTAATAAAAAAGCTTAATAAATATAGGGTTTCAGATGATAAGTCTGGAGCCCTAATTTATGTTGGGAATTGGGAATTGGGAATTGGGAATTGGGCATTGGGAATTGGGAATTGGGAATTGGGCATTGGGAATTGGGCATTGGGCATTGGGCATGGGGCATTGGGCATGGGGCATGGGGCATCGGGCATTGGGCATTGGGCATTGGGAATTGGGCATTGGTAACTAATGACAACAGTCAACAGTTAACAATCAACAGTCAACAGTCAACAGTCAACAGTTAACAGTCAACAATCAAAAAATTTTATGGGTGAAATCGCCGCTTTAGGCGCTGCATTTGTCTGGGCTTTATCTTCCACAATTTGGCAGCGAGTAGGACAGCAAATCCCCGCAGTGGTGCTAAACTTGCTCAAAGGCGCGATCGCCCTTTTCATGCTTTTAGTCACTGTAATAATTTTAGGAAAACCCTTCCCCGCCGTCAACCCCAATATTTTAGCAATGCTGCTGATCAGCGGCGCATTAGGAATTGGCCTCGGAGACACTGCTTTCTTTATCGTATTAAAATATTTAGGTGCGAGGCGAACGCTGCTTTTAGAAACCCTATCTCCTCCTTTAACAGCTTTATTCGGCTTGATATTTTTGCAAGAAAACCTATCGCCCATTGCTTGTACGGGCATACTTTTAACAATCTGCGGCGTAGCTTGGGTAATTGCCGAACGAACAGCCGAAACCACCTTACCATCAAAACAGCTTTGGCTGGGATTAGGCATTAGTTTATTAGGACAAACATCCCACGCCGCCGGAGCTATTTTATCCCGCGCCGCCTTCGCTCAAACAGATATCGATCCCTTATGGACAGCGGCCTTGCGTTTGAGCGGGGGAATTGCAGTTATGTTATGCTTTTTAAACCCAAAAAACCTTGGGACTTGCAAACAATTAAAAGCGCCAAAAATATTAGGTGCAATAATTTTAGCAGCTTTTTTAGGAACCTATCTCGGAATTTTCCTGCAACAAACTTCGCTGAAATATGCGCCCGCAGCGATCGCCCAAGCACTCAGTTCTACCAGTCCCCTGTTTGTACTGCCTTTAGCCGTGGTAGCAGGCGAAAAAGTCAGCTTTCGGGCAGTTTTGGGGGTCGTTGGGGCGATCGCTGGAATTGCGTTATTATTAAGTTTGAAATGATTAAATGTGATAAGAGAGATTTAAGATTTTAGATTTGATACCACTTCCCAAAAAGAATGAAACTGTAGGTCGGCTCCCAACCATGATAGTCATCAGTGATTCCCCAATCTAAAATCTAAAATCTAAAATCTAAAATCGTATGAGTGATTATTTAGGCGATCGGCAAAATAGCAAATTAGCAGCTATTCGCCAACAAATCAATTGGCTGCAGCAACAACCAGACGGCACTTTATTTCAAAAAAATTACGGCGAAAACTGCATAGCAGTCAAAAAAATTAATTCATTTCTACTCCTACTTTTAGCAGACACAGAAACCTTAACTACCAAGGTAGCTCAATCAATTCTAGACCTCAACAATCCACTAAACTTAATCTTTCCCTATGCCAGAGCAATGATGCTAGCATTAGTCTGGAAAAATTCACCCCAAAAAATATATATAATCGGCTTTGGCGGTGGCAGCATTCCCAACTATTTTCACCACTACTTCCCTCACGCGATCGTCGAATGTACCGATATTGACCCCATAGTAGTCGAAGTTGCTCAAAAGTTTTTTGGAATTCAATTAGACGACAAACTAAAAGTAACCATTCAAGATGGTCGCGAATATCTTGCCGGACAAAACACCACAATAAAAAATGATATAATTATTGTGGATGCTGGTTTTGGTAGCGGCTATATGCCCTATAAATTGGTGACACAAGAATTTTACCAACTTTGCAAAACTCGCTTGTCAAGCGCGGGCGTTGTAGTTGTCAATTTGTTCCACAATCAAAAGTTTAATGCGGCGGCGGTGAAAACTATTCAAAGTGTGTTCGCACAAGTTTATTTATTCAATTTAGACCAGGGTAACACCATTGCGATCGCGACTAATGCTCCCGATTTAACTCAAAATGAAATCTTTTTGAAAGCAGAAATTATTCAAGATTTTTATAATTTAGAATTTTCCTTAATAGAATTGTCGCTTCAGCTCAAAAAAGTAGCGCAATTGCCAGAATGGGTGAAAATTTGGGAAACACTACCAATTTTTACAGATGCTCCAATTCCGGCGGAATATTTCGAGTAATAATTGCACGCAAACAACTTTAATTGTAGGTGTCCAACTCGCACTAAGCTGTTGTGCATTTAAATTGTATATTTGGACGCTCGATCCAAAATCTTCTCCCCTCTCCCCCTCAATCACCATACACAATTGCGATGCACAACAGCTTATAATATCGTTTCCGCTTGCATCGGAATGATTTAACCACAGAGTACGCAGAGTACACAGAGGGAGAGAATACATATCTGAATCATTCCGATGCTACCGGATTTGATATAACGCCTCCGGCTGCTTGTGTTTGTGCAGCATCGCTATAGCAAGTAGCAAGTCCAATCAGTCAACGATCGATACTAGCAAACATCTGTCTAAAAAATACTTGACACTGAAATTGTGGGGGTGTATTATAAAAGTAGTGTAACAAAATAACAACATGAGACTAAAAAGTTGGGAGTCTCCCCGCAGCGAGGGCAGAAACTCCAAAGGTAAAGGCGGATCAGCCAGGGCTCGACAGCTCAAAAAGCAACAGCAAACTCTGCGAAAACAGTTAAAAGCTCAAAGCGATCGCTCGAAACACCAAACAAACCACCCACCAAACAAGCAAGGGAAGGAAACCCATAATTCCTTCCCTTTTTTTGTATCTTTTTGCCGTTGCTCAATCCCGCTGAATGTTGGGACAAATCGTGCTACTAATCCGATCGCGCGAGGGTTGCTCTTCCCAGCAGTTGAGAATACCTTGCAACTCCCCTTTCAAAGTTTCTAAAGCTGCTATTTGCCCGGAAATTTCCTCTACCTTCAAAATTAGATACTGTTTTGCTTCAGAGCAAGGCAAGTCTCCCCGATCGCGAACTTGTAAAATATCCTTAATCTCCTGAAGGCTCAAACCCAGAGTTTTAGATCGTTTAATAAACGCCAATCTTTTGAATACTGCCTCGCCAAACAACCGATAACCAGCGGGCGATCGTTTTACCGCCGGAGACAACAAGCCCATTTGCTCGTAGTAGCGAACAGTTTTCACAGACAAACCGCTACAGGCAGCTACGGAGCCAATTTGGTATAATTTCTCGGCAACAGAAATATTCATTAACCAAGCCTCAAAAATCGAGCAGCGAAAGACTTTTCTGGTCAGATCTCGATACTGCCTCAGCCCTAGAAAGTCGATCGCCACATTCCAGAGTGCCATTGCGCGATCGACTTAATAAGGAGGATTTTTCTTAGACACGTTGTTGAGCGTGGGTAACTGAGATCGAGAAGACTGAGGAGGAAGATAGTATTCGGTAGCAGGGGCGGATTGTTCGGCTCCAGAGCGGTAAATTTGCCACCAGCGGAGGGCCATCGCCACCCCAGCAGTACCAAGCCCAAAAGCGAACAAAGAACCGCTAGCGCCGATGCTGCCGATCGCTGCATCGACAACGCCCACCGTCACAATAAAGCTGGTAATTGGCTCTTTACGGTAAGCAGACCTCAAAAGTCGCGTCCATGAAGCATTCATTTGGTTTTACTCTGTTCTATATTTATTTACAATCTCTAAAACTTAGAGTGGGCGGTGCGATCGGGATTTCTAGCTGAGACTAGCTTCACCTAAATTAATCTGCTCCCCTGTGGGGAATTGTACGGGAGCGAGGCTAAATTGCCAAGCCTGTCAAATCAAAATTTCATCCGAAATATCGCTCCCAAAGCTAGCTCTTGCATTCTCTAAACCGATGTTTCTCGATTGACAAGTCGCTGGGCTTGTTCTAATTAATATTCTAATCAATTCCCGAAGTGGTCGCGGTCAGTAGGGTGACACCCTTGCGAGTGACAGTCCAGACCAACTGTGAGGCTGAGGGGCCCAAAAACTGCTATCAGCCCCCGACGCTAGCTCAGGGTAAATCCCCAAATTTTAGACTTTTGTTCCTCCTCCCAGATGAATCTGTGGAGTCAAATCTAAAATCTAAAACTTGTGAGCCAGCGAAGCCGAAGTATCTAAAATCTCAAATCGACTGACCGCGCCATTGCTAAAATTAGGTGAGACCTAACCAGGCCAGCAACCCCTGCCCTGTGACATACTCGATAATTACAGTTAGGGAAAAACCGATCATCGCAGCTCGACCGTTAAGGCGTTCCGCGTAGCTGTTAAAGCCAAACTTTGGTTGTTCGAGTTTGGGAGTGACGGTGGGTTGTAGTTGTGCCATTGCTTTATATACCTTGCGATCGACGCTGTTCAAATGTGAAATCGAATGTCAGTTACAAATCTTAAACATTTCTGCTTCCATTATAAAGAGGGTTAACCGCCATCAACCGTCCGCGCTAAAAAAAACTGCTGCTAACTCAAGCCACTTAATTATATCCGCTTAAAATATGACCAATCAGTTAGATACCGATAAGCCTCCTGTAGCCGTACAGCGAGTTGCCTTTGCCCTTCGTACAGCAGGCTGGATTTGCTTCTGGATGCAGCTAGTGCTAGCGGTGGTAGCGGCGATCATTTTGCTCTTTGCCATCCCCTTCGCCATTCCTAGCGCCACCGCTGGTGCTCGTTCAACCAGTGCCGGCACCGGTGGCGGTGTATTTTTTGCAATTTGCGGGCTGGCAGTTCTTGGTTACAGCGTATTTCGCGCTTGGGGTTTCACTCGCTTGTCGAAACAACTGCGATCGCCCGCAGGCGCTGTCCGCCCCAAAAAAGCAGACACCATCAAACAGGTTCAGTTGACTCTGATCGGCAATTTGTCAGGACTGCTGCTGACGCTGATCGGTGCAGAAGCCATCAGCGGCACGCTTTTAGCCAAATCTCTAGCTCAGCCGCAAGCTTTGTTCGGTGCCGCCGTCGATTTCAGCAGATTTATTCAGCCTTTGGACATATTTGTGGTATTGGCAAATACTCACGCCACGGTAGCCCACTTTGTCGGAATTGTCGGGACTCTTTGGTTGCTCGATCGCATCCACAAAATCTAAAAAATTGTAATCGGTAATCGGTAATTGGGAATTCTTTCTCTCTCCCCCGATCGCCCTCCCAAATTGATGCGGACTCAAGTCCGAACGATCGAACTTCTCCCCCGATCCTCCTCCCGAATTGATGCGGACTCAAGTCCGAACGATCGAACCTCTCCCCCGATCCCCCTCCGGAATCAATGCCAAGCTGTCGAAGAACTTATTCAGATACCTTCTAGCAAGACAACACAAACATCATGGCACTGAAACCCGAGGCTTATTTTGGGGTGACAGATCACGCAACTATTGAAATTTCTCAAGAAAGTTTTCGTTCTGTCCTCGGTCAAATAGAAGCTGAACTCCTCTGTAGCGACACCTACAGCCACGCTCTAGCTAGCTTGCAAACCATGTTGGGTGAAGCAGCATCTGCAGCGGAAATTTTAATTAGAGCCGTTAGCAGAGAAGCTGTCAAGCTGGCATTTGACAGGTTTGGCAAACCAAACAACACGGAAATCCAAGTTGTAGAAGAGACTTTCGCTGCTGCAACTTCCGCCGCCCTATCGGTTAGAGAATTAGAGCCGTCAGTACCCGATCCTGTGTTCTATTGGCGCAGCGCTGCTGTGGAAGCGCCCCAAACCGAGGTCGAGACTGAAGATGACGAGACAGAAAATCACTCTTCACAAGAAGAGCAACCAGCGCCTCAAAACGAAATTAAATTTGAGTCGGCTGCACCAGCAACTGTCATCGCCCCTGCAAAATCCTTTCCGGGGTTCGGTTTTCTCAACAAGACCAAAAAACTCACCAAGGAAGAAGAAGCAGCAATCGCAGTTGAACAGCGAGAAGAGTCTCTGCGGGAGTTGGGTATAGAGTTACGGAAGGGGCGACAAGTTCGATCGCTATCCCTCCAACAACTCCACAGTCAAACTCTCGTCCCGCTGCACCATATTGAGTCGATCGAAAATGGGGAAATTGAGAAATTGCCCCAGGATATTTACGTTAGAGGTTTTATCCGCAGGTTGGGCGATGCCTTGGGACTAGACGGCACCGCGATGGCGAATGCTTTGCCCAAACCGGCTCCGAGTCTCGTAATTGCTAACACCTATTTGTCTGTTTCTGACTCGGATTCAGCCGACGGCTTTCAAATGCGTCCCGTGCATTTATACCTCGGTTACACCGCTTTGATGGCTGGGGCGATCGGGGGTGTGGGTTGGCTGTCGCAGCAACCTGTAGTACCGGGCGCCAATGCAGTACCTGAGCCGCAGGTGAAACCGCCCGCCTCTGTTGCGCCGGCTCCGAAGAGCCAAGAAAAAGCGCCTCAGCCGGGTTTGAAGAAGTCTCACAACGGGGCGATGATTGTGGGGGCTGACATGGCACCGCCGGAGGTGATTTTTGGTTAGAGTGTGTCAGGCGATCGATCGCCTGACAGCACTCGTGGCGCACGTAAACTGGGAAACCGGATTTGCGAGTTTACATCCATTCCTACATACAGCTTGAATATAGCGGTTCGATCGCGTGGTGAGGTATGCCCGGTTTGGCCGGTTTGGCCGGCTCCGGCCTAGTGAATTTTCCACTGCATCAGGAAACCCGATATCTGCGATAGACTATCTATTTGACCACTCATTTCGAGGTTTTCAATAAGATGAGCTCCCCAGCTACCGTTGCTTCCTCCGATACCGAGTCGCTATCGACTCAGACGCCAACAGTCACGAGTTTGGTTCCTTCAGACGGTGCTTTGGTAGCGGCTGCTGAACGGCCACAAAAATCTTGGACAATAGAAGATAGCGAGAAACTATACCGCATTCAAGGCTGGGGCGAACCCTATTTTTCGATCAATGCCGCCGGTCACGTTACAGTGTCTCCCAAGGGCGATCGCGGCGGTTCCCTCGACTTGTACGAACTGGTTGAATCGCTCAAACAGCGCAATTTAGCTTTGCCCCTGCTGATTCGATTTTCCGATATTTTGGAAGATCGGATCGATCGCTTAAATTCCTGTTTTGCCAGAGCAATCGCTCGCTACAGTTACAAAAATGTCTATCGCGGCGTCTTTCCAGTCAAATGCAACCAGCACCGACAGTTAGTTCAAGATTTGGTGCGTTTCGGTCAACCCCATCACTTCGGACTGGAAGCCGGCTCAAAACCAGAATTAATGATCGCTTTGGCGACTTTGAAAACCCCTGGCGCTTTGTTGATTTGCAACGGTTACAAAGACCGCGAATACATAGAAACCGCAATTTTGGCGCAGCGGCTAGGGCAAACTTCCGTGATTGTGCTGGAGCAAATTGAGGAAGTAGGACTCGCAATTGCCGCCAGCATTGCATTAAAAATTAAACCTGTTTTGGGAGTGCGAGCCAAACTCACTACCAAAGGCGTTGGCCGCTGGGGAGGTTCCACGGGCGATCGGGCAAAATTTGGCTTGACAATTCCAGAAATTATCCGCGCCGTCGGCGAACTAGAACAAGCAGGAATGCTCGACTGTTTGCAGTTGCTGCACTTCCACATCGGCTCTCAAATTTCCTCAATTAGCGTCATCAAAGATGCCATTAGAGAAGCCAGCCACATTTATGTAGAATTAGCTAAATTGGGAGCTAATATGAACTACTTGGACGTAGGCGGCGGGCTCGGCGTTGACTACGACGGCTCTAAAACAAATTTCCACACTTCCAAAAACTACAATATGCAAAACTACGCAAACGACGTAGTAGCGGGAGTGAAAGATGCCTGCGACGAGCGGAAAATTCCTGTACCAATTATCATCAGCGAAAGCGGGCGGGCGATCGCATCTCACCAATCAGTTTTAGTTTTTAACGTACTCGGTACTAGCGATGTCCCCAGAGAAGTACCAGAACC
Organism: Microcoleus sp. B4-D4; assembly: GCF_036705185.1. Classification (NCBI taxonomy): domain Bacteria; kingdom Bacillati; phylum Cyanobacteriota; class Cyanophyceae; order Oscillatoriales; family Microcoleaceae; genus Microcoleus; species Microcoleus sp. B4-D4. Next base: position 170,967 of record NZ_JAUBTX010000006.1, on the reverse strand, counting down.
AGTAGACGAAAACGCGCATCTTATTCCGCGCAATCTCTACGAAATTTACCAATCAATCACACCCGAAAATTACCAAGAAGTCTATCACGATGCGATCCAATTTAAGGAAGAAGCAGTCAGTTTATTTAACTTAGGCTATTTGGGAATTGCGGAACGGGCAAAAACCGAACAGTTGTACTGGGCTTGCTGCGATAAAATACAGGCGATCGCGCGGCAAAAAGAATACGTCTCGGACGATTTGGAAGACCTAGAAAAGGTGATGGCGTCTATTTATTACATCAACCTATCTGTTTTCCAGTCAGTACCAGACAGTTGGGCAATCAATCAATTGTTCCCAATTATGCCCCTTAACCGACTCGACGAAGAACCTACTGCGCGCGGTATTTTAGCCGATATAACCTGCGATAGCGACGGCAAAATAGACCAATTTATCGATTTGCGAGATGTCAAGTCGGTTTTAGAACTGCATACTCCCAAGCCGGGAGAACCTTACTATTTAGCGCTATTTTTGGGAGGTGCTTATCAAGAAATTATGGGCAACCTTCACAACTTATTCGGCGATGTAAATACAGTTCACATTCAGCTAACACCTTCTGGCTATCATATCGAACACGTGGTGAAAGGAGACACTATGAAAGAAGTCCTCAGCTACGTACAGTACGATTCAGAAAGCTTGGTTGAAAGCATCCGCCGTCAGACAGAAGAGGCTTTGCAGCAAAATAAAATTACTCTTTCTGAAGCCCAACTTTTGCTGCAAAATTACGAACGAAGTCTGGGCCAGTACACCTATCTTCAGTCGTAATTAATCATATCGCGTCCGATCGATAGGTTTGTAGTGCGGACTTTAGTTGGCGTTTTACGGACTAAAGTCCTCACTACAAACGATTTTTACTCGTTACCAGCACCTTACCTTTAGAAAATACCCACTATGGCGGTTCTCAAGCGTGGTGAGGTATGCCCACGGAGGCCACGGAGGCCTATGCCCGGTTTGGCCGCGAGAGTACCTCATATTTCTGAGAAAAGCTATACCAATTATTAAAGATTACCGAGAATTGCTGCGATCGCCCGCCGATCTTCTCCGTGTTGAGTAGGCAAAACTTGGCGAGCATCAGTAATCAGCCAATCGAGCGCCGCTTCTTGCAAATCGATCGCAGCTCCGGTTTTGTCAACGCAATAGCGCCCGAACACCAGTTTGTCAATCAACCGCACCTCTGGGCCCAAACGGGAATACTCAAAAATCACACTGTTTTGCACAGTCGCCCCGCTGCACACCCAACAATTTGGGCCGATCATTGTCGGGCCCACAATTTTTGCTCCATCCTCAATAATGGTCATCCCGCCAATGTAAACAGGCCCGGTAATATCAACCTTATCCCAGTTCACAGCCACATTCAAACCAGCGTAAACGCCGGGGCGCACTTCAATTCCCGGAATTGAAACATTTTTAATTTCTCCCAACAGCACGCTCTGAATTGCCCGCCAATAGTCAGGAACTTTGCCAATATCCACCCACTCAAAGTCCATGCTAATTCCGTAAAACGGAGCCCCTGCTTCTACTAACGCGGGGAATAACTCGGAACCGATATCGTACTCCTTACCCGAAGGGATGTAATTGAATATTTCCGGTTCAAAAATATAAATCCCAGTATTGATGTCGGTACTCAGAGCTTCTTCTACAGAAGGTTTTTCTTGGAAAGCTTTAATTCGGCCAGAATCGTCTGTTACCACCACTCCGTAACTGGGAACCTGATCGCGGGGAACAGATTTCATCACAATAGTGGCGATCGCCCCTTTTTCCCGGTGCCACTTCACAGCAGCAGTCAAGTCCAAGTCAATCAAAGCGTCCCCGCACAGCACCACAAAAGTATCATCAAAAAACGGTGAAAAATCCTGAATCCGTTTCATGCCGCCAGCCGAACCGATGGCTTCTCCAATCATTTTTCCGTCTTCAATCCGGCCTTCAAAAGAATAGCCAATTTGTACCCCAAACTTTTGACCGTCTCGGAAATAGTTCTCAATCACGTCGGCCAAGTGAGAAACATTGACCATAATCTGATCGAACCCGTGCTGCCGGAGCAATTCAACCAAAAATTCCATCACTGGCTTTTGCAGGATCGGAATCATCGGTTTGGGTATTGTCTGAGTAATGGGACGGACGCGAGTGCCTTTACCGGCCGCCAGAATCATCGCTTTCATTATTAACTTCCTCAACCCTCTATTAATTGATATCAACTCAACACTTAGATGCTAGCGGTTGCGATCGGTGCGATCGCAGCACAGTCCCGACTTGTTTATAGGCGACATCGTACCAGGCTATTAATGATTTATTCCCTATTTACTAGATTTAAAAAATCAGGAATCGAGAATTAACCAGAACTTCGCAATCGGGCTGTCCGCATTTCATACTCAGCCTTAGAATGTCGGCGAGCAAGGTTCTGCCTAAAGTCTTAACCGACGCAGGGGGAGAGTTATTGGTTTCCCAGGTTGACTACCATGCCGTTTCAGTTCACAGCGGCCGGATTTTGAGGTCTTGGTAAAACTCCTCTTGAAGCAACTCTACTTTAGACTGAGCCGACAGCAACAATAACGCCCAAAAAACACCCACACGGTCATGATTTGGCAAGTGAACTTCCCCAGTCGATAGCGGGGACTCGGCGTCAACAGGAGAGTGCAAATCGTGATGGCGCCAAAGTTCCAGAAGTTCTTCCAAGTCGAGCCAACCCTCATCAATTTCAGACCCGCGCCCTGTCAGAAGCCGTTCTAGTTCGCTAGCAGTTTCCACAAGATTTTCTTGGTGAGCTAGCTCAAAAATAGCCTGGGCTGCTTGCGATCGCATTTTTGAGGTCGGGCGGCGGCGAGGAGCAACTGTCTGCTCCATTGCTGCTTTCATAAGCTGCAACTGCTCGATTAGTTCCGGGAGAGTCACCGGGCGTTTTTGTGGGAGTTGAGCGACACCGCGACGGCGCAATTGTCGCTCCAAATGCTGCGGCAAATGTCGCCCTCCCGAATGCTCTGAGTCTTCTAGCGCGGCCTCGTCGAATTCAGGATTTGCGGGGGGTTCAGAGAGAACGATACTTTCTGCTTTGAGCAGCACCAGCATTGAAGCGTACAAAAACGCTTGACCCGAGTGGGACAAATCGGAGAAATCCGTACCCCTATCGGCATCGCAGGCGTTTGTCAGTTTGCTCAAACATCGATCGAACACTTCAATGACTTGCACGTCCCAAGGATTGATTTCTCCCCGTTCTGCCAAATCAATTAAAATTGCGATCCCCTCAGAAATCGTTTCTAAACCATTTTGGTCTCTGGAAACAACCATTCAATTTTAGATTTTAGATTTTAGATTTTAGATTTTATACTGATACGCTGACCCAGAAAAAAGCCAATTTTTTTCTCTTAAATTTGCTCGTTACCAGGATCTGCCTGGTAATGCAGATGCTTTGGCTCTGCCTCCTTACGATCTCGCAACTTACAGGAAAGCAAACTGTAGGAGGTGCTTAAGTTATTAAATTTTCGCTCCTAAGTAAAGTTCGCAGTACATCAGTCAGCGTCCGTAACTTAAGAGCGGACGGTCGTCCGCACTACGAACCGTTTTTGTTATGGTAATCAACCGGACACGATATGACTCGCCCCGATCAAATATATCCTCTTTAGGCTTGGCCGAGGTTTTGCGGTTTCTTGCCGATTCCGAGTCCTGGCAATATTTGATATTTCAAAGCAACGCCCGCCGCTACAAATAAGGCAATAATTAACGCCCCAATTCCTACGGGACTCGGAATCCAGAATGTCGCCTCCAAATAGTTAATTTCCCCTGGTTTCAGCTTCCAAACTAACTGCTTTCCTTCGCGGTAAATTTCGGGTACTATCGCACCGGCGACAGTTTCCATACTTTCTGCGCCCCAAGGCGTGTTCAAGCTAAATTCTAGCTCCAAAAGCCCCCCCGGACTCAGTAGCAAACTGCCGTTTGAGGAAAGCAGGGAAAGAGAGCGCAAATCCAATTCCAAACTCAACCGATTTCGCAGCACCAATAACAAATTATTCTGCTTGACATCCATGTGAGATTCAAACTTCGGTAAATCGGTTTCTAGCTTACTTGCGACGGGATGATTTTTGGTGGTTTGTGCGATCGGATTGTAGAATTTGTTGAACTTGTTTTGTAACTCGGCTCCATTATTAAAAGGAATAGTGACCATAACTTCTGTCTCGGAAAGCCGTTTAGTTTTTCCGTTTAGCAACCTCACCCGCTGTTCTACGCTGTTCAACCAATCTCCAACAGTTTCGCTGCTGAAGCTGGTCAACTTTTCCCCCAGTTTAATGTGCTGCACTATTTCGCCGCGAGTTTGACTTTGAAAGTTGACTCCGACATCGTACTGAACACATCCAGTCACTAGAGTTAAAAGGCAAAGAACAAAAGGTAAAAGAAAGAAAAAGTGCTTTTTCTTCTTCCCAGTTCCATCCTTGACATTTTGCTCTTTCATTGTACCTTTTTCCTGTTTTTTCCTATTTGCATGACTTAGCAAAGCGATAATTTGCCGACACAGTTTCTGTTTTTTTCTGACAACTCTCGACTTATATCAAATCCTCTCTTGATCGGAATAGTAAATTCACTGTTGACTGTTGACTGTTGACTGTTAACTGTTAACTGTTAACTGTTAACTGTTAACTGTTAACATCATTCCGATGCAACGGGAAACGATATTACGCACTGCGGAATAAAAACCCGGTTTCTTAACAGTATTGGCAATTTCACCGATGGTTTTTGGCAGAAACCGGGTTTTTGGGGTCAAGCGTCATAACATTTTTATGGCAAAAGTTTTTCTAGGAGCACTCAACTTATTGCCTTGAAGCGACGCCCAACTGTTGAAACAGCATACTTGGCAAATATGCCGCACCGCCTACCCATTCGGCTTCGCTGCTCAAATCTGCCAAATTTTTAAAGGCTTCAAAAATGCTGCCTGCGACCATTGTATTCTTGACGCGACCGACTATTTTGCCTTTTTCTACTTTATAGCCTAAGTCTAAATTGACTGAAAATTCTCCTGCTAATTGATTGGATTGACCGGCACCTAAAACTTGCTCTACTATTAGACCTTCGTCCATGCTAGCAATCAAGTCTTGGATGCTGGTGTTTCCTGGGGAAATGCAGAAGTTAGTCAAATCTGGGCCTGGGCGCGACAATCCACCGCGAAAACCGTTGCCGGTTGATTGTACGCCGGCGCGGGCGGCCCACCTGCGATCCCAATAAAATCCGGTGACGGTGCCTTTGTCAATTAAGGTTTTGCGGGTGGTGGGCGTACCTTCGTCGTCGAAGGGACAGGCGGAAGGGCCTAAAGTGGGGTCTTCAAAAAAGGTGAAGCGTTCGTCAAATAAGGTTTCGCCGATTTTGTCGGCTAGGGGAGAGGCTTTTTGGACGACTGCTTGACCTGAAAGGATGGTATCAAACAAACTTCCTAATGTGCTGGCGGCGGCTCTGGGGGTGAACAATACTGGATAGGAACCGCTGGCGATGGTGGCTGGATGTTCGGCGAGGCGGTATTTTTCGAGGAGTGATTGGAGGATGCTGTTGGTGTCGATCGCCCGATCGCGCGCGACATCGTAACTGTATGCTTGCATAAAGTCTTCTCCTTTGACCAAATTTCCGGCGATCGTCCCGCTGACTATTTGGCTGCTTCTTTCGGCATACACATCTCGCGTCGTGGCAATTTTGACGCGGCCGCTGCGGACGTGAAAGCCTACATCTACCATAATATCGGGATTGTAGGCGTGAACTTGCTCGATGAGGTTTTTGCCGTTTTCGACTAATTCGGCAGTTGTGGGCGGAGTGTAGGTGGTTTCCGGGCCTTTTAGGTGGAAGTTGGAGGCGAGTTCAAATTCTGCGGGATCGCCGATTTCGGCAGTTTGAATGGCTGCATCGACTAAATCGTCTATCCGGGTTAAGTCTGTGGAACTAGCAAAGCCGATTTTGCCTTTGTGAATCAGCCGGAGTGCTACGCCTTGCAGTGCTTTGGTTTGCAGGGATTTGAGGCGATTGTTTTCAAATTCGATCGGCGTGTCTTGACTCGACAGGTAGTATACTTCAGCGGCATCGGCTCGCTGACTTGCCAATTTCAATATCTGTTCTATGGTGGAATCGCTCACAATAATCGCCTTTCTGGTTGGTCTTTGTTTTATTTTAGCGATTTTGGGTGTGGCCAGAAACCGGCTTTTTTCCCAAAACATCGATACACCACCGAAAAACTGCGAAAAACCCGGTTTCTTTGATTTTGGGTGCGGCCAGAACTCGCAAAGACTTAGAAACCTGGTTTTTACTGAGAAGACGCGCTGTAGCCGACAGATTCGCAAAAAAACCCGGTTTCTCGACACCCGCGCGTAAAACCATCCATCGCTTGATAGAATTCATCTTCCGAAGCATTTTATAGCGCCAAAACTTTTCCCTGGCTGGAAGAACAAGTTAACAGTTATTCACCTATCGAGTGCTAGTGGCTAATATTCATCCCCCCCGACCCAAAAGCCAATAGGTCATCATTTCTCCTCTTCCCTTGACCTGGATCGTACCCCTTGGCTCTAGTAAGTATTTATGCTGTAATTTGAGATAAGTCGCATCGGAGACTTGAATGTATCCCGGTTTACCGTGGGATTCCATCCTTGAGGCGATATTCACCGCATCACCCCAGAGGTCATAGATAAATTTCTTAATCCCAATTACTCCCGCAATTACAGGCCCGGTATTAATCCCGATCCGAATTTGTAGAGATTCCCCAAAAATATTCTCCACCTCTTGCATATAGGCGTGCATATCCAACGCCATGTTGGCGATCGCTTCGGCATGATCCGTTCGAGAAACGGGTAAACCACCAACTACCATGTAGGCATCCCCAATGGTTTTAATTTTCTCTAAACCATACTTTTCAGTGAGTTGATCGAAGGCAGAGAAAATTTGGTTCAAACCTGCTACCAATTGCATCGGCTCTATCCGAGCCGAGATCCCAGTAAAACCTACGATATCCGCAAACAAAATCGTGGCTTCTTCAAAATGTTCAGCAGGGGATTCATTAGTTCGCATGAGGCGATCGGCAATTTCCGCAGGTAAGATATTCAAAAGTAATTGTTCTGACCTTTCTTTTTCTTGGCGCAGTTCTCCAGTTCTTTGCTCCACTCTATCTTCCAACTCTTCATTTGCCAAATGGAGGGCATCTAGAGAATCCTTCAGTTGTTGGGTCATGCCGTTAAAAACGTTGGCTAATTCTCCAAGTTCAACGATGGAACTAACCTCGACTTGTTGGTTGAGATTGCCCTTGGCGATCGCTTCCGAAGCAGTGGTGATCCGCTCCACAGGACGGATAATCCGGCGAGCAGTCAGGATACCTAACAAAATTGCCAAAATCAAAGTTGCTAAACAGAGCAGGATTGTAGTCTGAGTATTAGCATGAATCTGATTCATAAAATCTGCTTCTGGAATAGTCACCACCACCAACCAGTCAATACCTTTACCATCTCGAAAAGGATCGACTTGGACGAAATAATTTTTACCAGCGACGGTAAATTTCAGTTGATGAGATGCTTGGATATTTTTAAAATCATGAAACTGCTCTAGCAAAGCTTGACTCGCTTTTTGGGTGATGGCATTGCTACTATTGACAACCTTGAGTCGTTCAATTCGTTGTTCTGGCAGTTGGACAACCTTGTCTGGGTAATATTGAAAGGGCTTTTCCCCTGTAGAGGTGGCAATCATTTCTCCAGAACGTTCCAGAATAAAACTTTGCCCAGTTTTACCGATTTTGAGTTTACTTAAAAAGTCCCCAAACATTACCAGATTTAAGCTTGCCATCCACACTCCTTGGAGAGTTCCAGTCTGGGTATATATGGGTTTGCTCGCCGCAATGTATAGGTATTTACCTGTAATGTGAGGATACAGTTTTGCCCAAACAGCTTGCTTTTGCTGCACTGGAATTTTATAGTAGGGGCGGTTGCGGGGGTCAAAGTTAGGTTTCCCGGCGTTGATAATTTCTCGGCGTTCCCCTGAAGGACTGGTGGTATAGGTTGTCAAAGTGTGGTTATTTTCTACCTCCGAAGTACGGATGACGATCTCGCCATCATCCTGCCGCTCACCAGCAAAAAACTCTTGATTTGGGGTAACAAAAGCTGCGGCAGCAATAAGGGGAAAGGCAGGGAGTTGTCCCCATAGAAACTTCTCTACGTCTCTCCCATTATTAAGATTGATACGGTTTTGGAGCAGGGCTGCATCATAGGTTTCAAAGGATTGAAAGGGAATAGCAACCAGATAAGTTAGATTTTGCTTGATGCGATCGCTAGTATCATTCCGCAACTGAGTAGCTACATCATTTACTGCTTTTTGACCGTTTCTATAGGAAAGATAACCAACAACAGCCACTGCTCCAACTGTTTGGACAACAAATGGAACAATTAGTAGTATTTGTAGGGGAATTTTTCTAAAAAGTCCAGGTGATAATGGCATCCTTAAGAAGCTTTGGCAAGTAATGTTGCCATTACGGGACAAAAAATAACCCTGAGCGATAGATCGAACTGTTGCTGCCTATTTTGTCATGGACGATCGGAAATGCTGAATTTTGATACAATTTTTTACACTCAGTAAGAGCAACCCCTTGCTAAGGGTTGGAAATTAATATTTTTTCACCGTATAAGTAGATAGGCCCTGTAAAAAGGAACTATGTAAACGATTGTCAAGTATTGAAATGCGCTAAGCGCGGCTGGCTTAGGGTTGTTTGCATTAAGTAGAAGTTAGCCTAACTTAGCCATACTAAAGAGCAAAAAATTATAATTGTTGCAATTAATGCCACCCAAATAAACTGATTATCTTTCGTGTTAACCTGGCTCAAATCAACAGGTTCCGGTGCAACTAATTTGGGTTTGGCGTACTTGATATCAGCCTTGGGATTGGCTTGAAAACTGATTGATTGATTTTCATCTAAAGCTGCTAAATCTGGGATTTTCACCATCCATTCGGGAGGGATGGTGAGTTTGGGGGCTTCGAGTATGAACAGCAAGCGCTTGGCTTGCTGGCGGGTTTCTTGGCGGGGATGGCGGGTGAGTTTGCGGCAAAGCTCGATCGCCCTTTCTGTATCGCCAGAGGCTTCGTAGGCCGTCACCAGCCACATTTGCACCTCGCCGCCCAACGGGGAATTGCGATCGACCAAACCCACCGCTGTTTCTAAACTCTCCACGGATCGAGCGTAGCGGCCGCTCTCAAAAGCTACTCGGCCCGCTTGATACTCTGTTTGAACAATTTCTAACTTTTCGGAAGTCACCAGCCGCTACCCAATTCACAAATATTAGTTGCCAAATTCCTCAAACACTAGAATTCGCTGTTTTGTTGCGACATACCCGACTCGTTGTCGCGTTTGGAACCCAGCAAGTCTAAATGGTCTACCTTAATTACTGGCTTCGAGCGATTAGAACCCGTATTGCGGTCTTGCCAGCGATCGAACTTCAAAGAGCCTGTTACGCCAATGAGAGAACCTTTGCGAACGTAGTCAGCAGCAATCTGAGCTGTTTTACCCCAGATTTCCAGATTGAACCAGTCTGGCTGATCGCTGTTCTTGGTTCGGCGATTGACTGCCAGCGTCAAATTACACTTAACTGTACCCGACTCAAAATATTTTACGTCCGGGTCGCCGCCGACGCGGCCTACTAAAGTCACAACATTAAGACTCATAAACTTTTTCGGGAATGTGCTCGATTGGTGGTGTAGTTAAACTCTCCTGGACTCGCGATCGTCTGCCAGCTTAACTTGTAACAGCGCGAATCAGGGCTTCATCCTGATTTTACACCCACTTACCAGAACATATTGATTGTGGATGATTGGCGAGTCTTCACTCAACTCGCGATCGAGAATGTACGTTTCTGACTAGACTCAGAATGAAAAACGTAATAGAATCCACCTCGGTTACACTTTTGTAACAACATTATTGCACACATTAGTATTTTAGTTTGGGGGGGGGTACAAATCAGTGGGTCTTCTCAATCGATTTTCCTTATCTAGAGATATGGGTATCGACCTCGGTACTGCTAACACGCTCGTTTATGTATCCGGCAAAGGTATTGTTCTGCAAGAACCGTCTGTAGTGGCGATCGACCAAGACTTAAAAATACCGCTGGCTGTCGGAGAAGATGCTAAAAAAATGCTCGGGCGCACGCCAGGGAATGTCATAGCACTGCGCCCGCTGCGCGACGGGGTAATCGCAGACTTCGATACTGCCGAACTCATGCTCAAGACTTTTATCCGCAGGGTTCACGAAGGCAGAAGCTTGGTTTCGCCCCGGATAATTATTGGCATCCCCAGCGGTGTCACCGGAGTGGAAAGGCGGGCGGTCATTGAAGCGGCTACTCAGGCTGGCGCTAGAGAAGTACGTTTAATTGATGAACCTATCGCTGCGGCGATCGGGGCCGGACTGCCTGTTGCTGAGGCGACTGGCAATATGATTATAGATATCGGCGGGGGTACGACGGAAGTTGCCGTTTTGAGCTTGCAAGGTACAGTGATCAGCGAGTCTGTGCGGGTAGCGGGTGACGAACTCAATGAGTCGATCGTCCAATACATGAAAAAAGTTCACAATTTGGTCATCGGCGAACGCACTGCTGAAGAAATTAAAATTCAAGTGGGCTCTGCATATCCGACGACTGAGGATGACGACGTAATTATGGAAGTGCGGGGCTTGCACTTGCTCTCCGGTCTGCCGCGAACTGTGACGATCAAAGGCCCAGAAATTCGCGAAAGTATGTCGGAACCGCTTTCAGTAATTGTGGAAGCTGTCAAGCGTACTTTGGAACGCACTCCCCCAGAATTAGCAGCAGATATTATTGACAGGGGAATTATGCTGGCCGGCGGCGGGGCGCTGATGAAAGGTTTAGATACTCTGATCAGTCACGAAACAGGAATTGTCACTCATGTGGCAGCCGATCCTCTGTGCTGCGTGGTTTTGGGCACGGGTAGGGTCTTGGAAAACAAACAATTGGAACGGGTTTTCAGCGGGCAGTCGTCGCGCAATATGTAGTTAACAAATTTGGGATTTTGGATTTAGAAATAGGGCTGCCATCTCAAATCTAAAATCCTGACATAACAATTTTACATTACTGAGATTATGCTAAAAAACACAATCCGCAGGTGGTGGGATCTGCGTCTACCAATAGCTCTTTTAGGTTTAGCTGTAACTGCTGCTTGGGGAGTTAGACAAACACAAGGTGCTCCACTGTTTGAAGTTTACAATTGGGTGTCTCGTCCTTTTCAAGCCAACGGCTCAGGACAAGAGCAACTCATCTCGGCGCGGACTCAAGAATTGCAAGCGCGACTATTAGAATCGGAAGCTCAAAATCAAAAACTAAAAGAGCTTTTAGGTTATGTTTCTGCTAAAAAAACTAAAGGGATTGTCGCTCCTATTGTCGGCCGCAGCGCTGACCACTGGTGGCAGCAAATTACTTTGGGACGCGGCAGTAATGATGGCATAAAAACAGATTTTACTGTGATGGGCCCTGGCGGTTTGGTAGGTCGGGTTGTCAGTGTTACTCCTAATACTAGCTTGGTGCTTTTAGTCAGCGATCCCACGAGTCAATTGGGTGTGGGAATTACTCGCAGTCGCAACATGGGTTTTATGCGCGGTAAAGGCGGAAATCAGGCTGTGATGGAGTTTTTTGATAATGTTCCCAATGTCAAACCTGGGGATGTGGTTTCAACTTCTTCTTTCAGTCAGTTGTTCCCTGCTGGTTTGCCGGTAGGAAAAATCGTTTCCGTGGATATGAATAAAACTCCGGCTCCTGAAGCTGTTGTTGAGTTTTCTGCACCGATGAATTCTCTGGAATGGGCGGTGATTTACCCTCACTCTAAGGAAGTTGAACAAAAGAATGCTGCTGGTGAATCTTCTACGCCGGATGGGGGAGAAAAGCAGTAATGAAGGCTTTATCTAGAATGTTTGGGCGATCGCGCAAATTTCTCAACTTTGGCGTTACATTTGTTTCTGTGCTGCTGTGCTTACTAATATTGCCTGCTCGGATGCCGGGAATGGAATTGCTGGGAATTAGCCCTAACTGGCTGTTAATTTGGTTGGTAGCTTGGAGCATTAAGCGGAAACGTACAGTTTGGGGAGCCGCTAGCATGGGCGTGGTTTTGGGGTTTCTTCAAGATGCGATGACTGCTCCTCATCCTAGCCACGCTGTGAGTCTAGTTATTGTAGGAGTCTTAACGGTTGTTTTGCTCAAAACCTGGTCGATTCCGGCGGATATTGTTGAGAGAGATCCGATTCCGATCGCCCTAATTGTGTTTGCGATGGCGGTGGTGGCGGAAACGGTAATGGGGCTACAATTTTTGGCTATGGGCGATCGGGGTTTAGTAGAAATTTGGAGCGATCACCAGCGAGTGGCTTTGTGTTCAGCTATTCTCAGCAGTCTTTGGGCTCCGGTGATTTATTTTCCCCTCAATCACTTGTGGGAAATGACTAGGAGTTTAGAAAAATCTTAGTTAGTCAGTAGTCAGTAGTCAGTAGTCAGTAGTCAGTAGTCAGTAGTCAGTAGTCATTAGTCAACAGTTAACGGTTAACAGTTAACAGTCAACAGTCAACAGTCAACAGTTAACAGTCAACAGTCAACAGTCAACAGTCAACAGTCAACAGTCAACAGTCAACTGTTGTCACTCAACGATCGCCTTTGGGGCCGCTCCTAATAAGTGATGAACGGCAATAATCAAGTCGCTGAGAATGAAATTAGGCTGGTGTTTTTGCAGTTGATGGCGGCTGCGAATGCCGCAGGTAACGGCAATTGTAGGTATTCCCAATGCTTGTCCTGCGAGGATATCTGCTTCGGTATCTCCGATCATCCAAGCCGAACCGAGAGATGACTCAAATTCTTCGGCAACTTCAGCTAACAATTCGGTTTTTAAGGCTGTATAGTTGTGGTAGGCAGCATCCGGCATTTGAGTGCCGCGAATGCTGGTAAACAGTCTGGCTAAACCGTAATTTTGCAACAGTTGAACGGCTTGATGTCTCGGCCGCAGGGTGACTAAAATCAGTCGCACGCCGCGGGAGTGCAAAAGCGCGATCGCCCATTGCACTCCCGGCTGGATGCGATCTAGGTGCAATAAGTCTGGCTGATTGACAATCCGACTCACGCATCCGAGAAAAACGTGAATTTCTTCTCCCGACAAGCCGGAAGATTTGGCTATTTCAGCATCGGGGACTCGATTTTGTTTCATTTGCCAAAACTGCTGTTTGCTGAGGATTTGCAGGTTGAGGCTGATTCCTCGCTCGCTACAGGCTGCTTGAGTGTCGGCTAATCCCTGTTTGTAAGTGCTGTAGTAGCGATCGGACACATCGACAATCGGCCCGTCTAAATCGCAAAATACCGTTATTCGGGGGGACGAGTCAGCCTCTGATGGTAGCGTGTACTGAGGGTTTTCGGAATTGGGGGCGACAGCAGTTAACATATAAGGTTCAGTAAATCAAGGATAACGATACATTTCTTGACTTTACCAAGAATTTTATAAGTTATAAGACAAAATTTCAAGCTATATCATTAAAAAAACCTATGATAATTATGAGGATAGCTCTCAAAAAGGGCGATCGGGCAAATCGTCGATAAATTCCAGGGAAAAAGTGATTTTTGTAGCTGTTGATATTTGCTTTAGCCATTAAAGTTTAGAATTAAGTTTTTAGTCTTTTGTAAATTACCCATGCTCAAACAAAGCGATTTTGTTAGGAATCCAGACACTAATCGAGTAGAGGTGCTTTCCGAAGCACTGCCTTACATTCAAAACTTTGCCGGCCGCACAATTGTAGTCAAATATGGCGGTGCGGCGATGAAAGATAGCACTCTCAAAGACAAAGTAGTTCGGGATATTGTACTCCTAGCTTGCGTGGGGATGCGTCCGGTTGTCGTTCACGGCGGCGGCCCAGAAATTAATATTTGGCTGGAAAAATTGGGAATTGAGCCGCAATTTAAGGATGGTTTGCGAGTAACTGATGCAGCGACAATGGAAGTCGTAGAAATGGTTTTGGTGGGAAAAGTAAATAAGGAAATTGTTTCGTTAATCAACCAAGCTGGCGGCAAAGCAGTGGGATTGTGCGGCAAGGATGCGAATCTGATTCAAGCTCGTCCAGATGGCCGCGAGGGAATTGGATTTGTTGGTGAAGTTAGCGGCGTGGACACCAACATTTTGGAGTCCTTGGTGAACAGCGGTTATATTCCCGTGGTATCGAGCGTGGCGGCGGATGAACGCGGTCAATCTTACAACATTAATGCTGACACAGTGGCTGGGGAAATTGCGGCTGGTTTGGATGCAGAAAAGTTGATTTTGATGACTGATACTGCGGGAATTTTGGAGGATTATCACAAGCCCGAGAGTCTGATTGCTAAGCTAGATATTCAAGAAGCGAGACAGTTGGTTGAGTCGGGAGTTGTGTCTGGAGGGATGATTCCGAAGGTTAATTGTTGTGTGCGAAGTTTGGCTCAGGGTGTGAAGGGCGCTCACATTATTGACGGGCGAATTCCTCATGCTTTGCTGCAAGAAATATTCACGGATGCGGGGATTGGCTCGATGATTGTTGCTTCTGAGTTTAGCGGGGGGAAGTTAAGGAATAAGTAAGGCGTGAATTTTAGTTTGGGGCGGGTAAGTGAAGCGATAAATCATTGCTTTACCCGTCCATAGAATTGCTTTCTAGTTTGCCAGTAGGACTTGTGGGAACTATTGTCGAAGTCTATGATACGGGAAAAAATGTCAGTATTTAGTGGAATTTGCTGATAATCAAGGGATTGAATATGCTATGGCTATTTTGAAGGTATATGAAATTTTAGTTCCGCAATATGAACTTGCAGTTGCTTAGGAATGTGAGGGGAATGAAAGTTCGATAAGATCTCGCACTTTCGGACAGTAAGGGCGATTACCTACGGGATAGCTTCGCTTCACCCCCTTTGGGATTCGACATGGGAAAGGCGAGATCCCTTTTAGTTGTTTCGGGAAAAAAGGGATATCGCACTTTCGGACAATAAGCGCGATCGTACAGCGATAAAGCATCTACCTTACAATAAAAACTGTAACTAATTAGGGGTGAGCAGGAGTTATAATGAAACTACCCAATGGCGATCGGGCTGAAGTTTCTCTGCAAAAGCTGGTTGGCTACTGCTTAAATCCAGAGCATTCTCGCGGAAAACACAAAGCCAGAGTCTTTGCATCGGTTTTGGGAATCACGGCTAATAATGCAGAAGTTTTGCAAGAGCTTATTCAAAAAGCAGCCATTGAAGGTAAAGTTGTCCAAGAAAATACTACTGATTTTGGGCAACAGTTTAAAGTTGATTGGACTGTACCCGATACAGCGGGGATTGAGCTTCGGACAATCTGGGAAATTACTTTGACTAATTCTAACCCTCGTTTGATTTCAGCTTTCTTAAACTATGATAAAAAACTTTAGAATTTTGGATTCTGTGGCGATTCTCAAGCCGGTTTTAAATACGCGATTGACGCTAGTGGAACCGGAATACAAATCTGTTTCTAGTTTGCCAGTAGGACTTGTGGGAACTATTGTCGAAGTCTATGATACGGGAAGAGAATGTCAGTATTTAGTGGAGTTTGCTGACAGTCAAGGGATTGAATATGCTATGGCTATTTTGAAAGCAGATGAAATTTTAGTTCTGCAATATGAACTTGCAGTTGCTTAGGAATGTGAGGGGAATAAAAGTTAGATAAGGGCGATCGCACTTTCGGAAAATAAGGGCGATTCCCTACGGGATAGCTTCGCTTCACCCCCTTTGGGATTCGACATGGAAAAGGCGAGATCCCTTTTGGTTGTTTGGGGGAAAAAGGGATCTTGCACTTTCTCTAACTTTACTTAACTGGCTTCCAACTATCGAGAGATTGACGAATGGAATTCAATTCACTGAGATATTCATTGAGTTTAATTTTGTTGGCCTCAAGCTTTGCCAGAATTTTTGGTGCTTCAGATTCTTTCGTTTTCCGTTCCTTCAAGACGCGATCGAAGTCATTTTGAAACCTGTTGATATAATCATTGATTTGCCGTTCAGCACTTTTAAAATCAGTAGAAACTTGTTGCTCAATCACCCGAACTAAAAGTAACTGGCTTCCTGATACATTGTCATCAATTTTTTGTTTGATTTGTTCTACAGTTTGGCGCAAGTCAACTTGATAAACTGTTCGCCGATCTTGAACTTCTATTGTTTTTTCAATAGGAACGTCTACCGTGTAACTTTTATCGCCCTTACATAAACTATTTGATTTTTTTTTCCTGCTTTTCTTTTTAACCTCAGTTATCTTTTCAGTTCTGGTAAACACCTCTACTTGATGTTGAATCCCTGCATCGATGCCTGAAAAATCAAAACTCGGAAACTGAATCGGGTTAATATTCAGTCTAACCTGTAAAGTATCACCCAAATAATTAGACAACTCATCAGATATTTTTTGAATATCTTCTTGAATCTTTTCGGCTAACTGCTCTCGGATGCTAGTACCCTCTCGAACTAACCCATCTTGAGTATCTATCCACCAACTTTCAATACTTGGCGCACAAACATCATTAATAGTTTTTAGGATTTTTTGAGCTTCAGTCTGAGTCTTACAACGGATAATGTATGGATCGAACTTTTCAGGCTTATCATCTTGTTCGGATACAGAACCATTAAAAGTGTCAGGAACAGTTTCACTCAGTTTATCCCATAGAGATGTGGTCAATTTGAATGCTTTGCCTAATCCCTGACCAAAAACAGGGATAACTCCTAATAGTGCTTCTCCAATTTCTCCCACTATTTGTCCGAAGCCGATTTTTTCAACTTTTGGCAGTTGTTGGGCAAGAAATTGATTTTTTTTTGGCTTTGGAGAGTTAGCGGAACGTGACTTTGCAATTTTATCTATCTCACTGGTTATCTGAGCTTTAGCTTCATCAGCAAATGTGTTAATGCCTTGACTAAATCCTTGAATTAGTATTTGCTTCTGTTGCTCGACAGCTTTTTCTACCGATTTAACTTTGTACCTCGCATTCTCTGAACGTATTCTGTAGTCTTCTACTTTTTGTTTGAGGGATTCAATCCCCATTTCCCAACCTTTAATTTCTGTATTCAGAGTATCCTCAATAGCTTTAGCAGCTTTATCGATTTCTGCCACAACCTCACTCAATAAATTCCAACCTGAATTTTGAGTAATCCTTTGAATTACTGTTTCTTGAATGGTTAAGATACCGCTATCTGCTAGTGCTTGGGGTGCTATTTTTCGGGGTGCAGGAATAATCTGGTTTCCTTCCTCATCTTCCGTGGCATACCTAGCACTAAAGAATTTTTTAAAGTCTTTGATTTCGCTTTCAGTGGCTTTTTCTTGCTGAATCAGTTTCGCTAAAAGTCCTTGTCGAGAACTAGCAGGGTAAATAACTGGATTGCAAAAGCCAAAGCCAACTAACTCTCGCTCTAAATCCTTGATGACATCAGCAATTTCTTTGTCTCTCTCTGTTTTTTGGTCAACTTTATTTAAAATAAAGTAAATTTTTCCCGTGTTCTCAGCTATAAAATCCTTACGATTTTCAACAACATCCTTAAACAAATCGGCAATTGCATTATCTTTGTAGGAAGCGTAGTTTAAAACAAACAGAATGGCATTGCAGGTTCGCAGTGCTTCTAGTGCTGTCTGCTTCAGTGCATTAATGTTGAAGTTTGCAGACTCCCACTCATTAGGGCCGGGAGTATCAACTAGAGTAAAGCCTGTGAGAGAAGATAACTCACTAATTGCTTCAATCGGATGCTCTATCTCAAAGCGTGTAGTGTTATCGGGATTGCCTTTTTCTCGAATTTCACGGGTACGCAGCAGGAATTTTTGCTGAATTTCGCCTGCGTCACCCTCAACAAGAATTACTGGCTTTCTTTCTCCTTCTCGATACTCTAAAAGTTTAGGAGTTTCGCCTGGTTTAATGTGTCGGACATCTGTACGGCAGATGGTACAGGCGGCCGTTTCACTCGCCAGCACATCAGCACCGATGATAGAATTTAAAAATGTGCTTTTGCCAGCTTTCATTGCTGCTATGACGGCTACTTGATACTTCTGATCTTGCAAAGCCTTTAAAGCTTTGTTAATTTCATCTTCAATGCTTTGTAGCCCTTGACTTTCCTCTCCCTGAATGCGGAGTCCGTCACGGAATTCTTTGAGATATTTTAAGAGGAAAGTGCCTGTACTGTCAATGCTGGTGTATGCTGCTTGAAACTCTTGAGAAGACATAAATTAAAATTTTTTAGTTGAGGGAATGGCTAAATTAGAGCTAGAAATTCGCGGTTAAAATTGATAGATATTTAGCGCTTACCCACCTATCCACCAGGGGTTTTTAACCCCCGGCGGACTCGTGCAACAAGCGCTCAACATCAACAACAGACTTTAGTTATTAGCCAGAAACTTAAGTCTCTGGCGCGAGTCAATGTTTAGTCGTCAGAAAGAGCCTTGCTAATCCCGTAAAATGCCAAACCTGCCAATGCACCTACAGCTATACCAACGGGGCCAGCAGCAGCACCCATACCAGCACCTCCACCAATAGCACCAATTGCCGTAAAACCAGAAGCAGCTACCACACCAGCACCCGCAGCAGCACCCGCAGCAGCGGAACCTGCTGCTTTCGCTATTTCATCACCTTTAGCCATTGGAATACCTCAGTTTAAGGAACAAAAACTAACTGTCTGACTAACGAAAGTTAACTAAACAGGCAAAATTTGAACGATCGCGATCGCCCCTCCCCGTTTATCTAAGTATTTACACTTATATATTTAGTATTAGTAAAATAATACACTAGCTACCGCTACCAAGCAACTAACAAACGCTAGCAATTTCGGTTATCCTATCGTTAGTCACATCTCAACACACCCGAAAATGGTACCAAAGGAAGACTTATTTGCCGAAGCCGCCAAACACTGGGACTTAGAAAGGCTGTACCAAGCTTTTGCAGAAGCTAAACGGCAAATCTCTCCCCGATCGCGCCGGGGACTCACAGAAACCGAAAAACTCTACCTCCGAGGCTTGCTTTCCGGTTGCAGCCCCGCCGAAATCGCCCGCCAACTGTTTCAGACTTCCAAAAGTGCAGAGGTTTATTTATGTAAAACTTTATACCAATATGTGAAAAAACTCGCTGATGTACCTAACGAACCTGTAGGAAATTGGCGCAATATTTGCGATCGGCTACAGGAAGCCGGATATAAAACTCTGTCTTCTTCTGAATTTAAAATGAATAATTCTTTACCAACAGAAGCATTGGTAAAAATAGTTGGTATAGCTTTTAAAGAAAGTACAATATCAATGGATATCAACATCCAATTAACATTCCCCTCAACTTCAGAAACTCCAAAAACCGAAGACTTGGATCGAGACGGTTAGATGGGCGATCGCCCATCCACAGAGAGGCCAAAATGTTAATAATCTTATAGCTGATTGTTTGAAAAGAAATTTTTTGTTAAAATATCAAAATTAAAACAGTCTTACCCGCTTCGATTTTACCAAAAACCATCAAACTTTTAGTCAAATTTATGTCTCGATTAAATATACGCTCGAAAAATAAAGCTCTGGGCTTTATCCTTGGTTTATTAATTTTTGTCATTTTCATTCCCGGATGTTGGGCCTTAACAACTAATATTGCTCCCAAAATTCAGCCAACAGATAACAAAGTAGCTGTACGTGCAGATATCAAAAATGCCTCAAATTCTAACTCTTCTTTAGGAATTGGGCTTAGTGGAATTGCTGACTACTCAACACAATTACCCTTTTTAGATGCTTTCAAATCTTCTAGACAATGGATAACTCAATGCGTCAGCGGAGAACCCAACTGTAAGGGTGAATGGGATACAGAAGAATACAATCTTTTAAATCTTGATGAAAATGGGTGGGTGAAATCTCTCCCATCCCCCGAAGATGCTCCTAAATATACGAGGGTAAGTACCCTATTACTCAGGGAAATCCCCAATCTCTATCCTTCAGGGCAATATATTGTTACTTATGAGGGTGAGGGTGCGATCGAATATAACTTTGATGCCAAAAAAGATGAGGCTGCGTCGAAACCGGGGAGGGATATCATTAATGTCGATGCCACACAAGGCGGAGGCATCATGATTATAATTACTGCTACCGATCCCAATAAAACAGGGAATTATATCCGCAATATTAAAGTTGTTCACTCCCAAGATGAACAGCTTTATCAAAGCGGTGAAATATTTAATCCGCTGTTTATAGACAAGATTAAAAGATTTAGAGTTTTGCGTTTTATGGACTGGATGGGGACAAACGGTTCGGAACAAAAAGACTGGTCAAAGCGACCTAAACCAGAGAGTGTATCCTATGCTTATAGAGGAAATGTTCCCATAGAAGTTATGGTGAATTTAGCTAACAAACTCAAAGCAGAACCCTGGTTTAATATGCCGCATCAGGCTACGGATGAATATATGACTAACTTTGCTAAAATCGTAAAAGATAGTTTAGATCCAAAGCTGAAAGTTTATGTAGAGTATTCTAATGAGGTTTGGAATTGGTCATTTCCCCAATCCAATTATGCTTTGGAACAAGGTAAAGCGAAGTGGGGAGATAAAGGCGATGCTTTTATGCAATGGCACGGGATGCGTAATGCTCAAATGTGTGATATCTGGAAAGGTGTTTTTGGGGATAAAAAGAATCGAGTTGTCTGCGTTTTGGGAACTCAAAGAGCCTGGAGAGAGTTAGAAACCTATGCTTTAGATTGTCCCTATTGGGTAGCTGAGGGCAATAAACCTTGTTATGAACACGGCATTGATGCCCTAGCCATAGCTGGATATTTTAGCGGCAACTTGGGCGGGAAAGAAAGTGTCAGCACAGTAGAGTCTTGGTTGAATGACGCAGATGGTGGCTTTGGCAAAGCTTTTAAGCAATTAAAAGAGGGTGGGTTGCTGCCTGGATTTAAAGATAGTTTGCCAGATGTTGATAATGACTTTAGGTATTTTTTAGATGTGGCTAAAAAGAAAGGTCTCAAGTTATTTGTTTACGAGGGCGGTCAACATATTGTAGGTATTGAAGGAGTTGAGAATAACGAAAAACTGACCAAGTTTTTTATGGAATTAAATAGGCGTCCAGAAATGTATGATATGTACACGCAATTACTCAATATTTGGAAGGAAGCTGGAGGCAGTCTTTTCATGCACTTCGTGGACGTGGGTGGATTTAGTAAGTGGGGAAGTTGGGGGGCTTTGGAGTATGTGGAACAAAAGGGTTCGCCTAAGTATGATGCTTTGATGGATTTTATGGATAAGAATTCTTGCTGGTGGGAGGGCTGTGCTCTTGAGGGAAGTTGAGGAATTTGGTGGAATCAAGAATCCTTCGATACTTCCTCAAAATCTTCCGCATCTTCCGACAAACCAGAACCCTCGCCATTCCTCAACCTCGGCGATTCCCGATTGCTCCCAGAATACCTGTCATCCAAACCCGAATCCCTCAGCGAAATCGCACTTCTTTGACTCGCCGACAACCGATCGGTCGATCGGCGATTTGTCCCCGAAATCGGCCGCTTCCGAGTTAAAGTTTTCCAAGCAGTCTTAATTCCTGTAACCACGCTGCGAGTTGTCACCTGCACGTTGTGCGCCTGCTTCTTCGCACTACCAATACTGCGATCGACCTGTTTGACAACCTCCCCCGCACTTTGCACCCCATCGCTAACATCATCCGTCAACTCGCTAATTTCCAGCCCCGTCAACCGAATCGCCTCCAAAGTCGGCGGAAACTCGCGAGAAAGCGTGTCAGCCAGCTTTTCCACGCTGCGCGCTGCCCGTGTCAATGCTTGCACCGCAGGTATTAAAGTCACTAATACAGCAGTCAGGCTAACTGCCACTAGCAAAATCGAAAGTCCTAACCAAAAGATGGGATCGCTCACTTGTATCTGGGATGGAGGGTTTGGGATTTCATCAGGAAATGTGGATCTAATTTTACCGTCAATTTTGATGAAATTCTTGTGGGACGGGTATCCTGCCCGTCCCCAACAGCTAAGTCAATTAGCGGATGGGAGGGCGCGACACAGGACTGACTTCGGCTTCAGTTTCCGACAGTGTTTGGCGTTCCCGCTGAGTTGCTTCCAAACCGGCCGCGATCGCCTCTTTGAGTCTAACCAAAGTTTCGTCCCAATTACGCAGTGCAGTTTCCGACAGTCGATCGGCCTGCAACTGCACGCTACTCGATAAATCCTCCGCCAACTCCGGCAAAGCATCGGCCGATTTTTTCAATATCTGCCGCGTCTCCTTGCCAGGTCGCGGTGCCACCAGCAACCCAGTCACGGCCCCGATCGCAGAACCCACCAACAGACCGCCAATAAATAATCCTGAACGTTTAGATGACATTTTTATAACTACTCTCTCTCCATACGTTTTAGGATAGCTTACCTCAAAGCTCGATCGCGCTTGGACCAGAGCATTCGCCCCAAACCCACCAATCCCAAAAGTTGCCGAACCTGTTGCAGTTGCAATTCCAGTTGTTGATAATTCCGTCGCAGTTGATGAGCACCTTGTTGCCTTTTAGCAAAAAAATCCGGTGATTTACCGAGGACATTACTGCTACAGCGATCGATTGCTGCAATCCGAAACTCCAAAAGTGCGATCGTCCGCCTAATTTTCCACACTCTCGCAGCTATATAAAAACACACTATAGATATTAGTAGATTGATAATTACAACACCCGTCAGCATTTTTCACCTATTTTCAACTACTAATCTACCCGGATATTTATGGCGGGGTAGCAGCAACATCCCGCCAAATATTTTGTAGAGATACCACAATGTTGTGTCATAAAATATGTTGTAGAGACGCAACATTGTGGTGTCCCAATCTATTTGTCCCTATCCATAAGGCGCGTAAAATTTTAAGCCTGAGACATAGCAGGCAAACAAACCTTAGTACCGCCCAAACCGCAATAACCGTTCGGGTTTTTAGCAAGATATTGCTGGTGATAGCTTTCTGCGTAATAAAACTCAGGAGCCTCCAGAATTTCTGTGGTAATCTTGCCGTAACCTTCCGCCGTCAGAGCTTGCTGGTAAGCATCGCGCGAAGCTTCAGCTAGCTGTTTTTGCTTGGCTGAATAGGTGTAAATGCCCGATCGATATTGAGTACCCGAATCATTACCCTGCTTCATTCCTTGAGTCGGATTGTGACTTTCCCAAAAAACTTTGAGCAGCGTTTCGTAACTCACTACTTTCGGATCGAACACAACCAAAACAACTTCATTGTGTCCCGTCATCCCGCTGCAAACTTCGTTATAAGTAGGATTCGGAGTAATCCCCGCCGCGTAACCCGCAGCAGTCGAAAAAACTCCATTTTGCTGCCAAAATTTCCGTTCCGCGCCCCAAAAACAGCCCAAACCAAACACGGCAATCTCCATGCCGTTTGGAAAGGGAGGTTTGAGCGGATTGCCGTTAACAAAATGAGTTGCCGGTACCGCTATCTGCTCTGCCCGTCCCGGCAATGCCTCTTGAGCAGAGGGCAGGCTCGACTTTTTGCCAAATCCAAATAGCACCATAAATTTGTGAGGGCGATCTCTGATAAACGTCTTTACCTTACTTAATAATATCAGATATTCACTGAAAATAGTGGCACTTTTGAAGGTAAAGGCTAAAGAGCATAAGGCTGAGTTGTTTTTCCGAGTGTTGGTGATA
The DNA here is from genome assembly GCF_036705185.1 of Microcoleus sp. B4-D4. NCBI lineage: Bacteria > Bacillati > Cyanobacteriota > Cyanophyceae > Oscillatoriales > Microcoleaceae > Microcoleus > Microcoleus sp. B4-D4. Next base: position 147,316 of record NZ_JAUBTX010000006.1, on the reverse strand, counting down.
CTGCTCACATCCAATGCAGCTTTCAATCACATTAAGCCGTGTTATGTATCACCCAAAATCACCTAAAATATCACTTATTGTTGAGGAATAAATCACGCAGATTTTAGGCAAAATAGCCGATTATTAAATTATGGGGTTGTAGTAGAAGTTATTGAGGACAATTTCTAAGGAGTGTGGACAAATGGCAATTAAATCTTGCAGTGAACCTTTAAAATCTAATCCGTTTATTACTTACCGCGATCCGATTACAGGTAAGTGGATTGTGGTTCAGGAATTGTCGAAAGTAGCGGAAAATTCACAGCTAGCAGCAGCTTGATATTTCTTTGTGATTCGAGCTAAAAATCAACAATGTTTGGCAACTCCTTGGGTACATAAGCTTAGAGGTTTTCGATGATTAAGCAAATCCTATCATATCGAGCAATTGTTCCGAGTAAAATTGGGAGCATTTCATTTTTACAAAACTGAGATGCTCTCCTTTATTATTTTGGGTTTTATGCGGACTAAAGTCCTCGCTACGAACCTATTTATAGCGGTTATCAAAAAAGTGAGATATGCCCAATCCCTCCGCTTCGCTCCGCCCAATCCCTCCGCTTCGCTCCGCCCAATGCCCTATGCCCAATGCCCGACATCACCTCATCTTTCTGAGAAAGGCTATAATTGTTTTTATGCCAGAGCTAATGAATTCTAATTTTCAGCATTGCTCATCTCTTTTCGCAGTTCCAAGTACCGATAGAGATATTCCGAAATTATCCCGTGCAAAAACAAGTCGCGCGCTGCATTAAACGGACTGTTTGGCGCTAGCGGATGGCGGTTCACAATGACATGATTCCAATCGCAATTTTCCGTAATTTCGCTGACGTACACTCCGAAGTTTTCATCTAACTGAAGCGACATCACTGCTCGCGCAAATTCGTCGCTAGTCAAACACAGAGAATAAAATACTTTAAACAATTCGATCGCAGATTCTAAATCCAGAATCCTCAGCCACCTAAGCCTTTCAAAATCAATTTCAACTTCCACAGGTTGAATGCTATCATAATTAATTCCCCGTTTTTTGACAATCTGCAACCAGTTGGGATTTGTCAGCATGGCCTGGTTGTAATCCCAGACAAAGTTATACAGAATTAAGTCGTGTTCGAGAAAGGCATTGTCAGCTAAATCGCTAACTGTGCGCGGATAAAGTTTTGATTTTTCAATCTGGGTGTCCGGGCCGTTATCAATCAAGAAGTTGATAATGTTTGAACCCGCGTTTATGTGCCGCACAATTAAATAACAAGCTTCTGGCGAGACAAAGTTATTTAGGAAAAATGCTGCGGATTTGTGCATTAAAGTGTAAGCGCGAAATTGAAATGGCAACAGGCGCTTTGTTGTCATAATCACCGCCAGCAACAAGTTAGCAATTATTTTAATCGGGATGAGCAAATAACTGCGAGTCCAGTTTTGCAAATCCCGCATCATATATGCTTTTGCAACTAAATCGACGGGAATTGACCGATCGCAAAACAGGACATCCCAAACATTCGGATCGCGGCGGTTGTAGGGTTTCGTAACATAAGGGATTTTTCGCTCATCCTGGAGATTTTCCGTATCTTGTTTTTGCAGCTTTTGCATTAGCGGATTTCCTCCAATTGCAGCAAATATAAACGAGCAGTAACGCGGGCAGTTTTGACAATGCGGTGGGCGATATCATCCGTCATCCATTCGGCATTAATTAAATTTTCCAGTTTGGCTAAATGCGACTCGTCATTAACTCCGTGATAAGCTAAAAACGATACTTGTTCGTCTTGCAAACCGAGAGTTTCCTTAATTTCTTTTGCCCACTTTAGGGCTAACCTGTTTCCCAATCCTTCGATTATAAACATACTACCAATTAAATCGACCGGATTTTCCCGCGATGCTTGGTGGAAGATAAAAGCTGACAGGGCTTCGCTGCCAATATTCTTATCATATTCGACAATTTTTGACAACTCGCCGCCGACAGAAACATAATTTTTTTCTAGCATTTGATAGTCGCGGTGTTCGTCTTGGGCGTGGCCGATAAAAGTCGATCGCAGGCGAAAGTCAGTCATGTTAGAAGCAGCACGCGCAATCCAGCGAGCACCCTCGACAACTTGCGGGCGGAGATTGCACAGCAATGCTTGATAGTCTTCTATTGTAAACTCTCCCCGGTACAATTTGCGGACAATGGGAACAGAACGAATTTCGCGATCGAACTTCAGCCAAATCCAGGCTAACTCCCGCAACAAATAAGCTTGCGGAGAGTGGGGATTTTCCGCTTTAACACTTTCGAGAGGAGAAGCTTCCGCAACAGCCAGCAAGTTAGAACTTTGACTCGTAGATTTCTTGGTATTTTCCACAACAGTTAACATCATGTAAGCTGTTGTAAAGCGGCCGCTTTCCGGGACAAAACAAAAGATTTTTTGTCCCGGCTGCAATTTGCCAGAATTGAACAATTCTTCTAACATTAAATAAATCGAGGCGCATCCTGTGTTTCCCCTGGTGTACAAGTTGGTAAACCATTTTTCTTCAGGAATCATGCAGCCTGCTTGTTCGAGAAGTTCCACAATTTGTCCCCTAAAAAAGTGAGAGGAATAGTGGCACAGCAGCCAGTCGATTTCCTGCGGAAAAACTCTCCCTGCTTTTATCAATCCCAGCCAACCTTCAACTCCTAATTTCATTACATTATCGAGCAAGCGAATATTTTGCCGCAAGTCAAAAGCTCCTGCTGCGGCTGCATCGAGGTAGGAAGAATAATCTAACCAGCTTTTGGTTGATGTTTCGCTTGCTAATCCTGAATACATACAAACTGGATAGGCGTTGGCGTGGGAAATTAATTCAATCCATTCTATTTTTAAGCTAATTCCTGTCGCATTGGGATGGTTTTGCAGCAAAAATGCTCCGGCACCGTCTGATAGCATCCAGCGCAAAAATTCTGTATCGAAAGGTAGGGGTTTTCCGGCTTGGACTGATGTTTCTGCTTCAAATTTGGTGTTTTTGAACAGGCGCGAGGGAAATTCGGAGGCGACGGCGATTGCTGTTTGTTTTTTGCCAAGTTCGAGTTGAGATGCGGCGTAGTTTAAGGCGGTAATTCCGGCACAGCAAACTCCTTGAGTGGAAACTATTTCTAGGGGAGATAATTCGGAAAGTTCGCCGTGTACTGTGCTGGCAAATCCCGGTACTAATAAGTCTGGTAAAGTGGTGGCGCAGGCTAGTAAGTCGATCGCCCCTGGTTCCAAATTTGTCTGGGCGATCGCATCCCGGACGGCAAAAGCTGCCATTTGGCTGTTAGAATACAGTGTTTGCTGCTGTTTGTCGATCGCGTAATAGCGCTGTTTAATCCCGTTGCTGTTGAGAATGCGCTGTCTGACTCGCGAAGGGCGATCGGCAATTTTGCCCAAATACTCCTCCATCTCGTCATTATTAATTGGTTTTCCCGGCAAAAACTTTCCAATCCGATTGATATAAGCACTGTACATCGCGTCAACCTCTAAAATTGCTAATTTACTTTGTTAAATCAAGCCCGAAAATATCTAAAATTAATTGTGCTTTGGGAAGCAGCGAACTTGCAATGAGCAACCAGTTATATTGTAGAATTGGGCGAAATCAGACAAGTTGACCAACAATAGCAAGAAGTAATGTGAAGCGGGGTGAAGTTTTTTGTAAAATTGAGCCAATATGTAACTAAAGTTCCTTCGCTGCTTCCCGACTCAAATGGATATTGCTTCACTAGATGCTTGGTATTCTCAATCACAGCGCCGCGCGGCTGTTTCGCTGTTGATGAAACGAGTAGGCGTAACTCGCACTAGGGCTGAATGTTTTATACGGCTTTGGATTTACCTATCAGTCAAACAGCTTCAGGAAAGCCAGCCCAGCCTCAAACCGCCGCTGGTTAAACTGGAATTGCTAGCAACAGAAGTGCAGTGCACTCATCGGGAAGCAGCAGAACTATTTTACTCCGATTCCGATCGCGGGAGCGATCGCGCCGCCGGCATGATGTTAGACAAATTAGCAGCACTAGGATTGATCGCAAAACACTTTGACGGTAACGCTACAGCAATTCAAATTCAACCAGTTTCCGAAATTTTAGATCCCGCGCCGCCGGAAAATTCAGTCAAACTCAAATTAGATAATTTTAATCCTCGGTGCGATGCAATTCCCGTTGCAAATTTACTAGCAACCAATTACAACTGGATGAATCGCAGCACTAACGCAGTTCCCTACCAAATTGCTAAAATTCTCCGAATTTTGGCAGGCAAATATTCAAAAGGAATGCGAGTTTTGCGCCGCTGCGACAATCTGAATCCTGTAGGTTTTTACTTATTGTATCCCACCGCAGCCGAATCGGAAGTTAATTTTTTTAACGCACCCAGTAAAAGCCTGCATTTAAGTTCGGTTGCTGCTGAGATCGATCCTTTTATCATGGCACTTCCGGGAGATGAAAATTGCCAGTCAGTATTTGTTCGCAGTTGGATGATAGATCCGCAATATTTAGAAGAATACCGCGTTATTTTTCTCGAACACATCCAGAAAGTTTTAGTAGAAATGAAACAAGATTTTCCCAATCTTTGCGATTTGCACACGCTAATCATTCACCCGATGTACGAAAAAATGAGTTTTGCTTTGGGGTTTCAAAAGACTAACAGTGATGCTCAACTATCTCTTTATTGGATGTATTTAGCGTTGGATAGATTTTTAGCGCTGGATATTAAGGAAGCGCTAAAAAATTTGTAAGTCGGCGGTTTTAACCGCCCCGTCTTCGTAGTTTACAAAACCTCGCGATTGAGATAAGGTTGCAGCACTTCCGGCACTTTTACCGTCCCGTCCGGCTGCTGGTAATTCTCCAAAATTGCCGCCATTGTCCGGCCCACGGCTAAACCGGAACCGTTGAGGGCGTGCACGAATTGAGTGCCTTTTTTCCCCGCTTCTTTAAAGCGAATATTAGCCCGCCGTGCCTGAAAATCTGCGACGTTGGAACAACTGGAAATCTCGCGGTATTTGCCGGCATTCGGCAGCCACACCTCTAAATCGTAGGTTTTTGCTGCTGCGAAACCCAAGTCGCCGGTACAAAGCTCGATCGTCCGATAAGGCAATTTTAGCGCCTGCAAAACTCCCTCAGCATCCTGCACGAGCTTTTCGTGTTCTGCCTCGGAGGTACTCGGATGCACGAGTTTCACCAATTCTACTTTATTAAATTGGTGCAACCGAATTAATCCCCGCGTATCTTTGCCGTAACTGCCAGCTTCTCGGCGAAAGCAAGGAGTGAAAGAACAGTGATAAATTGGCAACTGTTCCGCTGTCAATACTTCACCTCTGTACAAATTCACCACCGGAACTTCGGAAGTAGGAATTAACCACAAATCGTCTCGATCGCACTTGAAACTTTCTTCGGCAAATTTTGGCAATTGACCCGTAGCAGTCAGAGATTCTGAGTTGACTAAAAATGGGGGAATTACTTCTATATAACCCGCTTTAGTGTGGCGATCGAGCATGAATTGAATAATCGCTCTTTCCAGGGCTGCACCAGCTCCAATTAAGGTAATAAATCGAGGGGCTGCGATTTTTACTGCCCGTTCAAAGTTAATAATTCCTAGTTTTTCGCCAATTTCCCAGTGCGGCAAAATATCGGGATTTTGGGGAATGTATTCGTCTCCCCAGCGCCGAATTTCGATGTTTTCTTCTTCGTTTTTGCCCAAGGGGGTTGATTTACCCGGCAAGTTGGGCAAGGGCAGCAATAGAACTTCTATTTGAGCTTTGAGGTCTTTTTCCTGTGCTTGCAATTCGTTCGACTGCGCGCCGACTTCGTTGCCTTCTGCTTGCAAAGTCTGAATTTCGGGGGATTCGAGGGGTAAACCCGATTTTCTTTTTTGGCCGATGAGTTTGGCTATTTCGTTGCTGCGGGCTTGCAGTTGCGATCGCTTGTTTTCCAACTCCCGCTGCTGTTTGTCTAACTGCACGATCGGCTCGATTTCATAGTTGCCTCCTCTAGTGTTGAGGCTTTCTTGCACGGCTTGCGGGTTTTCTCGGATTAATTTGAGGTCTAGCACAGATTTTTTCTAAATTTTCAATTTTATGAGGATTTGCGACCGGAAACCCGATTTCGTGGAAAATATTGGCTTTGGCAAGCATAAATCTACGAATTCACAGGGTTTTTGAGGATTCTTGCGTCTGTCTTATCTTAGGTTAACAGGGACTATATCCTCAGACATACAAGCTTTGGCAATCATTTAGCACCTCAACGATAACTTATTCTCATTGAAAAATTTGCTTGGTGTCACCCATGATGGGTGACACCCCACAAAATGATGCTATAGTAAGCACATTAGTAGATGCACCCTGATAATTTTCTCCCCTAACCAGCGATGGTGAGGGGCTTTTTGTTTTGGGGATCGCAGGAAAGTTAAGATAGGAAGGCGGTTGAAACCGCCCAGTCTTCTTATCGGGAGAAAAATGCGATCGACAAATCACCTATTCTGTTTCCTAGAAATATTTTCCAGCGAAGGCGGCATTCAATCCTACGCCCGAGACATCCTGAAAGCTTACCTGTCACTAACCGCAGCAAACAACTTTCCGCCACAAGCAGAAGTTTTGCTATTGCGAGATTCTCCTGATTGCCAAAATCCCTTCGAGTCAAAAAATCTCAAATTCTCTTACCTAAAAACTGATCCCGTTTGGCTTGGTCGTCTTAAGTTTGCCGCAAAATTGCTAACTTGTTTGCTGCAAAAACGACCGGAACGGGTTTTTTGCGGTCACATCAAACTCGCACCGCTAATTAAAACCTTGTGCCAGCCGCTGGGAATTCCCTACACAATTTTAACTTACGGCAAGGAAGTTTGGGAACGGCTGCCACCAAAATATCAAATAGCAATGAGAGACGCTGACAGCATTTGGACGATTAGCAGGTACACGCGCGATCACACTTGCGAACTTAACAATTTAAATCCTGACAAATTCCAAATAGTGCCTTGTACTGTAGATGAAAATATATTTACTACGGGGCCCAAACCTGTGCATTTATTAGAAAAATACGATCTGGTTGGTGCTAAAATATTAATAACTGTAGCTAGATTGCGATCGCACGATAGTTACAAAGGAGTCGATGTCACAATTCAAGCTTTGCCGGAAATTGCCAAAAGTTTTCCCAATGTGAAATACTTAGTTATTGGACGCGGGGACGATCGCCCGAGATTAGCAAAACTCGCCGCCGATTTGGGAGTAGCCCAAAGAGTAATATTTGCGGGTTTTGTACCGACACAAAATTTAGCAGAACATTACCAGTTGGCGGATGCTTATGTAATGCCCTCCCAGGAAGGCTTCGGTATAGCTTATTTGGAAGCTTTAGCTTGCGGAGTACCGGTGCTGGCGGGGGACGCGGACGGTTCGGCAGATCCGCTGCAAGATGGTAAACTGGGATGGCGAGTTCCTCACCGAGATTCGGCAGCAGTAGCGGTTGCTTGTGTAGAAATTTTGCGAGGAGAGGATCGAAGGTGCGATCGCCCTTGGTTGAGGGAACAAACCCTGGCAAAATTTAGTTTTCAATCGCTTTGTCAATCTTTACAAGGGATTTTTCAACCCTCTGACTCCGATCGACTTATGCTGTAGAGAGCGGTTTTGGCCTGTACAATAGCCAAATTAACTCGATCGACCGCGTGAATTTCTCAGTAGGATAGAGTTATGCCTACCCGCAAAGACACCAAAGGAGACCACCGTGAACCAAGGCACCCCCAAAATATCTTTAAATCTACCCCGTATTAGCAATTGGCTGATACTGCTGGGCATCGCCTGCGTGTTGGGATCAATTGGTTTGGGTTGGATAGTTAAATCAGTATTGATTGTAGTAGGTTTGTTGCTGCTGACACCTGTAGTCGCATTTTTCGCACTTCAGTGGTGGCTGAAACGCAATTTAATTGAAGACAATTGTCCAGTTTGTCAATACGAATTTACAGCTTTAAATCAAACTCAGTTTCAGTGTGCCAATTGTGGCGAACCTCTGAAAATAGAGGAAGGTCATTTTAGCCGTTTGACGCCGCCCGGTACGATCGATGTTACCGCCGTGGAAGTATCATCAGTACAACAGTTAGAAGATTAGTCAGTAGTCAGTAGTCAGTAGTCAGTAGTCATTGGTTATTGGTTATTAGTTATTAGTTATTGGTTATTGGTTATTGGTTACTTGCTACGAATTCCCAATTTCCAATTCTCAATTCCCAATAACAACTAACAACTAACAACTAACAACTAACAACTAACAACTAACAACTAACAGTCAACAGTGAATTTACTATCCCGATGAAGAGAGGATTTGATATTAGTAGCACGGCGCACCCTACAAATTACCAACTAATTTAATTAAGGTTATTTAAGATAATATTATTTTTCTAAACGCACTGCGTACCACTGCAAAAACTTTCCGGGGCCGACATCTAATTCACAATAAGTATCAATTAAATGCTTAGCTTTAGCTTCCACAGTAGAAAGATTGTGGACATCACGCGGCAAATCTTCGTGTTCCCCGGCTAAAACCTCTTTCAGCTTTTCTAATAATTCCGCCGCCGTCAAAAACTGCTCCGGCTGGTTTGTTTCTAACACCACAAAAGTGTCTTCGTCATACAGTGACATAATTTCAAAGGTTCAGGTTAATTATTTCTAAAGTTTCGTCAAGTTAAGCGATCGAAAGTATACACTCTGAATTACCATTTTTCAGCCCCGGTTCGATCGTGTTACAATTGAACAACATCAGAATTCCTACCGGATTACCGTTGTTAACTTAGTTATTAACCGAGTTATCAACAGATCCGACACAGCATTTCTGAGGAGATTTGTCAAGTAAAAACTTGTCAAGTGTCAAATTGTCAAGAAATATTCGATCGGCTGTATCTAATTATAACTGGCACTATACATTCCCATGATCACATCTTCGACTTCAACGCCCGTGGCGCGCAAGCCCTCAAAATCAGAAGGTCTCAAAGAACGCAGCCACTATTTGCGAGAACCGATTGCGACTGAAATTTTACAAGAAACAACCCACTTCAGCGAAGAAGGGCTTCAAATTCTCAAATTTCACGGTTCGTACCAGCAAGACAACCGCGACAATCGAGTTAAAGGACAAGAAAAAGACTATCAGTTCATGCTCCGCACCCGCAACCCCGGCGGTTTCGTGCCACCGCAGCTATATCTTACCTTAGACAAGCTATCCGAAGAATACGGCAACCACACCCTCCGCGTCACAACGCGCCAAGGTTTCCAACTGCACGGCGTGTTGAAGAAAAATCTTAAAGCAGTGTTTTCCTCAATTATACAAAATATGGGGTCAACCTTGGGAGCTTGCGGCGACTTGAACCGCAACGTCATGGCACCGCCAGCACCGTACAAAAATCGCCCAGAATACGAGTATGCCCTGCAATACGCCAACAATGTCGCCGATTTGCTGACACCGCAAACCGGTGCTTATTACGAAATTTGGCTGGATGGGGAAAAAGCTATTAGTGCTGAAGAAGACCCTGCGGTGAAAGCTGCCAGACAGTCAAACGGCAATGGCACAACATTTCACGACAAAGAAGAACCGATTTACGGCAGCCATTATATGCCGCGCAAGTTCAAGTGTTCTGTTACTGTACCGGGAGACAATTCGGTTGATTTGTACTCTCAAGATTTGAGCTTGGTAGTAATTACCAATGAAGCTGGCGAATTGCAAGGTTTTGATGTGTATGCCGGCGGCGGTTTGGGACGCACTCACAATAAAGAAGAAACTTTTGCGCGGCTTGCGGATGAGATTTGCTATGTTGCCAAGGATGATGTTTACGATTTGGTCAAGGCAATTGTAGCAACACAAAGAGATTTTGGCGATCGCACAGACAGACGACACGCGCGACTGAAATATCTGATTAACGACAAAGGCGTGCAGTGGTTCCGGGAAAAAGTAGCCGAATATTTTGGCAAGCCGCTAGAAGCGTTTAAACCGCTGCCTGATTGGAAGTATTTGGATTTCTTGGGCTGGCACGAACAAGGCGACGGCAAGCTGTTTGTCGGTATTTCCGTAGACAATGGCCGAATTAAGGACGAAGGTTCATTTCAGCTAAAAACGGCTTTGCGGGAAATCGTGCAGAAGTACAATTTGCCGATGCTGGTAACACCGCACCAAAACGTTTTGATTTACGATATTTCGCCGGATATCAAACAGGAAATTCAGGGAATACTCGATCGCTGCGGCATTCAGCGGGAAACGGCCATCGACCCCTTAGTACGCTATGCGATGGCCTGTCCGGCAATGCCGACGTGCGGGCTGGCGATTACCGAGTCCGAGCGCGTGATGCCGAGCATTTTAGAACGAATTCGGGCGCTTTTGACCAAAGTTGGTTTAGAAGACGACCATTTTGTGGTGCGGATGACCGGTTGCCCCAACGGATGCGCCCGCCCTTATCTGGCAGAATTGGCGTTTGTCGGGAGTGCGCCGGAATCCTACCAGATTTGGCTGGGCGGTTCTCCCGAACAAACGCGGCTGGCACAACCAATTGAGCAAAAGCTGCACGTAAATGATTTTGAAGCTTTTCTGGAGCCGATTTTTGTTTATTTTAAGCAAAAACGGCAATTGAGCGAGAGTTTTGGCAATTTTTGCGATCGTGTTGGGTTAGAATCTATCCGTCAATTTGTAACCAATCACCAATCTGCTGACTCGATGACAACTGAGATAAATGATTTAGATGTTACGTCTAGTAACGGCGAAGAGAATGAGACTGCTACTGCTGGCGGCAAAGTCCGTCGTCGAATTAGCGTCCGCGATGAAATCTACAACGAACTCAAGGAAGAAGCCGCCCGTCAGAGCAAGCCGATTACACAGCTAGCGACAGAGGCGATTTCCACTTATCTGAAGAAGATTAAGGAGGAAGGATAAGCCGATTTACGATTGTCAATTTTCCATCGCATCAAATAGAGTTTAGGCAAAAGTAACATAAGGGCAGAGCATTTGCAGAAAAAAAACTTGAATTTGTCAAATAATTCCGGTTGTAAATGCTTTGCCTTTAATATTTATGAGGTGCTTTGTTTTTAGATGAAAACGGCGATTGAAATCGCTTCTATACAAACGATGTCCGCCTGCGCGGACTAAGAAATACATCAGGTAAACAATCCATCTCCTCTCTTCCTCAGCGTTCTCTGCGCTCTCTGCGGTTAAATAAAAAAATCTAATAGAAAACGAGCAATCTAAAATTCAATGGCTCAATTACAAAGATTAGCAGTTACCGCCGCCCAAATTTGTGCTAACCAAATCGATTTAACTAAGGAACAACAGCATTATTTAAATCGGGTGCTGCGGCTGCAAGCAGGCGATCGATTTATTGCGATGGACGGCCGCGGACATTGGTGGTCAGCAATTTTAGCAGCCAGCGAAACCGGGTTATTTGCCTCGATAACAGAGGAGATTGCCGCGAACGGGGAGCTTCCGGTGACAGTAACTTTGATGGCGGCATTGCCCAAGGGAAATGGCTTTGATGAGGTTGTCAGGCAGGCGACGGAGTTGGGTGTGGCTAGTATTGTGCCGGTGACGAGCGATCGCACTTTACTCAAACCTAGTTCTCAAAAGGTCGATCGTTGGAGAAGGATTGCAGCAGAGGCCGCAGAACAGTCGGAACGTCAAATTGTCCCAGAAATTTTAGAGCCTGTTTCCTTTGATTTGGCTGTGAAAAATTGCGGTCAAAAACATCGATTTATTTGTGTGGCTCGCGGGGGAAATCGCCATTTGTGGGACTGCGTGAGCGGTTTAGAACCCCCCCAGCCCCCCTTGTTAAGGGGGGAGCAAGAACCGGAGGAATTCCCCCAGCCCCGCTTGCTAAGGGGGGAGCAAGAACCGGAGGAATTATCGATCGCGATTGCGGTTGGCCCGGAGGGTGGGTGGACTGATGGTGAAGTGGAAAGGGCGATCGAATTTGGTTTTGAGCCTGTCTCTTTGGGTAGTAGAATTTTGAGGGCGGTAACAGCGCCGATGGTGGCTTTATCTTTGGTGGGAGCCGCTTTTGAAAAGTGCCAATCCCCAAAAATATTTCCCTGAGCTGCTAGATATCCTAAACAAAGTTAAACTGTCAATAAGTCGTTGGGTATAAAAGTAAAATGTTAAAATCAGTAAAGGGTATATATCGAGACGGCAAAGTTGTGTTATTAGAAACTCCTGGCGACTTAACAGAAGGGAAAGTTATTGTTACTTTTCTCGCCGAATCAGGATTAGTCGAACTACAATCTCGCGGTATAGATCGCGAACAAGCAGGAGATTTACGCATCAGGTTGAGCAGATTTGCCGAGGATTGGGAACAGCCGGAAATGGATGCTTACGATGATTTATAAACGCGGTGATGTAGCGCTGGTTCTGTTTCCCAATGCTGATTTGCGTACTGCGAAGCGCCGCCCAGTTTTGATAGTTCAAGCTAATAATTTGGGGACTGGTTTAGGACAAACCATTACAGCAATGATTACTAGCAATTTAGCTCGTGTAGGACATCCAAGCCGGGTTTTTGTTTCCCTCGCCACAAGGGAGGGCCAGCAAACACGATTGTTGGCTGACTCGGTAATCATGACAGACAATCTGGTGACACTTCTAGAAGTTGAAATCGATCGCAAAATTGGTATTTGGTCAAATATGGCCGCAGTAGATGCAGCTATCAAGCATACTTTGGGAATCCAACCGACAGAGCGAACCCTCGCCCAATCTAAAAATAATCTTTAAATTTATTGAATAAAATCTGTCTTGTGTTATAAAAAATCGTAAAATACGTGGGTTTTATGGTAATGAAAATAAATTTACCGAAAAACCGATCGCCCTTGTGGTCGATCGCACTTGTGACAATCTTAGCTACAGCATCAATTTTCGCACGATCGGGGCAATCTGTCATTGCTCAACAGATTAATTGCGATCGGCCGCAGGGAGATGTGTAAGCCAGAACTTGTATTAGGTTTAGGTATGAAGCCTCAGACAAACGGCTGAATGAGGTTTACAAGCAACTGGTTGCTAGTTTGAGTGCCGAAGAGCGATCGATCCTTGCAGAAGCACAATTAGGGTGGATTAAAGTGCGAGATAATACCTGCGAATTTGAAGTTTATAAAAATCGCGGCGGTACTGGTTATGGAGGTTTTCTCAATGAATGTTTGGATCGGATGACAAAAGCCCGCACAGCGGAATTAGAACAGTATTTAAAAGAAAGATAAAATACCAAGTACACCGTACAACACTTGATACAAATAAATAGAGGCAAGTATTTATGAATAGCCGATCGTCCTTCACCCTCACCCTCAGCCTCATCTCAGCAATTGTTACCGCGATTGCACCAGGAGTTTTCGCCCAACAATTGCAACTACCAGCCAACGCAACCTACATCGATAAAAATTGCAACCTCAACCAACAATTAGCCCCACTTGAAAGATACACTATATTTAGCAGAAAGGAATTTACAACTAACCGTAAAAAATATTGGTTCTACGCAGCCCGCTATCAAGACGGAGCCGCACTTTTCTGTATTTCCGAAAGAATTTTCATCAGGCCTCAAGTTTTAAATGTCGAAAAAATACAAAGACAATTTATTGACAAAGTAGTCCGAGACCCCAAAAACCCAACTGGCTTTATTATCACAGTCCGAGGAGGCAACGGGCCTGGTGCAACAACAACAAATTATCGCTTAGATTTGAGCAATGTCGATCGACCAAAACTCACCCCTCTGTCCGTCCCAAAATAGCGGACGACTCTATCCCCAAATCTTCTATCCATCCTTCAACCGCAGATATAGCAATCCTAAATCATTTGTGAATTTCTTACTCCCTCCCCTTACCAAGGGGAGGGTTGGGGTGGGGTGAAAATTTTACGACTCATTTAGGATTGCTATATAAGGCAGATAAACACACCCCATAGCAGGTAATTTCAGGAATTGAAAGCCAATGAAGGCAAGAAATCCAATCAACCTTAGCAAAAACCCGCCCAAATATTAGACCAATTTAATAAATACTTCCTATATAGCAATCCTAAATCATTTGTGAATTTCTTACTCCCTCCCCTTGGTAAGGGGAGGGTTGGGGTGGGGTGAAAATTTTACGACTCATTTAGGATTGCTATATATGAAGTTATAGCCCCTTAATAAGGGGGCGGTTGGGGCGTTCTATGTAGCACTTATTTTGCTCGCATGGTATTACATATTTGCTCGTTACCAGGCTTTGCCTGGTAATGCAGATCCGCAGGCTATACCTTCTTTGATCTCACAACTTACACGAGAGAAGACTGTAAAAGATGCTTAAGTTATTAAGTTTTCTATCCTAACATAAAAGCCAAACCTATTAACCACTAGCCAAAGCAACAAAACATCAGCCAAGATAGAAACAACCCCATTCCCGCAACCGCCATGACAGACATCCAGGAAATAGTCGCCTCCCTAGAAAGCCAAAACTACAAACAAGCCGCCCAACTCATCAAACAACTGCAAAAAAAATCCCCCGAAAACCCCTGGGTGCAATACTACATCGGCCGCTACTACGAACTCACCAACAACCCCGACAAAGCGCAAACCACCTACAAACTAATACTCCGCGACATCACCAACCCCAAAATCGTCACCCAAGCCCGCCAAGGCATTCAACGCATTGAAACCGCACAACAAAACCTCCGCCAACAAGCCATCGAAACCGCCAAAAACGACCCCAGCAGCCTCGAACCCGGACTCCTGATCCTCGAACCCGTGAGTCCCGAAGACAAACCCGCAGCCGTCCAAAATATCAGCAGAATCTTCAAAATCGACGCCTACACCACCCGGATGCAAATCCAAAGCCGTGGCTGGAGACTCTACAAAACCGGCCCCATCGCCGAACTCCGAATTTACGGCCAAGAACTTCTCAACGCCGGGATTCCCGTATTTTGGACAACTTTAGCCGACATTCAAAAAATCCAAATTTTCCGCGTTCAACATTTCCAGTCTCTCTCTTCCCCAGCCGTTGTTTGCAAAGATCATCTAAATCGACTCGGTTCTATAGAATTCAATTGGTCAGAAGTCAGCCAAAGAGTAGAAGGTTTGTTACCGATGTTCATGGAAATCATGGACTACTCGCCCAACCGCAGAACCGATCAATTTCGCCACAAAGAAATTACCCAAGATTACGCTCAAATCTGCGACTTGCACATTCCCAGCCGCAACTGCATCCTGCGAATTTGCGACCAAAGTTACGAGTTTAAAGCAGGGGTTGACTTCACCCAAATTTCAGCAGCTATCCCAGCTTCACCTAACCTGAAAACCCCAACTTCCAGAGTCAAAAAATCCCCACAAATTCCTCAAAGTACCACCCGAATTAACTGGAATCGCTTACTGGAAATATTCGATCGCCAGCTTGACGTTACAGTGTGGTCAGAATTTACGCCCTTTGCTGAGACAGTCCTCGATTACACGCATATGTTGAGCAAAATTAAATCTCACGTAGAGGTCGATCGCAAATCCGAAACTCCTTGGGATCCCGCTTTCCAGCTATACAGCACCCTAGCCTTTCTCAGAAACCAAGGAAATAGGGAATAGAACAAAAAAAGAGTTAAAATTTAAAAATGCCATTGCTCATTTTTAAATTTTTAACCCCAGCATTTGCAATTGTCAAATGCCAAATTCCCTATTACCAAATCCCTAACTTCTACTTCATTTTCACCTGACGAGCCATTTCCCGGAAATTGTTCATGCTAGGGCCAGGGCTGCGACGAGTGGTAGTTGGTATCGGCATTAAATTATTAGGAGCAAAAGTGCGATCGGATTCAGCTTGACTCGGCACTTTCCCGTTAGTTACAGCAGCAGGAACCTTCGCGGGTTCCGAAGTCTTTGCAGGAACGCTAGCGACTGCTTCCTTTTCTTTCTTCTTAGACTTTTTCTCTACCTTAGCCTTCTTAGCCGGTTCAGACTTGCCTGACATAGCAGCCTCAACTTTTGCAGGTGCGGCCGCAACAGCATCCTCTACCTTCGCAACAGCATCACCTACCTTCGCAGGTGCAGCCTCTACCTTCTTCGCAACAGCAGCCTCTACCTTCGCCGGTGCAACCTTAGCGGGTTCCTTCGCGGAAGATTCGCCTAAATCCATGAAATATTCAGACTTTTTCAAGCCCAACAGTCTGCCGAAAAAGCCGAAAATACCGCCGAAGAAATTTTTGATAAAACCAAACATTAGACTTACTCCTTTTGTTCTTTTAGAGAAATTTGTACAAGCTTGTCAACAAGGTTAGCCTACGAGGTTGGGCAACTTTTGTCTATATTTCTTAATCAAAATTTACAATTATTTGATTAAAAACAGGGACATTCTAGTAATTTTTACTCAATAATCCTAATCTTACTTTGCACTTGTTTACTATTATCTCAGAATTTTTGAGATATTGCCTACTAGCCTGGGATACATCGAGCCGATTCGCTAGCTGTCCCAGTATGGGTAAAATTACCTAGGCGATCGATTTATGCTTTAATCTGTAAGCAATTTTTTAGTAAAATGAACAGTACGCTCGATCGCAATCCCGTCATCCTGATCCACGGAATCTGGGACACAAAGGCTATTTTCAGCAAAATGTCCGCCCGCCTCACCCAACTCGGATGGTGTGTCCACAGCCTCAACCTCACCCCCAACGACGGTAGCCTCAGCCTCGACTCGCTAGCGAAACAACTAGCAGACTACATCTCTCAAAACTTCGAGCCACAACAGACTTTAGACATAGTAGGCTACAGCATGGGAGGCATCGTCAGCCGCTACTACGTGCAGCGACTCGGAGGAATTAACCGAGTACAGCGTTTCATCACCATATCTGCCCCTCACAGCGGCACCCTCACCGCCTATTGCCTATCCCTACCAGGATACCTGGATATGCGGCTCAATAGCGACTTGCTGCGCGATTTAAATCAAGATGTGATGGATCTCAGACGCATAAATTTTACATCAATTTGGACACCGTTTGACATCATGATTGTACCGTCGAAAAGCTCCAAAATGCCAGTAGGTAAAGAAGTTAAACTCAATGTAATGCTGCACCGACAAATGGTGACAGACGACCAAAGTATTAACACATTAATTGAAGAACTAAAAGCACCAATTAAAAATAAAATTTCCCTTAAAAATGAATAGCAATTTCAGCCGCAACCCAGTCTTGCTAATTCACGGCATATTCAGAAAATCGGGAATCTTTCACAAAATGTCTGCCTACCTCAGAGATTTAGGTTGGTCAGTCTACAGCCTAGATCTTTCGCCCCACTGGGGCAATGCCAGCATCGACGAATTAGCCCAACAAATGGCAGATTATATAGACAAAAACTTCGAGCCACAACAGCCTTTAGATATAGTAGGATTGAGCATGGGCGGTTTAGTAACTCGCTATTACTTGCAAAGGTTAGGCGGAATTAACCGAGTCCAGCGCTTTATTGCGATATCTTCCCCTCACAACGGTACTTGGACGGCCTACACTCTCTGGGGAAAAGGCTGCGTTCAAATGCGTCCCGGCAGTGCTTTTCTGGAAGATTTAAATCGAGATGCTGACTTGTTGGCAAAGCTCAATTTTACTTCGATTTGGACAGATTGGGATTTTATCATCGTCCCGGCTTCTAGTTCCCAAATATCCGCAGCCAAAGAAGTAAAAGTTTCTGTATTCGCCCATGCTATGATGGTGAGACATGACCGCAGTTTAAAAGCGGTTGCCGAAGCACTTTCAGAACCTTTACAAAATCCTAATTAAATTCTGTTCTCAACGCAAATATTCTATTTGTAATGTGTGCAATCTGCACTTTATCTATTTAAGTATGGTGTCAAATTAAATTAATAAAATGCCTCAGAATAAAAGTTTTAATTGTAAAATAAATAACTCTATTCTGATGGCACTTACGAGGCTGAACTTGTAGGGTGCATCAGCAGAAATACACTCAATTACAGAAAAAATAACACTATGCTGACGCACCCTACGAGGTGGCTAAGCTGCATCGCCGACTTCAGCGTATTCGCTGAGGCCAAAAATTGCTTCTGCTTCGCAGTAATACTTGAACTCTAGTATATTGTGGAAAGGGTCTTCTAAGAAGAAGGTGCGGTGCTCTGTAGGCAAACCGACAAATCGCCTTCTGGCTTCTTGATAGAAATTTAAGTTGTTTTGCTGTGCTTTTTCTAGCAATCCTTCCCAGTCAGCTTCTGAAGTGAAAATTAACCCAAAATGCCGGGGATAGATGCCTCGCTGAGGTGTCAAGGGTTCGCGGCTGACGTGGGCGACAATTTGATGGCCGCACAAACCCAAAATCGCAGAATTGGGGGATTCGCGACCTAATTTGCAGCCGAGCCCGTCTACGTAGAAGGCTTTTGTTTGGGCAAGATCCGTTACGGGGAAGGCAAGATGAAATAAGATTTGGCTCATGGAGGTTTAAAGGTGACTGTGCAGAATTCAGAATTGTTCTTTAATTATTTATCTTGGTCTAATCCTTGGTTGGTGGCGATCGCCCTTAATACATTTTTACTCACGATCGCCACAGTTGCTCCCAAAAAATTGCTGACTAGGGCCGGACAATTTCACGGCTGGCTGCTAGGTGTGATTATCTGGGCGAGTTTGGGATGGCGAGGCTATGCGGTGGTGATGTTTTACTTTCTTGTCGGATCGGGAGTTACCCGCATCGGTAAAGCCCAGAAAGAAGCAGAAGGGATTGCTGAAAAGCGATCGGGCGCACGAGGCCCGGAAAATGTCTGGGGCTCGGCTTTAACAGCTACTTTTTGTGCTGTGGGAGTTTTGGCATTATCTATTTTCGGAGATACGGGCAATATACCTGTGCCACAAGAGGTGATTTCCTTGTTGTTGCTGGGTTATGCCGCGAGTTTTTGTACCAAACTTTCCGATACCTGCGCTAGCGAAATCGGCAAAGCTTACGGCAAACATACGTTTTTGATTACTACGTTGCAGCCTGTACCTAGGGGTACGGAAGGGGCGGTAAGTCTGGAAGGAACGATCGCGGGCATTGTCGGATCGATCCTGATTGCGCTTTTGAGTTGGGCTGTGGGTTTAATTGACTTGACAGGAGTTGTTTTTTGTATTATTGCAGCTTTTATTGCTACAAACATCGAGAGCGTGATTGGCGCGACGGTGCAATCAAAGTTTGAATGGCTGACGAATGAGGTAGTTAATTTTTTTAATACGCTGATCGGAGCGATTTGTGCGATCGTCTTGGCCTATGTCTGGAAAGCTTTTTTAGTTTAGTGATTTTTGGATGTCGCAAACTCAAGAAACCGGGTTTTTTACCAGCATTCAAGGCATTAACGCAGTATTTGCGGAAAACAACCCGGTTTCTGCCTGCACTATTAGTTATTAATCATTAATCATTAGTTTCGAGCGATCGACTAATAACTAATGACTAATGACTGAATTGTTAGCTGTTGACTGTTGACTGTTGACTGTTGACTGTTAACTGCTAACTGTTGACTGTTGACTGTTAATTACTAACAACTGCCAACTGCCAACTACCAACTGCCAACTACCAACTACCAACTGCTTTCCTGACATTAAGCGTCGTCGTCTTGCGGCCCAAAAACCATTTGTACAACCATCGTTGGTTCGCCTCGCTTGTGATAGCGATCGGCCCAATTGCGAATAATTTCATCTAATTCTTCAACAGCTTGATCCAGCCGTTCCGGTGGGATATCCAAAGTCTCCATAACTCGCATCACGTTCGGTTGCTTTTCCGCCCAATCTTTCATCAGCCGGAAATATCTAGCCGTATCCTCCACCATCGTAAACGTGCGTTCTTCCTGCTCTGCAGGAGAGTAGGTAGCACGGGTGAGAGCATAAAACGGCATTCCCCAAGGAGAATCTATGCGAGTAACTGTTCCCGAATAGATCAAGCGGCGCTTGATGTGTTCTGCTAGAGCTTCGCTCAAAGGCATTCGCCTTTCTGGGTGCATCTCTTCTTGCGATCGCCTGTGCAGAAACTCGATCAACTCCATAAACTGAAAAGAATTGATCAGTTGAGCATCAGGCGGATTAGCAGGAACCTTGCCTTCGAGATATTTTTTTTCATCAGCATTCAAACTATTTCCCGGAATGCGGGGGCGGCCCGGCAACCAAGCATACTGTTCCAGCCAGACATAGGGAAACTGAATCAAATATCTAGGTTCTTGGGAACCCAACATTTTCAGCAATTTTCCCTTAGTCAGAGCTTCCTGAACTTCTTCGACAATCACCTTCACCCGTTTAGGCTCAATGTGATGCAAGTGTCCGGTCATCCGCAGGTTATCCTGCTCCATATAAGTCATATAAATGGCACACTTAGCCGCCGTTGCGGCCGCGTCTAGAAACGCCCCGTGCCTGTGCCCGCTGGTTCTCATGGCGCTAAACGCCAGATATAGCATGATCTGATCCATTGCACTAGGGCTGAGGCTTTTGACCAGATCTAAAGAGTCATTTTTCATCACAATCCCCGAAATAGCCAAACTAGGAGGCATCTTGCGATCCTCCATTAAATTATTGCGAGAGCGCCGAATCTAGCATAGCCGACTGTCGCCGGAAAGCTTGGCAGCTATCCTAATATTCAGGCCTATTAATTTCCCTGAGTTCACTGGGGCATTGGCTTAAATGCGACCGACACCAAATAAGTGGTTCTTATTGGCGAATTTAAGTAGATTGCTCTACCCTCTGCACTCAGGGTTTACCTATATTTAAGTTAGTTATCGCACGTTAATTATAATACAGCCGTTGAAAATTCAACCGCACCTGGGGGCGGCAAAAGTAAATAAGTATTGCGATCGCAGGAATTTGAAGTGGCTCCGACAACGGGCGAGGGTCTGATGGGGCAGAGGAAAGCGTTTTCAAAACAAAACCGCCAAATACTAGAATCTATCTCTAGCTAGATGGCGGTTGCAGATTTATATGCTAACATCGATCGCACACAAAGAATCTCCTAAAAAGTGTCAACAAAAAGTGCAGTTACCGTTTAACCTGAAAAATTAGAATTTCAGAAAATCAGATCGATCGAACCAACGGCCCGAACCAACTCAGTTGTGGCACTCGCTGAGATACATTAATATTAGAAATCTTGTAGCGCATGAGTAACATTAGGCTCGATAAAGCTTCTGCGTCCGCTGCCTCTCTCTGGGCCGCGCTCGCCCTTTTGTTGAGTTTGCGCTGACAACATATAATATTGGGCGGTAGCAGTTTCGAGCATTGGGGCTGGAGATTCAAAAGCTCGAGCGGCGCTGGCACTCAAGGTAATGCCCAACAGGCTCAGTAAAGCAATTGCAGTGTAGGTTTGCATGGGTAGTATCCGTGTCAGTGTCTATTACCTGATACGGACTTGGCCCGATCGATCAGGATAGATTTCTGCCAATTTCGGAACTTTGCAAAAAACCTTACTTTTTGAATGCTACAGATGTCAGCCGCAGCCAACCACCGGCTTTATTGGGCCAGCCCCACACTACGATCGGCTGTTCGGTTTCGCAATTGTCTAAAAAGCTGTCAGTTTCCCAGTCCAAAGTCACGAGTTGCCAAGTTTGACAGGCTAAGGATGGGGGACTTGTCAGGGTTAGCGTCCAGTCTTGCGGGCCATTTCGGCGGAAAATGCCCGAAAATTCGCTGTGGGTATTTGCTGTCTGACTGCTGGGGTTTGGGCAGAAACTAAGTTCAGATGTCAAGGTTCTGGGTTCAAATACAGAAGTTTCGTTGAGAAACCGGGTTTGTCGCGATATTCGATCTGAGGAAGGACATTCGCCGCTGGCGGGATATGCTTGAGGTCGATCGAGATAATAGCGCTGCCGATCGAGCCAATTCGATCGATCCGGTGTCAAATTAAATAAAGGAACAACCGCCGCCCTCGCCTGGGAATCTTGCAGCAAAGCTTCCTGCAAAACCCTCACCGACAAATCGCGCGGCCCACATCCAGCTTCCACGCACAAAGCCGCCGCCATCCCCGCCGCCTGTCCGATATTCATCACCACCGGCTGCAAGCGAGTTGCACCGTTGGCGATGTGAGAGACGGAAATATTTTTTTCGCAAACCAGCAATCCGTCTGCACTCGCAGGAATTAGGGCGCTGTAAGGAATTGTAAACGGAGTGCCACTCCAGCGGCCGCCCCAGCGGATGGATTTGGGCTGCAAGGGAATGTCGCCGCAGGGATAGTGATGATCGTTGGCATAGTTGCCGATCGCAATTGTTTCACAAATTCCCTGAGAATTTATCGGCAATTTCGCGACTCTTCCACCGACAATGGGCAAAATATCTTGTTCTCGAATTGTTTGTACTCCCCGCAAACGGCGGCTTTCTCGGTAGTAAGGATGCAGCGCGAAGGCAGAGGAAAGCAGGGGAGAATTGGGTGAATTTTCGATCGTTGAAATAGGGAAAATATTCTGTGCTAACCCGTAGCGGCGGCCGAGTTGAGTTTGAATGAAGCGCGCGAAACTTTGACTGTGCCAAAAACTTTCTTGGAGGAATTCTTGTCGAGATGCTGTTGATTCAATTAGTCGATCGACCTTTTCACCATAATCATTACCGCGAATCGGCCAATTAATCATCAACAATCCCCCCGGTAGCCTGCCGTAGTTGAGAAATTTTTCGGGAGTGTAATCTTTCCAAGCGCCGATAAATCGATCGGGATTGTCCACCGGAGGCGCGGGAATTTCTGGTGCCGCAGCACCTTCCCCAAAATCCTGCATGACAACCACCCGAGTCGGAGCTTGCACCGAATACCGTTGTGTGAGATCGTTAGGGGCGATCGGCGCGCTGGGTTCTCCCCACTCGGCTTGAAATTCCCAACCCCAGCGGTGCCAGACTTCCGCTAAAGCCAATAAATCTCCCAATTCCGTTGCATCCAAAGTGACTTTGGCCAACACAGTAACATCTGCAAACCGAACGCCAGAAATTCTGTTACCTTCGCAAATCACATCGCGAGCTATTTGTCCAGAAATCCAGTGCAAGTTCGGCAAACACTTAACCCAATCAGCAAAAATTTCCGCACCGACGCGGGGATCGTAAGTAAAAAAACTGACCCAGCCCCAATCCAAACCTCCCGGCTGTCGCTGCTGAAGTTCCCGGAGAAATGCACCCCACAAACCAGTTTGAAAAGCTGCTAATTCGTTACCATCCGGCGCACAAACGCCAGCGGAAGTCAGCATTCCTCCCAGCCAAGGGAATTCGCTGACTAAAATAGTTTTGGCACCGCGGCGGGCTGCTTGCACGGCTGCTGCAGTGCCGCCGGTGCCGCCACCGACGACTAAAACATCTGCTTTTAAGAGAGAAGACATGAAGATTTTAGATTTTAGTTACGCATGGGGCCAGAAACCGGGTTTTTTGCGAAAAGACGGCTCGCAGCCGACAGGCGATCGTAAAAATTGTACAACGGATTTTAAGACCACCTATTTTTCCTCCCTTTCCTTCCCCCTTCCTCTGCGTCCTCTGCGTCCTCTGCGGTTAATAAAAATCTGAAAATCAGAGCGCATCTCAAATCAAAAACAATCAGAAAATGGGAACCAAAAGATTAAAATAATAAATCGCACAATTTCCCTACTATTCACTACTAACCAAGCAATTAAAAATGAAAAAAGGTTTTATTTTGTGGTTCACCGGCCTGAGCGGTTCCGGTAAGACAACTATCAGCGAAGCTCTCGAACCAGAATTGAAGCGTCGAGGCTGCAAAGTGGAAATCTTGGATGGAGATGTCGTGCGTACCAACTTGTCAAAAGGTTTGGGATTTAGCCAAGAAGACCGGGATACTAATATTCGGCGGATTGGATTTGTCGCTCACCTGCTGAGCCGCAATGGAGTTGCCGCAATGACCGCAGCTATTAGCCCCTACAGAGCAATTCGCGACGAAATTAGAGCGATGGAGCCAAATTTTGTTGAGGTGTATGTCAAAGCGCCCTTAGCAGTGTGCGAAGGTCGCGATGTCAAGGGGCTTTACGCTAAGGCGAGAGCCGGAGAAATTAAGGGTTTTACCGGCATTGACGATCCCTATGAAGAACCGCTCAATCCTGAGATTATTTGCTACACAGAGCAAGAAAGTGTAGAAGAGAGTGTTAAAAAAGTTCTGAACAAGTTAGAACAGTTAGGTTACATTTGATGTTGGCGGGGTAGGAAGAGGATAGGGGCAAAAAGCGATGGTGGTGAAAAGTTCTTCGCGCGGCGTGCAACTTGATAAAAAACCTGACCCTCGGGCTTTCTTGGCTTTGACGGAAATGGTTCGATTGTTCGCTTCTGTTTCGAGGAAAGGAACCCGGAGAGATGTTTCCAGCAAAAGCTGCAAGCTGGGTTATTTGACAAGTAATGCCGTCAAAAATTTGATTGTCCAAAGTTTAACAGTTTCAGTGCTGGGGGCTGTGGGTTCGTCTCCGGCGGCTGCTCAGTTTTTGCCTCCTCCTCCTCCTCCTGCTTCGGGCGAGCCGATATCCGTACCCGCAGCGCCGGGATTTCCGGGACTTCCGGCAAGTGCGCCTACAAGTGTACGATCGGAAGTTTACACTTTGGGCGCGGGCGATCGCGTTCAAATGGACATTTTCAACGTCCCGGAATACAGCGGCCCCAACGGTCAACACCAAGTACAGGCCGATGGTTCCCTGAGTTTGCCCTTAATTGGCAGCCTGGAAGTGGCCGGAATGACCTTAGAACAAGCTTCTAATGCTGTCAAGGAGCTATACGGCAAATATCTCAAACGTCCTTGGATTACGCTGAAACTGCTGGCGGCGCGTCCTTTGCAAATTGCGATCGCCGGTGAAATCAACCGCCCCGGAGCCTATACAATATCCTCAGCAGCAGGCCCCGGAGGCACCTCAGAACAAATTGGCACTCAAATGCCTACGATATCGCGGGCTCTGCGAATGGCGGGAGGAATTACCCAATCAGCAGACGTGCGGCAAATC
The DNA here is from genome assembly GCF_036705185.1 of Microcoleus sp. B4-D4. Classification (NCBI taxonomy): domain Bacteria; kingdom Bacillati; phylum Cyanobacteriota; class Cyanophyceae; order Oscillatoriales; family Microcoleaceae; genus Microcoleus; species Microcoleus sp. B4-D4. Next base: position 122,479 of record NZ_JAUBTX010000006.1, on the reverse strand, counting down.
AAAATCCGCCGCCCCCAGCGCAACGCACCGGAACAAATTATTAGTGTGGATTTGTGGGAATTATTGCAAAACGGCGATTTGCGCGCCGATTTGACTTTGCGCGACGGCGACACGATATTTATTCCCACTGTAACTAGCCTCAACCGTCAAGAAGCACCGACTTTAGCAGTAGCTAACATTACCGGACAAAGCACTCAACCAATCAATATTGCTGTGGTGGGCGAAGTAACTCGCCCCGGTACTTATACTCTGGCAAAAGAGGTTCAAAGTAGACTACAAGAGAATGAAATAGGTGCAAATTCTGGTTTGTTTGCTGGCGCCAGCGAAACTCCCGCAGGCGCAGACAATCTCGTACCGCAAACTGTAACTAAGGCGATTAAAATGGCCGGCGGCATTACACCGGTAGCCGATATCAGACAAATACAAGTTCGCCGCCTGACTCGCGCGGGTACGGAACAAATTATTAATGTGAATTTGTGGCAACTTTTAGAAGGGGGAGATGTATCTCAAGACTTAGCGCTGCAACAGGGAGATACGGTAATTGTTCCCAAAGCCGATAATCTTGATGCAGCCGAAGGTGAACAAGTGGCTAGTTCTACTTTTTCACCGGATACAATTAAGGTGAGCATTGTGGGAGAAGTCGTGAAAGCCGGATCGTTTGCGATGATGCCCAACACTTCTTTAAATCAAGCGCTGGTAGCAGCCGGAGGTTTTAATAAATCGCGCGCCGAAATGGATTCTGTAGATTTAATTCGCCTGAATCCTAACGGTACTGTTTCCCGGCTAAGTGTTAAGGTGAATTTTTCCGCAACAGCCAATGAGGAAACTAATCCCAAACTACAAAATAATGATGTAATTATGGTAAGGCGATCGGGCCGTGCTACCTTCTCGGATAATGTAGGCGGAACTCTCGCTCCTTTGAGCCCGCTGTTGGGAATATTTCGGTTGTTCAATATTTTTCGGTGATTTGAATACACTAGCACTAGGGTTTCAAAAACCAGGTTTCTATAAAAATTTTCGGTTTGGTAACTAGATATCTAGTCAGAAACCCGCTTCATGAAACGACCCCAGCCTTGCAAACGTTTAAACTAATAAGTTGTAGAATAAAATGAAACCAGGTAAAAATTCTCAGATAACACAGTTTAATAACAATAGAAAACTTTTGGATTGGCAAAATATATCAACAGCCGTTTATCAAGAAAATCAATTTCTAGATAGGGAAAACAGAGAGGAAAAAGAGTTAAGTTTTTGGGAAGTTTGCCGCAGCCGCTCCCTCTTAGTTATCGGCGTAGCATTGGCAGTGACAACGGGAGTTTTTGCCTGGACGCTGACTCAAAAAAGCGAGTATGAAGGGCGCTTTCAATTATTAGTAGAAGCCCCTATTACGCAAAAAACTTTAGCAAAAATCTATTCCGGCGAACTGAAAGTGCAACCAGCGAGTCCCGGAAGTGCGGAAAATCCTGGTTTTGACTACGAATCGCAAATTCAAGTTTTGCAAAGCCCGCAAGTGATGTCGCCAATTATTAAACAATTGCAGGCTAAATATCCCGAAATAAATTACAGCTACCTTTTGAACCAAAAAGCAGATAATTTACCGTTTTCGGGACAAACCAGGCTGTCAGTCAATCGGTTCAAAAATACCAAAATCATTGAAGTTAGATATCGAGATTACGACCCGAAAAAAATTAATTTTGTTTTGGAAAAAGTGGCCGTTGGTTTCCGCAACTACAGCGTGCAAGATACCAAATCACAAATTAACCAGAGTCTAGATTTTGTGAAATCGCAACTTCCAAACCAAAAAAAGCGCCAACAACTTCTGCAAACCGAAATTCAAAAATTGCGGCAGCAGTACAATTTCATCGATCCGCAAATTCAGAGCCAACAATTAGCGCAACAAATTAGTCAAATTCAAGCGCAACGATTGGACGCGCAAACACAGTTCAACCAGCAGAGATTGCTCTATGCTAACCTGCAAAATCAGCTTGGATTGAACCAGAAACAAGCGCTGATGGCTTCGGCTTTGAGTCAAGCTCCCCGCTATCAAGCAATGCTGACTCAATTACAGCAATTGGAAGGGCAAATTGCAATTAACTCGGCTACATATACAGACCAAACTCCGCAAATTCAATTGTTGCGAGAACAGCGCAATAATTTGATTCCTTTGTTGAAGAAAGAAGCCCAACAAGTTTTGGGAACTGATTTGGCTAAGGTGAATTCGCAGGTGCTGGCTTTTCAAGATCCGGTGCGGATTAAGTTGATCGAGCAGTTTATCGGTACTGCTAATTTGATTCAGGTGCTGGGGGTGCGAAATGTGGTTTTGGAACAAGCTGCTAAGGAGTTGAATCAATATTCTCAAGGATTTCCGGTGATTTTGCGCCGCTATTCGGATTTGCAGCGGGAGGCGGAGTTGACTAATAATACGCTGAATAGTTTGCTGGCGAAACAGCAAGCTTTGCAGCTAGAAGCTGTGGGTCAAAAAGAGGTGGCTTGGGAGGTGATTGCGAAGCCGGAAATTCCGCGCTATAGAAATGGCGAGTTGATGGCTGTTGCTCCGATTATGCCTTTGAATTTGGCTTTGGGGGGATTGGCTGGTTTGGTGTTCGGTATGCTGATGGCGCAGTTGGCGGAACGGTTTAATAATAAAACGGTGTTCGAGACTCCCGAGGATGTCAAACATTCGATTCACCTACCTTTGTTGGGGATAATTCCTGCTAGCGATAAAATTTTGAGACTGCCGCCTGCTGAGAAGACTTCGGTGGATGTGGAAATTTCGCCGATGCCGACGGATGCTTTTCAAGAGGCTTTTCGATCGCTCAATGCTAATATTCGGTTGCTAAACGTTGATACTCCGATCAATTCTTGTGTAATTTCGTCTTGTCAAGTAGCTGATGGCAAGTCTACTGTGGCAGTAAATCTGGCGCGGGCGGCGGCTGCAATGGGTCAGCAAGTGCTGTTGGTGGATGCGGATTTACGGCGGCCGCAGGTGCACGAAATGCTCGGTTTGCCGAACTGGCAAGGCTTGCACAACGTGATTGCTGAGGATTTGGATGTGGAAGATGCGATCGTGCGATCGCCCAGGGATGAAAACCTATTTGTGTTAACATCCGGGCCAGTGCCTCCAGACCCCACCAAGGTGCTTTCTTCGCGAAAAATGCAGCATTTAATGGCAGCTTTGGCAAGTCATTTTGACTTAGTTATTTACGATACTGCGCCGCTTTTGGGTTTGGCAGATGCAAATTTGTTGGCCGGTCAAACTAACGGATTGATGCTGGTAGTTGGGCTGCATCAAACTGAGCGGGAGGCACTGTTGTTAGCTTTTGAGGATTTGAAAATGGCAGGAATTCCGCTGTTGGGAATGGTGGCTAATAACGATAAGGGCAGCAGGTATTACTATCAGTCTTACGTGCAGAATTACATTGAGGAGAAGTCTGTTTAACCCAGATGTTGTACCATTCTCAACAAGCCTTTTATGGACGGGATCTCCTGCCCATCCCACAAGAGATGAATTTTCTTGTGGAACGGCTCTGGGGCCCGTTCTTGACAATGGTGCAAGATGTCTGTTTGACAGGTGCAGTCGGTTTCAAACAGGTTGACGGCGAACATAAACTTTAATAACAAAATTTCTTAAGATTTGCGATCGCTCCCCTGCCGTATAATTGAAAATTGAGACATTTAAACAAATATCGGGAGTTGCAAGTTAGGAAGACCTAAAAGTATGGCTGGCCAATTCCAATTTTGTAATACATCTATACAACAACTCCCAGTTAGCTTGCAAACTATAAGGGAGTTTTGTGTTTTTTGAAAAGGAGATGAAACCATGACTATTGCTACTATCAATCCCGCAACGGGAGAAACGCTCTCAACTTTTGAGGAGATAACGGATGAGGTAATTGAAGCTAAGCTGGAATTAGCACAGCAAGCTTTTAACAATTACCGCGACTTGCAGTTTGAGCAGCGAGCAATTTGGCTGCAAAAAGCTGCGGATATCTTGGAGCGCGATCGCGAAATTTACGCCGAAATGATGACGCTGGAAATGGGCAAAACGTTCAAATCGGCGATCGGCGAAATAGAAAAATGCGCCTTAGTTTGTCGCTACTACGCCAAAAATGCCGCTCAATTTATGGCAGACGTACCGGCAACCACCGATGCTAGCAGTAGCTTTGTCCGCTACCAACCGCTGGGCGTTATTTTAGCCGTCATGCCCTGGAATTTCCCATTTTGGCAAGTGTTTCGGTTTGCCGCACCGGCGCTGATGGCGGGCAATGTCGGCTTGCTCAAACACGCTTCCAACGTGCCGCAGTGCGCTTTAAAAATCGAGGAAATTTTCGCGGAAGCTGGCTTTCCCGAAGGAGTTTTTCAAACTTTGTTAGTGGGAGCCGACAAAGTAGCTAAGATAGTTGCGGACGATCGCATCAAAGCAGCAACTCTCACCGGTAGCGAACCCGCTGGGGAAAGTTTGGCAGCAAATGCCGGCAAAAATCTCAAAAAAGTAGTGTTGGAATTGGGAGGAAGCGACCCATTTATTGTAATGTCCAGCGCCGATTTAGAATTAGCTTTATCAACAGCAGTCACATCGCGGATGCTGAATAATGGCCAATCTTGCATCGCCGCCAAACGCTTTATTTTAGCAGAAGAAATCGCCGACGAATTCATCAAAGGATTTATCGAAAAATTCGAGCAATTAAAAGTAGGCGATCCGATGTTGCCCGAAACCGATATCGGCCCTTTAGCTACCCCAGCAATCCTCAAAGAATTGGACAATCAAGTGCAAACCTGCATCCAATCGGGGGCAAAACTTCTCACAGGTGGCCGCCCCCTGTCAGAGAAGGCGGGCAATTTCTACTTACCAACTATCCTGTCAGATATTCCTGCGGATGCTGCGGCGCGTCAAGAAGAGTTTTTCGGCCCGGTAGCCTTAGTATTCCGGGTTGCAGGCATCGATGAGGCGATCGCCCTAGCTAACAGCACATCCTTTGGCTTGGGTGCCGCAGCTTGGACTACAGTAAGAACAGAGAGCGATCGGTTTATTTCCGAACTAGAAGCCGGCGCAGTATTCATTAACGGCTTAGTCAAATCCGACCCCAGACTGCCCTTTGGGGGGATCAAACGCTCCGGTTACGGACGCGAATTGAGCATCCAAGGAATTCACGAATTTGTCAACATCAAAACAGTGTGGGTAAAATAAACAAAATTTGACAAATTTTTCGTCAAAACATCAATTAATCTGCGTCAATCCGCGTTCATCAGCGGTTAAAATTAATTTAGTATTTTGACGAAAAGTTTGTTAAAAAACACCAACACACTTAAACAGGAAAAAAACCGAAATGAACACAGCTCAACTACTCGTCAAATGTTTAGAAAACGAAGGCGTAGAATACGTCTTCGGACTTCCCGGAGAAGAAAATTTAGAAGTTTTAGAAGCCCTAAGAAACTCTTCAATTAAATTTATTACTACTCGCCACGAACAAGGCGCAGCCTTCATGGCCGACGTTTACGGCCGCCTTACAGGCAAAGCCGGCGTTTGCTTGTCCACCTTGGGCCCCGGCGCAACTAACTTAATGACAGGAGTTGCTGATGCCAACTTAGACGGCGCTCCTCTAATAGCAATTACCGGACAAGTCGGTACAGACAGAATGCACATAGAATCGCACCAATATTTAGATTTGGTGGCTATGTTTGCGCCTGTTACTAAGTGGAACGCTCAGATTGTCCGTCCCAGCACTACCTCAGAAATCGTCCGCAAAGCTTTTAAAGTTGCTCAAAGCGAAAAGCCCGGAGCCGTTCATATTGACTTGCCAGAAAACATCGCCGCAATGCCTGTGGAAGGAAAGCCGCTCACCAAAGACAACCGCGAAAAAACTTTTGGCGCTTATAAAAGCCTGAATAAAGCAGCCATAGCAATTTCTAAGGCAAAAAGTCCTTTGCTGTTAGTAGGAAACGGCGCAGTCCGCGCTAACGCCAGCGATACTTTGACAGAATTTGCTACTCGATTAAATATTCCAGTAGCTAATACTTTTATGGGCAAAGGCGTAATTCCTTACACTCATCCTTTGGCACTTTGGACGACGGGATTGCAAAAGCGAGATTACATTAGCTGTGCTTTTGAAGAAACGGATTTAGTGATTGCTGTTGGCTACGATTTAATTGAATATTCCCCGAAAAAGTGGAATCCTGACGGGAAAATTCCGATTATTCACATTGGAGCTTTGCCTGCAGAAGTTGATAGCAGTTATATTCCTATTGTAGAAGTTGTGGGGGATATTTCTGATTCCCTCAATGAAATTTTGCAGCGCGCGGATCGCATGGAAAAAGTAGACCCTTTTGCGAAGCAATTGCGGGCGGATATTCGCGCTGGGTACGAACAATATGCAGCGGATGATGGTTTCCCGATCAAGCCGCAAAAAATCATTTACGATTTGCGGCAAGTTATGGGCCCGGAAGATATTGTCATATCTGATGTGGGAGCTCATAAAATGTGGATCGCGCGGCACTATCATTGCGATCGCCCTAATACCTGTTTAATTTCCAACGGATTTGCGGCGATGGGAATTGCGATTCCCGGCGCGGTGGCGGCAAAACTCGTTTATCCCGATCGCAAAGTAGTAGCAGCCACCGGCGACGGCGGTTTTATGATGAACTGTCAAGAGTTAGAAACTGCGTTGCGCGTCGGTACTAATTTTGTGACTCTCATCTTTAATGACGGCGGCTACGGGTTAATTGAATGGAAGCAAGAAGATCAGTTTGGCCATTCAGATTTCATCAAATTTGGCAATCCCGACTTTGTAAAATTTGCCGAAAGTATGGGTTTAAAAGGTTATCGCGTGGAAGCTGCTAGCGATTTGATTCCTATCCTGAAGGAAGCGCTTGCTCAAGATGTTCCCTGCGTGATTGACTGTCCGGTAGACTACCGAGAAAATGCCCGTTTCAGTCAATTATCTGGGGATATGAGTTGCAATATAACATAAATTAGATCGGGCGGGTTCGCGATTATTCATACTTTAGATAGGTGAGTATTCGTCAACCCCTCTCAAAAAGCTGAGATACAGGTTCAATAGGGTTTACTGAAGTTATAAGTTGTAGGGTGCGTCGCTGGTTTAATCCGGCGTTGTGGGGCGAGAGTTGTGATTGGCGATGCACCCTAGGTTGACTTGAATTTGAGATATTGCACCATTGTCAAGAACAGGCTTTCTGGCCTGTTCCACAAGAGATAAATTATTGTGGAGGTAAGGTGGGCCACAAGCCCCCAGCACTGTTAAAGTGCTGATATATCTACTCGTTTCAATCTTGAAGAATACAGCGAATCAATCAAAGTTTAATGAATCTGTATCGATCGCACTTAAAAGCCAATAAAAACCTAAGACTACCATAAATCATGGAAATTACGATCGCCCTTCCCGACAATCTCCCCCTGACTGAAGCCGATGTGCGGATAGAATTGGCGATCGTACTTTATCACCAACACAGCCTCAGTCTCGATCGAGCCGCTCAACTCGCTGTAATGTCTGTGGACGACTTCTACCAACTATTAATCACCCGCCATATCGTCAGTCCGCCCGCAGATGCCGATGACGAGCCCGCCGAACTCGTCCTAGCCAGCCTCCGTAACTCCCTCCAGCAAATTAAAGAAGGCAAATTACATCCTATTTCCGAACTGTGGGATGGAATTGATGACTGACGAGACACCCCAAATCCAACTTCTTTTTTGCGATGACTGCAAAACACCTATGCGTAAGTCCTGTTTGTGCTAAAATTGAGAACAGAATTTAAAGGGAAAATGCCATTTCAAAACAAGACATCGCTACGATCGTGACGGTCGAACCTGGTAAGCGATGTGGTAAACCTTGTATTCGAGGCATGAGAATTACGGTTGATAACCTGTTGGAATATCTTGCTTCTGGGATGAACGATCGAGAAATCCTAGATAATTTCCCCTATTTCACACAACAGGATATTTTGGCTGATTTGAGTTTTTCGTAAGAGGTAAGTATGTCAACAACTGCGATCGACATCGGCACGCTGGTTGTCAGTACCCCTGAAACCTGTGGAGGGCGTCCCCGCATTGCGGGAACTAGAATTTCTATCGCTCAAATTGCCGTTTGGCATCAACAAGGGATGAGCCCAGAAGCAATACTTGAAGAAATTTCCTATTTAAATTTAGCACAAATTTATGCAGCGCTATCTTACTATCACGCTAACCGCAATGAAATTGAGGCTGATTTAGCTGCCGAATTAGCTGAGTACGAGCGATTGGAAGCCGATCGCAGGGCTGGGAGAATTTAATGAGCCAGATTCGTTTGTATTTAGATGAAGATACGCTCAGAAAAGCTTTCGTGCAAGCCTTGCGAGAAAATGGGATTGATGTAGTAACTGTCTCAGATGCCAATAATTTAGGACGTATAGATGAAGAACAATTGATATGGGCAACAGAGCAAGGTCGAGTCATTTATACTTTTAATAGTCGAGATTTCTGTCGGCTGCACGGGAGCTTTTTTGCAGTAGGCAACAGTCATGCAGGAATTATTGTTGTGCCGCGACAAAGTTATTCTGTCGGCGAACAGTTGCGCGGTTTGTTGAATTTGATTGGTAGCAAGTCTGCTGAAGAAATGATGAATCAACTGGAATTTTTAGGTACTTACATCAGGTCTGAATAAAGGCATCTAATATTAGGTACGATCGATCGCTGGTAATATACGGTTGAACGATCGGTCGCGTTTGAAAAAGCAACCAAATTCATAATAATCCTAGGACGATCGCGCTAAAAGTAACTGCGATCGACTATTGAAATTAAAAGATACCGTAAATCATGCAAATTACGATCGACCTTCCCGACAATCTGCCCCTGACTGAAGCCGATGTGCGACTCGAACTCGCGATCGTGCTTTATCAGCAGCACAGCGATCATAACTGAAATATTGAAGTGCGATCGGGCGTCATTGTAAAGTTTTATGGTTGAGTTTGCGATTTACCACAGACATCGACATTGTAGCTTAATAGGGCAAATCTTGGAAGCGATTGGATTTCGGCGGAGGTTGAGATCCCTCAGTTTAGTCAAAGATGTCAAGGGTTTGATGTCGCTGATTTGATTGTTTGCCAGTGTGATCCCCTTCAGGTTAGTTAATGAGGCTAGTGGTTCAATGTCACTGATTTGATTGTCTTCGAGATTGAGACCGTACAGCTTAGTCAAAGATGCTAGCGGTTTGAGGTCGCTGATTTGATTCCTAGAAAGTTGGATATGGCTCAGGTAAGTGAGGGATGCTAGCGGTTCGATGTCACTGATTTGATTGTCTTCGAGATTGAGTTGCGTCAGGTAAGTGAGGGATGCTAGCGGTTTGATGTCACTGATTTGATTGTGTTCGAGGTTGAGGTGCGTCAGGTAAGTGAAGGAGGCTAGCGGTTTGATGTCACTGATTTGATTGTGTTCGACGTTGATCCCAGTTAGCTTAGTTAAGGAGGCTAGCGGTTTGATGTCACTGATTTGATTGTGTTCGAGTTTGAGTGCCGTCAGGTTAGTGAAGGAGGCTAGCGGTTTGATGTCACTGATTTGATTGTTGTTGAGGAAGAGTGCCGTCAGGTTAGTTAAGGATGCTAACGGTTTGATGTCACTGATTTGATTGTTGTTGAGGAAGAGTTCCGTCAGGTTAGTTAAGGATGCTAGCGGTTTGATGTCACTGATTTGATTGTGTTCGAGGTTGAGGTGCGTCAGGTAAGTGAAGGAGGCTAGCGGTTTGATGTCACTGATTTGATTGTGTTCGACGTTGATCCCAGTTAGCTTAGTTAAGGAGGCTAGCGGTTTGATGTCACTGATTTGATTGTGTTCGAGTTTGAGTGCCGTCAGGTTAGTTAAGGAGGCTAGCGGTTTGATGTCACTGATTTGATTGTTGTTGAGTTTGAGTGCCGTCAGGTTAGTTAAGGAGGCTAGCGGTTTGATGTCGCTGAGAGGAGTTTCATAAATGCTGATCCAAGTCAGGTTAGTTAAGGATGCTAGGGGTTTGATGTCCCTGAGAGGAGTGTTATAAACGGTGAGATGAGTCAGGTTAGTTAAGGATGCTAGTGGTTTGATGTCACTGATTTGACTGTATTGGAGAACGAGTTGCTTCAAGTTAGTCAAGGATGCTATTGGTTTGAGATCAGTGATGTTACTGCCATAAAGCTCGAGTTCCGTGAGAGTCGAAAGTTTTCGACCGGCTGTATCGCAGTGAGTAGTTTTTACTATTTTCAACAGCAATTCAACAGTATGTTTAGCTTCTGGAGTCAATAAATCTTTTTTGCGACACCAAGAATCAGCAAATATTAATCCATTATTTCCAGGTGTCGCTGCGGAGACTAACGCCGCAGGTTTATTTAAACATGATGCTAGACCCAGCCCCATACAAGTAACTGCGAGCGACTGTGATAAATTCATCTGTTTCTGTGCAACTATAAGTTTCACCGTCTTGTACCTCTGATTTCCCGAACAGACAATGGCAGGTTGGAAAACTGTCACGACACAGCTATAAAGTTCTAAAATAACAGTGATATTACACTTGTAAGCAATAATTTTATTTGCGAAAACTCTGGAAAATAATTATGAACCACCCCGCACCTGATACCCACTCTCACATGACCGATCGCGATCGCGCTAACCTCAGCCAGCTAATCGATTACAGTTCCATTGAATCTGTACCAGAAATTTGGGCGATCGTCAAACAGCGATTTCCCCAAACCGTCGCCCTCCACGACCCCCACAGCCAGCCAGAAATCAAACTCACCTACACCGACCTCTACCACCAAATCCAGCAATTCGCCCGCGGCTTGCAAGCCCTCGGCATCGAATCCAATCCCGAAGAAGCAATCCCTCCCCGCGTCGCCCTCTTCGCCGACAACAGCCCCCGCTGGCTGATAGCCGACCAAGGCATCATGACCGCCGGGGCCGCCAACGTCGTTCGAGGTGCCACCGCCGACCCCGAAGAACTCCTCCACATCATCCAAGACAGCGGCAGTACCGCCTTAGTAGTCGAAAATCAGGCATTACTCAAAAAACTCCAACACCGCCTCCCCGATTTGCCCATTCAACTCGTCGTCCTCCTCTCCGACGAAGAATCGGAAACCAACCAAACCCTCAACACAGTCAAATTTTCTGAAGTCATGGCCACAGGGGCAAGTAGCACCCTCAAACCCACCAACCACAACCCGCAAACCCTCGCCACTCTCCTCTACACCAGCGGCACCACCGGCAAACCCAAAGGCGTTATGCTGACCCACGGCAATTTGCTGCACCAACTCACCACCTTGGGGACAATTCTCCAGCCAGAAGCAGGCGATGGCGTTCTCAGCATCCTCCCCAGTTGGCACGCCTACGAACGCACGGTTGAATATTTCATGTTTTCCCAAGGATGCACCCAAATTTACACCAGCATTCGCTATTTCAAACAAGACTTTAAAACTTACAAACCCCAGTACATGGTCAGCGTTCCGCGCATCTGGGAATCGATTTACGAGGCAGTACAAAAGCAATTTCGGGAACAGCCTCCCAACAAACAAAAATTGGTGAATTTCCTGTTATCTGCCAGCCAACAATACATAGAAGCCCGCCGGATTGTCGAAGGATTAACTCTCAATTTACAACCTGCATCAGTTTCTGAAAACTTGATCGCCCGGATCAAAATCATTCTGTTGTCGCCCGTTTACGCCCTTGCCGAAAAACTCGTTTACCAAAAAGTCCGGGAAGCTACGGGAGGACGTTTTAAGTGGGCAATCAGCGGCGGCGGTTCTTTGGCGGCGCATTTAGACAATTTCTTTGAAATTGCGAATATCGGTTTGTTGGTGGGATACGGTTTGACCGAAACATCCCCGGTTTTGACAGTCCGCCGCCCTTGGCACAATCTTAAAGGTTCTGCCGGACAGCCTATTCCAGGTACGGAAATTAAAATAGTAGACTCGGAGACTCGGCAACAACTGCTTCCGGGCCAGCGCGGCTTGGTATTGGCAAAAGGGCCGCAAATCATGGCGGGCTATTATCTCAATCCCCAAGCTACCTCAAAGGTGATGGACTCGATGGGCTGGTTTGACACCGGCGATTTAGGCTGGCTGACACCTGGAAACGACTTAGTTTTGACCGGGCGGGCCAAAGATACGATCGTCCTCAGCAACGGCGAAAATATCGAACCGCAGCCGATCGAAGATGCCTGCATCCGCAGCCCCTACATCGACCAAATTATCGTAGTAGGTCAAGACCAGAAATCGATCGGCGCCTTAATTGTCCCCAATTCAGAAGCCCTACTCAAATGGGGCGAAACTCAGAGTCCGCCCATACAGGAAATTGACTGGAATAGCAAGATAATTCAAGACTTATTCCGCCAAGAGTTGAACCGGGAGGTGAAAAATCGCCCTGGATACCGCGCGGACGATCGCATCGGCCCGTTCCGGTTGATTCAGGAGCCATTTTCAATGGAAAATGGAATGTTGACCCAGACCCTGAAAATTAAGCGCCCGGTTGTGACTGAACACTACCGCGATATGATTGACGGGATGTTTTGAAAATATTCGCAGGACTTGGGGAATGGAGAAGCAAAAATGATCCCAACAACCGAGTCCCAATTGGTGTCAACAATCGCCTGAAAACCTTTGTATCTCTCGTTGATAGCAGAGGCCAGATCCCCCTCGCATCCCCCTTAAGAAGAGGGGTTGACTTTGAGAAGATTCTTATCCCCCCCGACCTAGGGGCGTACCCGCCCTGGGCTAGGCGGGATCTGACCTAAATCGCCAGACAGAAGACCGATCGTAGGTTTGAAGGTTAAGTTGACACCAACGCCCTAGTCTCGAATCCGAGTCCTCAGTCATTAGGAAATGTTTGCGAACTAATGACTAATGACGGATGACTTAGGACGAATGACTAATGACTAATTCCCCTTGATAATTGACAAGCAACAACATGGAACCACAATTACTCTTGAAGCGATCGATTAGCGTGAAAGTCATCGTTACTCCCCGCTGGAAAGAAGAAGCTCAACAACAACTCCAAGGCCAAATCAACCAAATAGATTCTCAGCTACAACAGCTAGAAATGCAAGGGAGCCGGATGATTTCTGAAATCCAAAAGCAAAACCTGCAACCCCCAGGCCCGCAAGTAACGCAGCAAATAGAAAACATTCAAGTGCAAGTGAATCAAAGAAAGAGCGAACTGCTAGAACAAAAAAACCAAAACCTGCAACAACTCCAACAAGTACAGGTTTTAGACCTCGAACAAGAAGTTAGTCAAGGTCAAATTGACGGCACGTTCACCGTCGGGATGGGAGAAAACTTGATTCAAAAAATGCAAGTAGAAATTCTACTCCGCGACGGCATAGTTGAAGAAATTCGAGGTGATATTTAGAAGTTAGAAATTGGTAATTGGTAATTGGTAATTGCTAATTGGTATGTAATTTTGAGTTGATAGTCGCACATCTTCGGACTAGAGGCTGGCATAATAATAATTATTGCCGATTGCCGATCGCCAATTATCAATCGCCAAATACCGATCGCCAATTACCAAATCAAAAGGACTTTTTACAGATGATTCGCGAAGTTTTCATGCCAGCCCTGAGTTCTACCATGACAGAGGGCAAAATTGTTTCCTGGGTCAAATCCGCCGGAGACAAAGTAGAAAAGGGCGAAACCGTAGTCGTAGTTGAATCCGACAAAGCCGACATGGATGTCGAGTCTTTCTACGAAGGCTATCTAGCAATAATTATTGTAGAAGCTGGCGAAGTTGCTCCGGTGGGAGCCGCGATCGCCCTAGTCGCGGAAACAGAAGCCGAAATTGCAGAAGCTCAGAAACAAGGAGCCGGCGCCCCAGCAGCCTCCGCCCCAGCCCCAGCAGCCTCCGCCCCAGTCGCAGCTACCGCATCAGCAGGTTTGCAGCAAAACGTCAGCCGCCAAAACGGCCGCAGCGTCGTTTCTCCCCGCGCTCGCAAATTAGCCAAAGAATTTAAAGTAGATTTGAATTCGATCAAAGGCAGCGGCCCCAACGGTCGCATTGTTGCAGAAGACGTGGAAGCAGCAGCCGGTAAAGCCCAACCAGCCCCGGTTCAGCAACCGGTAACAGTCCCCGCAACTCCCGCACCCGCAGCAGCAGCCGCACCCGCAGCAGCCAAACCTGCACCCGCACCAGTCCCAGCAGTGGCGCTTTCCGGTAACAGAGTACCGATGAACGCGCTGCAAAATGCGGTGGTACGCAACATGGAAGCAAGTTTGAGCGTGCCCTGTTTCCGCGTGGGTTACACAATTACTACTGACAATCTCGACAAACTCTACAAACAAATTAAGTCGAAGGGCGTCACGATGACGGCTATGCTGGCGAAGGCTGTAGCAGTAACTTTACAAAAACATCCTCTGCTGAATGCTTGTTATGTAGAGTCGGGAATTCAACACCGCGCTGATATTAATGTAGCGGTAGCGGTGGCTATGGACGGCGGCGGTTTGATTACGCCGGTGTTGCAAAATGCCGATCGCCTCGACATATATTCTCTCTCCCGCACTTGGAAGGATTTAGTCGATCGCGCCCGCGCCAAACAGTTAAAACCCGATGAATACAGCACGGGAACTTTTACTCTTTCCAATTTGGGAATGTTTGGAGTAGACAAGTTTGATGCGATTTTGCCGCCGAATCAAGGCTCGATTTTGGCGATCGGTTCTTCGCGGCCGCAAGTAGTAGCAAACGAGGAAGGTTTGATGGGAGTGAAGCGACAAATGCAGGTGAATATTACTTGCGATCACCGGATTATTTACGGTGCTGACGCTGCATCTTTCTTGAAAGATTTAGCCAAATTGATTGAGACAAATCCTCAATCTTTGACACTTTAATTAGGACTAAAGTCCTGACTACAAACCTTACTCTGAGGTTCGTAGTCAGGACTTCAGTCGGGAACATCTCAGTATTGCAAAAAGGATTTTTATGATTATAGAACCCATTTAACATCTTTTGTAAAATCCTTACAGGGCAACTATTCTAGCCTAAATTTAGGATTCTACTGATTCGCCCCAAACCTAGTTGTGGTAATAAGTCTGGAATAGATGTCAAATGGGTTCTATAGGCCTGAACTATGCCTACAGCCATACCCTCGATAATAAAGAAAGCATCTCCAAATTGAACGTTAATAACGTGTAATTTCTCAGCGTTAAAAAAGCACGCAATTCGGAAATACGTAAAAGGAAAATTATGAAAAATACTGTTTATCACCACCAAACTTTGGATTCAGGATGCCGGTTACGAAATCGCAAAGAAGGCTTTTGAAATATCTTTAGTGTGAGTGTGCAAAAAAGGAGATAACAGCCTAAACTTTTGCCTGCATCCCCTAAAAATCAAGTATTAAGTAGTTGTACAAAATTAATTACACAAAATATCCCCTGAAAGCCTTACAGCCTAAATAATCTTTATCTAATTAATTTCGTTTGGTTACTTACGTAGGCTCTAAATACCACGCGATTCCAATGCTTTTGCTAAGCGTTCTAAAACTTCTGTCATCCTTTCCTGGTTGAGAGTAGCAGCATCAACAAGTGCAACTTCTGCTTCTGCTTCTGCTGCTTGCCGACGAATTAATCTTTTTTTTGCAGATTCTACGCTTCGGAGTAATAGAAAAATAACAAAGGCGATAATCACAAAACTAATTACAGATGCCAGGAAAACACCCCATTTTATACCTCCTGGTGCCCAACTTTCCAGGTCTTTAGCTCCCGCAGCCGTTAAAGCAGGATTAAGAAGAATGGGAGTAATAATATCTTTGACTAAAGAATCAATGATTTTTCCAAAGGCTCCACCAATGATGACGGCAACTGCCAGTTCAAGGACATTTCCCTGAACTAAAAACTTCCAGAAATCGCTCCAAAATCCGCTACTACTTCTTGCCATGATGGATGTTCCCCTATAGATATGCCAGTAAAATTTATTTTCTCATGATTCAGGAAAAACTTTATTATATTTTAAACCAAACAAACTGGTCAAAGGCGATCGGGTTCAATCGAAGAACGGAGTGGCGCGACTTTTTGGTGCAACGGATGTTGTCCTTACTTTTCACGCTATCTCTGAAAGCCCTGTCAGGCAAGGGTTTCATCTGAAGACGTTTGTCAATGATTTCTACTTAGGGCTTGCTGAAAAAGTGTACGCAGTGGAAAAACGAGGCTACACAGCTTGAAAAATAGTAGGTTTATTGGTGAATTCCCAAATTTAGCCAGAGACGAACAACCAAGGTGCAAACGTTTTGAGCCTCTATAAAACCCGTTTGACATCTTTTATGCTGTTGTACGTGACCGCAAAAGCATTATCCAGCAGCAGCAGCCATGCCTTATTGTAGCAGTCTGACGGATTCAGAATGGGAAATAATTGAACCCATACTACATGAGATATTGCCCAGGAAGAAGCTAACTAAACCATGTAACTGGACAAAAAGAGAAATCTTAGACGGAATCTTCTATCAACTAAAAAATGGCTGCAATTGGTAAGACCTACCCAAGGATTGGCCCCCTTACAAGGGCCGTATATTGGCTTTACTTGCAGTGGCGAAAGGGAGTGATAGAAGAGCTGATGAGAGTGCTACATGGGCAAGTGCGTGAGCAGGTAAAAAAAGCCCAATGGACTACATTTTAGTTTTTCTTGATGCGGACTAAAGTCCTCACTACAAACCTTTGACTACTGACTATAAACTAATTACTCGATCGCACTGTCAAGACTTGCGGCGGCGTCGCATCCGGCGGATACAAAAAATCCACCTGAACCAAACGGCGTTCCCCCGGCTTCATATTCACATTCACCAAAGGTTCCCCCTGCTGTCCCCGGCGCTGCACAATGTGAATGTAGCGCGTCAAAGTCTTGCCCGTATCGTCATTAAATATCACCCGCACCGTACCTCGGAAAAATATCCGATTTTCCGGCGGATCGTAAAACATCAATCCACCCGATTTTGTATTTGCTTTAATCGGTGTTTGCATTCTAATGCTCACCGATTGAGACTCGCGAGATTTGTTGTAAAGCGGAAAAGCTAAGTTGTATTGAATCCCGTAATTGCCGTGAGCAAAATAAGCAGTATCGGGATAGCGAGCTAACATTTTAGCGCTTTGAACTTGGCCGGTGCCAAAAGTACCCGTATCCGTAGTGCTCAGAGCATAGGAAAATGACTCACCGCGCTTGGGAACAGTTAAATAATCGGTTCTAGAATTATCAGTAATTTTAGCTTTCCACTCCGAACCTTCAGCTACTCCCGCCACGCGGCCGTAAATTTTTTGCACCGGATTTTCGTCTGTCGGAGTTGGTGCTAAATCTCTGGGCCCCGCTAAACCTTTGGTGTTTAAAATATTTTCCCACTGTTCTAAAGTCGGAGATTGTTCGAGTCCATTTTTAGTTGGAGGAGCAAACATTGCTAAACTAGCAACATAAACCGAATTGCTGCTCGACATTCGCATCAAAGTCGATCGCCCGTTGGAAGCAGGCCTAATATTCCCCACAGGTATCGGCAAATTCATCAGCATTCGGCTCTGCATGGCCGGAATTTCGATCGCAGCGGGCAAAATGGCTTGTCTGTACCCCCGCAGCACATCGCTGGTAATCCGGCTTCCAGGCCCCGCAAACACGGTGCCGAATCGATTTTCTAAATACGAGGGCAAATCGACAAACAACGCATCCGGCTGAGTTAAATAGGTAGCTCCTTGCAAGACTTTTAAAGTAACAGGTTCCGAGTTGGGATTGTAGACAATTATTCCTTGAAATAAGGTGCGAGTTTCGTTGCGATTTTTAGCTTTGGCGATGTGGTGGGCGAAGATATCAAATCGATTTTTGAAGGGAAAGTTTAAGTGTGCAGAAGGTACTTGTTTACCTTCTTGGGGAAATGTGGAGAGCAAAATGCCTTCGGTTTGCACGACTTCCGGGCTGTTGCTGTTGAAAACGGGAATGTTGTCGAGTTTTCCCGGCAAAACGCGCACTTGCTGGGGCACTGTCACAGTATTCAGCGGGCTGCTGCTTGGCGGGGGCGGCTGCACATCTCGTTCGTTTTCCGGTAGGGGGACTTCTGGCTGGATAATCAGTTGCTGTTGGGTGGGAGGTGCGGCAATTGCTTGAGCTAAGGGTAGAATTGGTAAAAACATAGCTGCGATCGCGTTTAACTGAACTTGTGCTGATAATTCGATCGGGCGATCGACACAAAACTTTACCACAAGTTGGTTGATATTTTTTGGGGAATTTGGGATGTTAGGTCAATTTTTGTGGAAATTCTGGCATCGCAAATTTTTTGTTCTACTTAATGACAAAATGTAGAGCAAAAATAAGAGCCAGAAGCACTATAGCTGCGCTGGCTCTTATGAGTTGATACTAGAAGTTAACCTGAATTCACTAGAAATGGGACGAGCTTTTCTTTTCTGCCGATGGATGGCCTGCACCCCTGAGAAAATTTAAGCAAGAGCTTTTTTTGCCTGCTTGCGGCGGGCTGCGACTAAACTTCCCAACCCCATCACCATACCTGCGATAGTAGTTGGTTCGGGTACTGGCTCAGCATCAGCCGAAACTCCGGCCATAACTTTGTCACTGGTACCAACATTAGACCCATCTACCTGTTGGAAGCGAACTCCTGCCTTGAGCGTACCATTCTGAAATCCCGTCAAGAAAGCATTTTCTGCCTGAGACGCACTCAGACTGCTGCCAGTTAGCAAAAAGCTAACCAAAGTAGACTGATTTTTATATAAGCCTCCATTAGCGTTGCCACCATTAAACTCTTTGCGCGGAGTGCTAATGCCATAGTCGAAACCGTCTTTTTGCAAACCTTTAATTTCAACGTTTTGCCAAAACGCTGTAAAAGTGCTGCCTGCGGTAGATTTAACCGATGCATTAACGCCGCTCAATACGTCAAATGCCACCCCAACGAGAGAAGAGTTGGTTGCGCCACCGGCTGTAGTCTTAGTGCCAGTGGTATTGGTGATGCCCAAATTCAGGAGCAAGTCGGCTCCACTTTGGACAAAGTTGAAGTCCAATGTTGCAGTAGCACCGGTGCCAATGCCGTTGGTCGTACCGTACTCAGGAGCCACGGATAAACTGAATGCTTGGGCTTGCGTTGCAGTTAGTAAGGAAGAAGCAACAACTAAACCAGCAGTAGCTATACAGGCGGTTAGTGGTTGGGCGAAGTTGGTTTTCATAAGAGTAATACCTTTTTTATATCCTTTGGGGATTGACTTTATTGATTTATCCTGGTTTCTGTTTACATCATCTATCATGTAAAGGTCTTTGTCTATACATTTTTGATACCTTTACCAAAACAATATTTTGCGAGGTTTAAGAATAAACCTTTCGTAAACTTGGTTGTATCGCCAAGGCTAGGATGACTGCTGCTGAGGGATTCCACGCCTAACTATCCGTTATTGCAACTTTCGGTATCATCGGTTGTCACAACCGCTGACTACGTAATTTTACTAACAGTAAGTAATATATTATACAGATATTGAGAAATGTGTTGGTCGATCGCCTGATGTACGCGAAAGTAAATATGGAATTAGTAACTCTTCCCGGGCGCAGATAGCGGGTTTGAGCCACTAAAGTACGGCGTGGAGAACCCAAAATTTAGGCTGTTGTTCAATCTCCAAGATTCATCTGTGGAGTAAATCTAAAATCTAAAATCGACAGAATCCCCGCGACACCCTACAATTTGAGATTGCCTCGACTCGCCCGCCAGTGACACAATAACGTTACTAACAGACAAATTTTCAATGATAATTTTAACCAACGACGACGGAATAGACGCTCCGGGGATTCAGGCACTTTTGCAGGCTGTAGAAGGCAAAACAATTATGGTGGCTCCGCAGGGGCAATTGTCGGGCTGCGGGCATCAGGTGACGGCTCACAGTCCGATTCATGTCGATCGGCGATCGTCCGTGGAATATGCTGTAGGGGGAACACCTGCCGATTGCGTGCGTATTGCTCTTCATCACCTTTGTGCGAAGCCGGATTTGGTGCTTTCGGGTATTAACGCAGGTGGCAATTTGGGCGTTGACGTGTACATTTCGGGTACGGTTGCGGCTGTGCGGGAAGCAGCCATGCACGGTATTCCGGGAATCGCAATTTCCCACCGGATTAAAAGGCCGCTCGAAATAGATTGGGATGTCGCTACTCGGTGGACATCGCGGGTGTTGGCCCATTTGCTGAACCGGGAACCAAAGTCGGGGTGTTTTTGGAATGTGAATTTGCCGCATTTAGCGCCGGGAAGTGCGGAACCGGAAATAGTGTTTTGCCAGCCTTCGACGCAGCCGCTGCCTGTGGTTTACCGGGTGGAGGGAGAATACTTTTATTATGCCGGAGAATATGGCTCGCGCGATCGGGCGGCGGGGACTGATGTTGACGTGTGTTTTGAGGGTAATATTGCGGTGACTGAGATATCTCTATGAGCGGATTTTGAGCTGTTTGGGCGATCGAGATATTTTTTTATTGGTAAATTAATAGACTGTGTTAAATACGGCAAGGGAATATTTGATATTGATAGCTAAAAACTGAACTACACATACCCTAAATAAAATATCGTGTTCGCTCAATTACCAATAATAAACAAGGTTTGTAGTGAGGAATTTAGTCCTGATAACCAGAAGACTAAATTCTTCACTACATACGAATCTGATTATTAAGCTTCTTCGAGCGACATGACATAAGAAACAGATTTTCGGATTATCCCAAAAAGGGATATTTCGATGTTGGAAATTGTAGTAATGACCATTGCACAGCATTAATAGCCATCCCGAAATCGGCTGCTATCTCTACTTGCTGCCGTCACTGCTACCATGACTTTTTTTTGTCATCCTTCGGCTTAGCCGCAGCGTCAGGCTGTTTCTTGGGCTTTTTGACTTCTTTGTTGCTTTTTTTTTCTTTTGACATAATGATTCCTCTCTTTTGACTCAGCATAACATAGATTGAAACATCTGTCTAACTGCCCTTAAAACCGGTTGCCTCAAACTGATTTGAGAGTGTATCCGCTAAATTACCCTGAATAAAATAGGTTTGTAGTTAGGACTTTAGTCCACAGCATTTTCAGAGAAATTTAGTCCCAACTACAAACTTATTTCTTATTTCATTGCATATTTTTAGCAGACACAAGATTGCTTGCGGTTGATTTTTGATAATTTTTGGTAGATGACCGACCCGATTTTGCACAAAGAGCATCTACAGATATCATCGGTAAAATGTCGGAAATTACTTTTAACCGAACAGTTTTGATGTCGCAGCCTCAAACCCTTTATTTACCCGACAGCCTATAACCTGCCTCGGCCAGCGCTGCCTTCGTACCGCTCCCCTCAAACCCCTCTTCTAGGGTTGACTGTCCAAAACTGTCCGCAGCGTTGCAAAAAAAACCGAGTATCTTGAGAAATATCAAGTTAGTTTGTAGCTTTATCGAAAGTGCGATCGCCTCCGCTTCATTAGATATAAAATATTTATTAAGAGCTAAGAATTTTTAGAGAAATTTTCGCTATTAGGAATCTAACCGCTATGGAAGTCACTGAGCTACTCAAAGACTACGAAAATGGCAAAAGAGACTTTGTAGGTGCCGAGCTGAGCGGGGCCAATCTCAGTGGAGCTATCTTGGACGGAATAAACCTTTCGAGGGCTAACCTTGCGGGAGCTAACCTGAGTCGGGCGCATCTGACCAAAGCAGCACTCAACGGCGCAAACCTTTGCAGGGCAAATCTGAGTTTTGCCAAAATGGGCCAAGCCAGACTAGCCGACGCAGAGCTCACGAAAGCCAATCTCAGCGGAGCTTTCCTCGTCAAAGCAAAACTCCCCAGGGCTAAGTTGACCGGAGCTCAACTCATAGGTAGCAACCTGCGGAACGCCATTCTCTGGAACGCCAATCTGTGTACGGCAGACTTGCAATTCGTCAACCTGCGGGGAGCAAACCTCACGGGAGCAAACCTCAACTGGGCGCACTGTCCAGAGGTAAAACTCAGCGGTGCAAAGCTTTTTGGCGCTCAACTCACAGGTATCTATCTCAGGAAAGCTTACATGAACGGCATCGACCTCAGCAGGATAGACCTCAATGGTGTCAATCTCAGCGAAGCCAAACTCAACGGGGTCAACTTGGAAGGCTCCAATTTGTTAGCAGCAAATCTCAGCGGGGCTCAGTTGCGGGGCGTTCAGTTGAAGGGAGCAGATTTAACCAGAGCGAACTTGGTGGGAGTTTCTTTGGTGCAGGCAAACCTCGATTGGGCTAGGCTGTGTTATGCAGACTTGAGCGAGGCAGACTTGAGCGGCGCAACATTCTTGGGAGCTAACTTTGAGGGTACTTTGTTAGCTGGCTCGACAATGGGCGCATCTGTGAGCCTTGATGTCTGCTTAACTGCAACGAGTTGTGTCGCAGCCTAAGCATTTGGGAAAAGTTACTCTGGCATTGATTCGACTTGTGTTGCATAAATATTCGATATGTTAACCGCAGATTTCCAGCGGATAAACACTGATGGACGCAGATAATTCAATTTTGTCTGCGATGCAGAGTGCAACTCAAGTCTATGGAACTCACCCGATTAATTTTGCGACTCGCAAAGCAGAGGTAATCGCTCCTTCGTGCAAACCATCTCCCAAATAAGCTCCCGCATGATAAGTGTGGTTCTCGCCGTTAGTCTCGATAACTTCGTCTCGGTATCGAAAAGACTCGACATTATACATGGGTGTATGATGTTTTTGAATGTGAATAATCTGGTTTTGGTCGATCGACTGTTCCAGTCGAAATGCTAAACTGTACTCTCGCGGTGACGAAATGCCGCAAAGCTGATTCAAGCTCGCATTGTAGCCCCATCCTTTGTCCGTCTCGAAAAAATCAAATTCTGATAACTTGCGGATGCCGTAGCGATCGTACATCGAAGTATCGGAATGCAGCACAGTCGTGGCATAATTGGGTTGCCACGCCGCAAACCGCTTCGTTTCCGCCTCAGTCGGGTCAGCCAACAGCCTCATTACTTGGTCTGGCGGCATCGCAAAAACCACCTTATCAAACTCCTGAATCTCCCCATCAGAAAGCACAAATTTTACAGCATCAGCACTTCTAAAAATCTTGGCAATCTCCACATTTAGCAGTATATCGCCCTGAAAGCGCTCCAGAATCTTTTCAATGTAAGAATACACGCCGCCTTTAATCCTTACCCAGTTAACCAACGCATATTCCCGCAGCATGGGAATCGCCAACTCTGCCGGGAAATCGTCGAGCAATTCAAACGGTATCGAGTAGCTGTACATCGTCAACAACTTCAGCCAATCGTTGCGGATGCACGAACTTTTCAAACTCTGAGAAAGCGGCACATCGTAGAAATCGTGCTGTTTAGCAAACCGCATTTTTAAAATAAATCCAGCCGAACGAGCATAAAGAGCATCCAGCCGCAAATATTCGATCAGACGTTGAATTCCCGTGAAATTCTTTTTGATTGAAACAGCAGACAAAAAGTGACCGCCATCTTTAAAAAACAGCGCTGATCCAATCTGCACTGGTTCTAATTCAACGCCTAATTCCTGCATTAAAGCCGCAAAATTGTAAAACACTGTGGGAAATTCCAGAACCCCATTTTCTAATATTTCATTGCATTCAGATTGATTTGGCAAAACATTTTTATTGAGCGTGCGTATGTGTCCGCCTAAAATCGGTTGCTTTTCCAAAACAGTGACGTGATGTCCCTGTTTATCGAGCCAGTAAGCTGTGGCCATACCGCTAGCTCCGCCCCCAACAATTGCAATTTTCATAGTTCGCTCCTAGAAGTCATTAGTCATTAGTCATCAGTCATTAGTCATTAGTCATTAGTCATTAGTCATCAGTCATTAGTCATTAGTCATTAGTCATTAGTCATTAGTCATTATTAGTCATTTGTTACATGTTGTTTGTTATTGCTAACAACTGACAACTGACAACTGACAACTGGCAACTGCTTTCCGTACAACTTCATCAGGAAGATGGAAGATGGAAGATGGAAGAAATTCTCGTTTCCAGGTTATACCTGGGAACGCATTTCACTCTTGCTGTGCCTCGTCATTTTTAAGAGGAGGCAGAGCCTCCAGAAATTCATTCCTTGGCAGAGCCAAGGAACGAGATCAAGAGATAATTCATTCCTTGGCAGAGGCAAGGAACGAGATAAAATTCATTCCTTGGCAAAGCCAAAAAACGAGATAATGAGAGCAGAAACGAGAGATTTTTAAGAAGAGGCAGAGCAAGAGTGAAATTCATTCCTTGGCAGAGCCAAAAAACGAGAGAAACAGGAAAATAACCAATTGCTAATTTTCCTTAGCCTAAAATCGCATCGCCGGATAAACGTTGATAAAGCAGCGCCCCCGTCCAAAATGTCGGCGCAAAGCCTGGATAGCCCGATGAGGCGTTGCAGAAATAGAAATTGTTGAGGGATGTTTCGTGATTTAGCCGATCGATTCCCATGTTTTTCGGTGTCAGCCTAGAACCGTAGGAATTGCCGTTAGGACACCAACAGAAGCGCTCGTTAGTTGTAGGACTTCCGGTAATGTGAAATACCATGTGTTTGCGAAAATCTGGAACATAGTGTTTTTCAACTACGTCTAAAATCGAGTCCAGAATCTCTTGTTTTTTCTGTCTGTAAGCTTTGCGATCGGTATCCCAAAGTTGTTTAAAATAGCTGTAATTCGCAACAGTCAGAAATTCCACAATTTGACAATCTTCAGGACAATCCCCCCCCGCTTCGGTGAGTAAAGTGGGTGTGGTAATTGCAAAACTCGGACTAGAAAAATCATTATTATCGTACATTTGAGCAAAAGCTTCATTCAGATTCAAATGTTCCGAATGAAACGTATTCCATTTGCCAAATCCATAGTCTCGCAGGTCGATATCTTTGACAACACAGTAGACCATGTAATTAGATGCAGAATACTCGTAGTCGAGTTTCCGCCGCACTGTTTTCGAGAATAGTTCCTCTCCAATCATCTTGGCCGCTCGTTTGGGATCGAGGTTGCAAATCACCGTGTCGCCAGTGAATTCATGGGTTTGATGCGTGGTTAAATCCATCGCTTCAACTCCCGTTACCGTTCTATCTTTCACCCTAAAATTTGTGACTTCGTAGTTTAGAGAAACTTTCCCGCCGTTGGATTCAATGACTTTAACTAAAGAATTGATGACATCTTCAAAATGTTGCGTTGGGTAAAACGCACCTTCTTGATAGCCTCGAAACAAAGCAATCCAAGCATAGAAAGAAAGCTGGTTCGGAGGCAGCAAAAAGTCCGGCCATTGCAAAGCTAATAGGGTTTGGGCTGCTTGCGGGAGTTGGAATTTGTCGAACACGTCTTGAAGCGTGCTGTTGAGGTGTTGGACGGCACAGAATACGTCACTGAAATTTTTGATTAATTCAATTGGTTTGACGGGAGGAGCGAGTTTTCTGAGTCCTTCGCCGGTGTTTTCGACTTCGTTGACGAATTTGCGAATTCTCTCGCTTGCTTCGGGAAACAGGGCCGACAATCTGCGGATCAGTTCTTCTGATTCCGAGGGAATATCTAGTGCGTACCCAGGCATTCTCATGTGGTCGAAGCCATTCGGATCGTACCGTTCAAAGGTGACATCGCGATCGAGATTGAGTTTTTTGAGGACTCGATTCACTGTATGTCCTTCGCCGCAGTCCCAAACGTAGTGGAATTGGGCATTAAAGGTGTATTTTTTGGCCATTGTAAAGGTGTGGCCAAAGCCTCCGGGGTGTTCGTGAGCTTCAAGGATGTGTACGGTTTTGCCGGAGTTTGCCATCAAAGCTCCGAAAACCAGTGCTGATAAACCACTGCCGACGATGAGGTAATCTGTTTTCATGGGACATTTCCTCGATCGATTGAATCGGGCGATCGTTGTCTATTTAAACTAACTCTCAATTCTGAGGAAAGTGTGAAGTCCAGCAACAATTTTTTGAGGCGCGGTGGTTTAAGGATTGTATTAAAGTCTGAGTACGGTTGCTGTTAAGCTTAATTAACCTGTTGCGGATAGAACTTATAGCTGCGGAGGCGGACTGGAAAGCCCGCCCCAAAAAGGAAGAAACCGGGTTTATACCTTTGTTCTTAGTCTTAAGGTATAGAGTAGCCTACCTAATTAGGAGTATGTTAATTAGAGGCGCGATCGCCTATTTGTGCGGCACGATCACATCAAAAAAAGCATCCTCCAAATCATAACCAAACATTTGGGACATCGCCATCAACTTCGATTTGCTGGGAATTCCCTGCTGGTTCAACCAATCAGTCAACACAAAAATTTTGCTCATCAAAAACATTTCTAAAGCTTCAGGATTGTACTGAATGCCTTGGGTGCGGTGGAACTGATGCGGCACCAACATCGCCGCGTAGCGGGCCAATTCTCCACCTTTCCAATCTAGCAAAAATGGCAGCCAAGGATAACAAGCATCCAAGCGGATAAACCACAGCCGCACTTCTGGAATTTCGGATATTTCTCGCGGATCTAATTCTTCGCGCGGATACTCAATTTCAAATTGTACCTGTTGTTCGTTTTCGGCGATCGCCCCGGATGCCAGCCAATTTTCGATCGCACTCCGCACCGGAGACAAATCTAAACTGTTTATGCGATCGGCATCAATCGATATCATAATACTCATAAAAAGTCAACCTTATAACATTAAGTTTTAGATTAATCCCACAGATAAATCCGGGAGTCCAGTAACCAATTGCTTGATAGTCAACTGTATACCGTTTAGTTATCATACCACCAGCTATAAATATTTTAGCTGACTAATGACTAATGACTGCTGACTGCTGACTACTGACTACTGACTACTAAGAGGGCGGGCACGCACCATCCACTGCCCCTACCAACTGACTAATGACTAATGACTAATGACTAATGACTACTGCCAACTGCCAACTGCCAACTAACTAATTACCCATTTTTCCCAAACTTGCCATCCTGCAAAGAATTACCAATTCCCTGAATAATTCCCCGCCCGATCAAACCAATTCCCCGCCCTATCACCTGCGTCAAAACATAAACAACAGCAGCACCCAACAGCGAAATCACCGCGCGAACCCTAGGCGCGATCGCATCCCTAGCTTCCAGCAGCAAAGTCAACACCAACTGCAACCCAGAAAGCTGGGCCAACTCCCGATTTCTCGGAGCATAAATAGAAATTCTCTTAATTCCCGCATCCCCCAAAACAAACAGCCAAAATCTGCTTTCAAAAATGGCTTTTGGTTCTACAAAATAGTTGTCCCAGCGATATCTCCAGGATAAATTATTCCGAAACCGCTCAATTTCCCGCGTCGAAATCAACTTTCCATCATAAAAATTTTGCTTAATTTCCTCAATATTTGCAAAATTATTCAGTAGGGGCTGCACTACTCCGCTAGCAATTTGAATTGCCAAATTTTCTAACAAAGCTTCCGCTCGCTGCATTGCTTGCGGGCTGCCAGCAACACAAGAAAGATTGCCAACTGTCAGAGGAATTTCAAATAATAAATGGGCAAAAAAATCAACAGTCATCGGTATTTTGTCAAGAATTTCTGCCGCCACGGCTGTTTCTTCTGCCAACAGCACCGGCACCATTTCTACGCTACTGCCGTTTAATAAATTAGCAGCGGTTATCGCTGGATTTTCTGACAGTTTCAAGCTTGTTTGACTGTTGTCTAAAAGCAGATTTTCTTCTGTTTGTAGCGTATAATATTTGCCAAAAAAATCTATGATTGTTGCTTCCCACAAATCCCGCAAAATAGCAGGCATTTTTTCTGACAATTGAGTTGGCTGCACTTGCGAAAAGCGCAATTCCTCTAGCAAATCCTCTAACTTCCGCAGGATGGAACTCATCAATTCGCGCTTTTGAGCCGATCGCAAAATATCGATTTCCAAAGGCACGCCAGTCAAATTCACCAAATCAAACTGTAATTTAGCAGCCGCCGAGTCAAACAAACTCCCTTGCCAATCATTTGCCACCACCAAAGATTCCGCCGCCACTTGAGATTTCGCGACTTGCAACTGAGAATTATTCAACAAATTCTCTGCTTTTCCTTCTGCCTTCTCTCTTCTTTTTACATTGAGCGAAGCCCGATCGCCCTCTTGCTTCTTTTTACCTTGAGCGGAACCCGATCGCCCTCTTGCTTCCAATAATAACTGACTGACAATCCAGCGAGCAGCCAGCAATTCTCGGCGGTGTCCGCTGACTATAACCCGGTCTAAAATAGAGGGCAAATCCGTCGCATCTGCCGCTTTCACCTCTTCTAAATCAGCTTTGACAAGCGCCAAAGCTGAGTCTATTTCCCGCAATCCAGACACAAAAGCATCAGTCAGGATGTTTTGGCGTAAAGGGCGATCGACTATCCGATCATCTAAATTTTCCTCAGCAGCAATTGCTGCTGAGTTTTCTATTGCTGAAACTACGGCTGAATTTAGCTGTATTGTCGAGTTAGCCGTCGCATCCGCCGGCCAATAAGTGCTGCCCGAACCCACCGCGCGAATAGCTTCCATTGTCACGGAAATATCTCTACCTTTAGGACAATAGCCATTCGCGCCCGCAGCTTGTACGACCGCCAACAACTCCGGTGTCAGCGGTTCGCCTAGCAGCAAGAGCGGCAGGTTAGGGTACAAACTTTTGAGTTCGCCACAAGCTGCCAGCGCCGAATCTTGACCCGATCGCAAATTTAAGGTTTCAACACCCAAAATTGCCAAATCTGGGGGCTTCTCGGCCGCTCCAGAGTCGAGGGAGCGAGCTTCTAAAACCTGCAGGGCCTCCGAGACAGTCGAAACCTCTGCGACAACCTCCAAGTCTGGAGATTGTTCGCAGGCGACTCGCAATCCCAGCCGGAAAATGGGGTCGTTATCGATCGACAGCAGTTGCAAATTACTCACTCGATTTTAGATGTTAGAGGTCGATCGCCAGAAAACCCAATTACTCGGGGAGCAAATTAGCATCAGGAGGCCCAGCCGATTCAGGAATCGACGGCGGAGCCGGAGCTGGAGCCGGAGCTGGCTCTGGAGCTGGAGCCGGAGCCGGAGCCGGAGCCTCTTGTCTGGCGGGCGGATAGTAAGGTTCAGGCTCCCTCGCCGGAGGATAGTAAGGTTCAGGCTCCCTCGCCGGAGGATAGTAAGGTTCAGGCTCTCTCGCCGGAGGATAGTAAGGTTCAGGAGCCGGAGCCGGGGCCTCTTGTCTGGCGGGCGGATAGTAAGGTTCAGGTTCAGGAGCTGGCGCGTACTCCTCCTGTCGCGGAGCTGGCGCGTACTCTTCCTGTCGCGGAGCTGGCGCGTACTCCTCCTGTCGCGGTGCTGGTGCGTACTCGCGAGCGGGTTCAGGCGGTGGTGCAGTGTTGGCTCTGAGTTCGGCACTCCAGCGCCCGATCGCCCCTGCCGCCTCTGAATGCAGCGCTCTACCGTAACCGATTTGCGAAGCCATATCGATCGCCGCCGACAGACTACCTTGAGACGCCAATTCAGCAGCTCGATCCAGAATCGGTCTGTCTCTAGCAATTTGCAGTTCGCTCACCCACTGATAGATATTATCCTGAGCTTTGGCGTACAGAGTCCTACCGCTCTTAATTTCCGAAGCTTTATCAATAGCCGCGCTCAGTTTTCCTTCCTTCGCCAGGGCGATAGATTCATCCAAAAAAGGCTGATCTTCAATCACTTCAATGCGTTTCGTCCACTGAGCCAAGAGAGTTTGCGCCTCTATTCTCCGGGGGCGGTTGAGAGCCACCAAACGTACCTGAGCCATGCCGCCCTTTAGTCCTTCAACCGTTCCCGACTCTGCCAACTGCTTCGCCAGAGTCACAAAAGATTTGTCTTCGATCCGCTGAATTTCCCGGCGCCAAGTAGCCACCAAAGTTTGAGCGTGAATCCGCCGTGGCTGAGAAGGGCCGATGGTTTGCGCTTCAGCGATCGCTACCTGAAATGCCCCGACTTGACCCAAACCAGCGATCGTACTCGCCACTTGCAGCCGCACCAAATCTTGAAACTGCACCTGCAAATTTTCAATTTGAACTTGAGCCTGCTTGTACAGAGGGCGGCCCGGAGCAATTTGGCTAGCAGCGCCCTGCCCTTCGAGCAAACTAAAAATATGTTGTGGTAGCGGTGTGGAAATCGACTGATTCCACGTCACCGCCTTAGCCCTACCCAACTGCATCAAATCTTGAGCTTCCGCAAACAGCGGCGTATTTTGCGGCACCACAGAAGCCGCCTCCATCGTCCCCGGCAAGTCTTTCGCCTCCAACCGCTTAGTAGCCATTGCCAGCAAAGTCCGGCTCCAACCCTCAATTTCCTTCTCTGCTTTAGCGCGCGCAAAAAGCTGCGAGTCTATTTTACGAGCTAGGACGATCGCCTCAGCGAACTTTTGCGGAGTCCCATCCTGCGCCAAATCTCTCGCCTCTTGCAAGCGCTGCCAGCCGTTTCTTTCCAAAGAAATCTGCTGGATCAGCTCGTTGTAGCGCTTCTGACTCCAGAAAATATTTTCCAGCTTGAACAAAGCTTGAGCGTAATCCCAAGCCTTCTTTAAATCCTCGCTTTTCAAAGCTGTTAAGGCTGTATCGTAGAGTTTTTGACCCTCCTGCCAATTTTTTTCCCAAGCAGCAACAGCTTCCTCTACATCTGGGTAAGACGGACTGGTTTTGGGAATTTTCGCCACAATCTCCAGAGCCCCCTTCAAATCCCCTTGCTCAATTTTTGCCCTGGCAAAACGCAGCATGGCTTTTGACCATTCTCCGATCAAATGTTGCCCCTGCGAGTATAGCGGGTGTTCTTTGGGCCAAGCCTGCACCAGTGCAATTGCCGATTCTAGCTGTTCTAGTTTTCCCGACTTAGCCGCTTGTTGAGCGCAGTAAAGTCGCTCTCCATCCGCCGCCAGCGGCGACAGTTGTTGGCAATTTGGTGGTGGAGGCATAGTCAGCAACCACAGGAATGCGGCCGCACCGGTGACTCCAAATCCCACTAGGAGACTCAGCCAGATGAGCTGCCACTGCCAAAAAGTTCTTTTGCCCTCGTTGCTCGGCAGCACCCTTGCTGAGGTACTCGCATCGCCTATCGCCTCTGCACTCAATTGTGCTGTCGGCTTGGGTGATGGGTTGTACTGCGGTGCTCTGTGGAATTGGTCAGATTGTCGTCTCGCCATTACTTCAGCTTGTCCTGTAATGCGCTCTATGCGTGACACTCCCACATCAAATCCATAGATTGTGATGTGGGATTCTGACTCCTGTTAAGGAGATCGAGAACTTCCTTCAAGGTACTGGCAATCTTTCCCTTTACGGCATTTTATAGTGAGGTTTGTGTCCCGCCCCACTGCTGGCTTTGGAGTATTTTAGGCTCTGTAAGCACGTAGATCATACCAGTTATCAAACTGTTATTCACAGCTCTCGCTGGCAGTTTAGCAGAAAAAACTGTATTAAGCCCCGTCAGTAGATTTTAGATTTTAGATTTGACTCTGCTTTTGAATTAGGGAGTTTCACTAAAGTTTTAACTTTTTTGCCCGAAAAAATGGGTTTAAAGTCTCCCCCTTGTAAGATCCAAGGAAAAATTAATTTCCCTCAGAGACAATCTCCTGGCGATCGCCCGAAGTAACTGTCCCAGCTCAGCAGTCAACTGTTGAACGTACAGAATTGCTCTGCGCCCGACGGCGATCGATCGCCGTCAGGCGCAGAGCAATCATACTGAAATCATTTTATACTGCCGACAGGTTTATTTCCAACATTGCTTTAACAGCAGGCAGCCTAGGGATTTCTGGTTAAAAAGCCTTTGGTGTCTCGCTAACACTCGATGCTTCCGCCTCTGCCCCTGCCGAGCGGTATCCGTAGAAATCTATCCGGTAGTCTACAATTTTGACACCAGTTTGCTGTTGAATTTGTTCGATCAACTCGATCGGCAATTCCACATGAACGTCGAGAATCTGAGCCGTATCCAGACAGTTGACATGAGAGTGAGAGTCGCTGACATTCCCGTACAAGCGTCCCTCCGAGCGTTCTATGCACTCAATAATCCCTTCTCTCGAAAGAGCTTCCAGATTTTGATAAACAGAAGTATGACCGATCGAATGCGCTTGTCGGTTCAGGCGATCGTAAATTTCTCGAGCCGATAGGTGTTCTTTTGCATCCCACAAAAGCTCTAGAATAAATCGACGCTGGCGGCTCAAGCGCATTCCCGCCGCCTGACAGCGGTTTAAAGCATCTTCTAATGAACGAATTGGTTTCACAGCTACCGCCTTCTAGAGCCTGCTCGATGTTTAATTCTGGTACAATACTGCACGCCGATCTTAATATCTAAATTCTAACGCAGGGTTGCCCAACAGTAGAAGATAGAAGGCAAAAATCAAAAATCCGTAAATCTTCAATGCCCCTACCGACTAACCGTTGCCGCACTAGACCAGAGTTGCACTCAATCGCTTTCAATTATTGAATTATCTGCGTCCATCAGTGTTTGTACGCTAGAAATCTGCGGTTAACAGATCGATCGAATACTTGTGCAACTCAAGTCTACGAGCCTGCTGTGAGCGCGCAGCAGAAAATTTCCGTTTCAAAAATATTGCTTTGACCTTATTTTCTACTGCAACAACTCCTATTTCGAGGATTTGATAGCATGAACCAGTAACTTGGCAATTTCCGAAAGTTGCTTTTTGTTGAAAGTTTTGAGCAAAAGCTTTACTACCGCCTTCGGGTCGGCGGGAAGAGCTACTTCCTTCGATGCCGGTGGTGCTGCGGTTGCTGGGGCGCTTGCTTCTACAGTTTTTGGGCTTGCTGCCAAAAGTAGCAAATTTTTACTTGGAGCGATCGTCTTAACTTTCCCCCCTTGCACCAAATCCCCAGCCTCCTTGAGTTCTTTGATAATCAGCGGAGCTAAGACTTTATAAGAGTTTTTGGGATTAACGATCGCCCCTCTAGCTATTTTCACTAAATTTTGCCAAGTCTCAATTTTACCTCCCAACTTATACAGGCGAACGCACACAGCCGCCAACTGCTCGCGACTAGCAGCCGATTCTTTCTGTTTGAACCCCTGCAACATTTCTTTCAGTAAAACCATCACTTCCGCAGCAAAATTCGCCGGCACACCGCCCGCTGTTTGAGCGGCCCCGGCCCCGCGAGCCACCGCAGCAGCAGCCGGAACTTTACCCGCAGCCAAGTTTTTGAGATGAGTTTCCAGTTGAGCAAAAACTGGCATCACCTGTTGAACGAGTTTTTCTCCCTCTTCATTCCTCAAGCCAAAAGGCCCTTCCAGTCGCGCCAGCAAATCTTTAAGCGTATCAACTCCCTTTAAAAATAGGGATTCTGCCGTTTGGTCAACCTGCTTGACGGGCCCGTCCTTGAGTACCTTAAAACAATCTTCCAAGCGGTGAGCGGTTGTTTTGATACTATCCAAACTGAGCATCGCCGCCCCTCCTTTGACGGAATGGGCGGCTCGGAACATCTCTTGAACGCTTTCGGGGTCTTTCATCGTGGACTTCAAATCCACTAAACCATTTTCTAGAGTATCGAGGTGCTCCTTAGCCTCCTCGATAAACAAACGCATAATTCGATCTTGCTGATCTGACACGACAGTTCTCCTAACAATCTCAGCCCCCCCTCCAGAAAGCACCATCTTCGCGGGAGGAAACAGGACTCCTGCCAAAAGTCAGAAGCTTCCATGCAAAATATTCTAGCCTGACTAACATAGCAGGCTCAAAATACTGTCGGGCCAGTCTTAATCTGTAAAACTGGTGCGGTGCAGATTAAACCTATAGTTCTGAAGGAGTATCGGGAGCGATTTCAATGCCCCTGCCTTGTTTCATCATCTGCTGATCCGTAATTAAATCGCTCAATTCCTTAACTTCAACGCCGATGTTTTGGCAAGCCTGTTTCAATTCCCGCTGGAAGCTGTTGAGGTCGGCTTCGTAGCCGCAAAGCTGCGCGGCTGTGACGATTCCTTGTTGGGCGTTTGCTTTGGCGCAGTCGATTAATTCAAGGCCTGTGAGGGGTTGAGAGGATGCCATAGTGTCAAACCACAATTTATATTTTGTCCCACTGTACCGAAAATGTTGAGATCGATCGATCTATCAAAAGGCATGAAACATCCTGTCTGTGCTGCGCGTTATCCATTCTTACCTTTTTTTGGGGAGTTCCTGGCAAGATAGCAGTAATTGGCATTTTTTAATCTAGATTGTGCCTAACTTCATATTGAATCGTAGTGAAAAACCTTCGCTTATCTAAAATGCACTGGCTTTGGAGCGTCCGGCATCGCCTTTTGGTGTCTGTTCTGTTCGCTATAGCAGTTACTGTTGTCCTGCCGCCTGACTATTTCCTCCTGACTCGGATGCTGTGCATTTGGAACGCAGGCGCTGTCAGTTTCCTAATTTTGACTTGGATGCTGATGCTGCAAGGCACTCCAGAACTGATGCGCCACCACGCTCAGCAGTTGGATGCAGGTCGCTTGACTATCTTAAGTACGATCGTCGCAGCCGCTTGTGCTAGCTTGTTGGCGATCGTCTTCCTGCTGCGCGATACCAAAGGCTTGCCCCCCGATTTGCTATTTTTGCACTTGGGGCTTTCTGTGCTGACAATTGTTGGCTCTTGGATGCAGGTGCACACTATTTTCACCATGCACTATGCCCGCAGCTACTACGGAAACAGCAGCAAGCAGCACAGCAGCCATTCGCAGGCGAAGGGTTTGGATTTTCCCGGCGACGAGGAACCAGACTACAAAGATTTTTTATATTTCTCCTTTGGGATCGGGATGACTTGTCAGGTTGCAGACGTGCAGACAACCTCTCGTTCCATGAGGTATCTCGTGCTTTTTCACAGCGTGTTGTCGTTTTTTTTTAACACTGCTATTTTGGCTATGAGCGTGAATATTATTGCTGGATTGAGTTGATAGGAATCAGTAGAATTGGCAAACAGAAAGATTGATATCATATCAAATTCGGTAGTATATAAATTATTAGCTATCATCGTTCCCACTCTGGCAGATCTAACAATATAATTTCAATGGAACCGGAAACGATCATGAAATATATTCAGCCAAATTACCCAGATTTGTCTGACGCAATATGAATAACAACCAAAATAATAGAACTAGCATCTTGCACAATTTTAATCGCTTTGAAGATATCGATTATTGGCGTTGTTGAGTTAAACTATGAATAGTAAAAATATCGGTTTGCTCGATCGGAATATGAGATCGCATCCGGTCAATTAAGTTATTAAATTTTCATTCTTTAATCACAAAAACCATTTGTTCGTAGTGCGGAATTTAGTCCGCACTACGAACCTGATTTAAACCCGTCAATCGACCGAACACGAGTTCAAAAGTAACCGTACAAAAATTCTGATTTTTTGTACACAATAGTTAGTTGTGGGATTTGTATATTTAGCCGTTCATACTCTAACTCAGCAACGCCCGATTATTTGGCTGCGATTGTTAAAGCTGTATTTGCCGCATAACTTGGGAATATCGTCAATATTTTTTTTCAACCATAAAGCGATGAGACAGTTAGTTTAAGGACGCATCTCCTGCATTGGATAAATTATTTTTTGCTTGATTGCTGTCCCCGAAGAGCGAGTTGTATAATAATAATTGCGATCGTCTCCGCTCGCACTGTAAAAAAAATGCTTTTTGTCAACCCGGAGATGCTCCCGAAAAAGTTCCCTCAAATAAGCTTAAATTTATGCTACTTAAATCGTTTCTATTGCAACTGCGCTTAGCCTTACCGCTCTTAATACTAGCCTGTGCGCTCACATCTCTAGCGCTCAACTACTACGTCAAACTTGTTACCAGCAACTACCGTCACAGCGATATAGCTAAGGTTCCAGCAGAACCTATCGCCATTGTTTTTGGTGCTGGAATTTGGGAAGATGGCACTCCGACTCCAATGTTAGCCGATCGAGTGCAAGCGGCGGTCGATTTGTACAAAACTGGGCGAGTGCGCCAAATTTTGATGACAGGAGACAACAGCAGCCCAGATTACAACGAAGTCAAAGCAATGCAGGAGTACGCCCAAGCACAGGGCGTACCGCTAAATAATATCACTCTCGATTATGCTGGTTTGAGCACCTACGAAAGCTGCTATCGGGCGAAAGAGATTTTTGGCATCACCCAGGCTGTTTTAGTGACTCAAAACTTTCACATAGCCCGCGCTGTTTATACCTGTCGCCAGTTGGGCGTACAGGCGATCGGCTTGGGAACCCCCGATTGGGGGAAATTTCGCCAATCTAGCATGATCCGTTACAGTTTTCGCGAATTTTTGGCAGTCCTCAAAGCGCTTTGGGAAGTGCGCGTTTCCCGTCCCAAACCGACTTTTTTGGGGCCGTTTGAAGGAATAAAATAAAAAATATGGGCGATAAGTTGAAGAGTTAAGTCCTTAGATAGAGGAATTTAGTCCGAACGATCGAACTAATTTGTTTAAAAAGAAGCCGTAAGTTTTAATTGAAGCAAAATTATCAATCCAACTCACAGCTTACTTGGGTTTGGAAAGTCCTGCCAGCGACCAAGTTAGGCTCACCATCATCAAACGGCCCAGAGCCTTCATACGGTCTTCGGCGTTATTTTCAACCAATTGAGACAGAGTTTCCGAATTCAGATTTATCGAGGATTCTTCAGCGACTACTGCTGGTTCTTCTAACGGGACTTGTTCCGCAAATGTCTCAAGGCTGACTTGTCGCTGCTGATTTTTTTGTTCGGTCATTTCTGAGTCACCTCCTGGAGCGATCGCATACATAACCCCTACTACAAATGTAACTTATGTGTATCCGGGATTCGGCAATTAAATTTTTCTGTACCCAACAATCACAATTACCAACAAACTTCTAAGCTTTGAGCTCATTTATAAGTTATCTTCATCAAAACTTATGCACTTTCCCTCAAAAACCAGGTTCTTTGATATAAATATTGTTAAATTCCCAGCTTGTATTATGTCCGGGAAAATAAGCTGCAGCGCGTTGGTAGTGAGGATTTTAGTTTTGTGAATTTTCTGGGGACTCATCTGGTCACTACAAAACCAATTTAATTGTAGTCGTGACTGCAGACACGATATTACGCATTCTCGGCTCGCACGCTACTGCTTGTGATGCACATCACTGAATTGTTATATTTACTTAAGAGTAAGATTTCCGAGATTCTGATATTGTTAAAGCTTGTCTAATGAATTTTGCTCAAATTTATCTCAAGCTGAAAGCAAGCGTCTGGAAAATATTAAGAAACTAAAGGTGTAGAGCCGATGGCAATTTATGTTGATACTGCAATTATAGCAACTGCCGCACGGGCGATCGAGTTCGGATGGATAGCGGGAATTACTACTAATCCCACACTTTTGGCAAAAAGCGAGCTAGCTGCTGATGAGACACTAAAACAACTGGCACAACTGACTTCTGGAGAAGTGTACTATCAGCTAACGGCATCTGATTTTGATGGCATGGTAGCAGAAGGAAAGGCTGCTTTTGAGTCGATCGGGCGGCAAACAGTTTTGAAAATTCCAGCAACAGCGGCGGGCTTCCAAGCAGTAGCTTATTTGTCGGGGGAAATTCCTTGTGCGGTGACAGCTATTTACAGTGCCGCCCAAGCCGTTGTGGCGGCCGAAGCGGGGGCCAAATATGCGATCGCCTATGTGAATCGCGCCACCAGATTCCTCGGAGACGGTTTTGCCTTAGTGCGGGATATGGCAAATGTTTTAGAGAGAACAAATACAGAGATTTTAGCAGCTAGCATTAAATCGCCGGAAGAAGCAGTCAAGACTTTATTAGCCGGCGCGCATCATTTGACATTGCCTTTTGACGTGTTGGAAGCAATGGCAGTTCACGAATTATCCCAGCAAACTGTAGATGAATTTGCCAAAAATGGGCGGGGAATTTTGGGATAATAGCAAATCCAGTTGCACAACCTGTTGATTATTTGGAAATTGGTAATTGGGAATTGGCTATTAGTAAGTACGGGCGGGTGCGGGTTGATGCAATTGTTGGTACTGCCAGCAAGAGCTGTATCATACAAAATTAGTCATTAGCAATGATTCAATTTGTTCATCTAGAATCTCAAGTTTACAGTGGTTTGACTAAGGCATTCGCCAAATCTTAATAGTGTGATCGGGACTGCCACTTACCACAGTCTTACTATCTTTGGTAATAGCAATAGAATTCACAAACTGACTGTGACCCGAAAGAGTGGCTCTTTCTTTTCCCGTCTTCAAATCCCAAACTATAATCTCTCCGCCCGCGCTAATCAAAGTGCGACTGTCCGGGCTAAAAGCGATCGCCCTCACCCAACTCGAATGCCCTTTAAAAGTGCGGGTACGCTTTCCGTCTCGCACGTTTGACAAACGGATTGTATTGTCGTTGCTCGCACTAGCCACAAGTTGCCCGTTGGGGCTAAAATCTACAGCATTAACCGCGCCCCCGTGACCGGTGATAATTCTTCTGACTTCTCCGGTGTCGAGATTCCACAAACGCACAGTCTTGTCCTCGCTGCCGCTGGCGAGAGTTTTACCGTCTCGGCTCAAAGCGATCGCATTTACTCCTCCAGCGTGGCCGCCCAAAGTCCGCAACCTGCTGCCGGTTTTGGCATTCCACAAACGCACAGTTTTGTCATCGCTGCCGGTAGCCAGAGTTTTACTGTCACTGCTAAAAGCGATGGCGTTGACGGCGGCTTGGTGAGCGGCAATTGTCCGAATCCGCCGCCCAGTCTTCAAATCCCACAAAATCAGATTCTTGTCGTCGCCACCGCTGGCAAAAATCGAGCCATCCGGGCTCACCGCCAGCGACTTGACCGATTTTTTAGAATGCACCCCATTCAGAGTCCGCACGAGCAGTCCCGTCTTCACGTTCCACATCCTAATTGTCCCAAAGCTGGCGCTGACTAAAGTTTTACCATCTGGCGACAGGGCGATCGCATTTACACTCCCGACATTATCTAAACTTCTTTCCAAAAACCTACTGCTAGGCAAACTAGAAAGCAGCCACACCGGGTTTGCCGGAAACAACCCGTAACGCATCGAACCGTAAATTTGAGACGCACCAATACCCAGCATCAAGACAGCAGCGCCTGAGAGCAACTTCTTTTTCCAATCAAAAACATTTTTATCGGCCTTGTTCAAGCCCGAATTCAGAGGTCTGAGGCGCTTCATCAAACTCTGCTTCGTCGCCCCAGATCCCACGGAACTTGCGCGAATTTTAGTTTGCCCCGTCGTCGGTAACTGAGTTGGTAACTGAGTTTCTGCCGCGTCTAGATTAATTTCCTCCAAGCACTGCAAAACCATCTGGGGACTTTGAGGTCGATTTCCAGGAAAAGGTGCCATCAGGTAGTCGATCACATTAGCCAAGGGATCAGAAACTTGAGGAGCTCCCTTGCGCCACATTAATCTGCCCGTGCGCGGGTTTTCGGGAAACGCAGTCGGCGGCTTCCCTGTCAGCAAATAAACAAAAGTGCGCCCCAATGCAAAAAAATCCGACTGCGGAACAGCTTTGCCATTAGTTTGTTCCGGCGGTGTGTAGCCAGGCGAAACGATGCCAGTCACATTTGCCCCCTGACCCACCTTAGCGAAATAAGTCGCCGACACTTCCCTAGCAGTCCCAAAATCAATCAGCACTAACTGCCCGTTGGGCTTGCACATAATGTTGTGCGGCTTGATATCTCGATGAAAATAGTTGAGTCGGTGAACTTGGTCTAAAATTTCCGACAGTTGTTTGAGCCAGTTGAGAGCTTGTTGTTCGCTGATCGGGCGGCCCCGATGTTTCAACCAGTCTTGCAAATTTGCACCAGCAATTTTCTCCATCACCAGACAGTGAAAAGACTCTGTGCTGTGAGCTGGCGAAAATGTAAAATAACCGTCGCGATCGACTTTTGGAATACCTGGATGTCTCAGCCTGACCAATACGTCGGCTTCTTGCTTAAACAGTTCTACAGCTTTGGGATGTTCTTTGAGTAGGACTTTGATCACTTTTCGGGTGCCGTTGTCGTCTACTTCAAAGGTTCTGCCAAAGCCGCCGCTTCCGAGAGGCGCGACTAGGCGATATCGACCTTGCAACAAAAGTTCAGACCCGCAGTGAATGCACGCGGGTTTACCAGAGTTGGCTGGATCGGAGGGATTCGGGCATTTGGGATTGAGGCAATAACTCACGAAGCCACATAACCCTGATTGAGGTTGCTCTATCAAGTTTTACTCGGGCATTCTCAGCACTGTGTTGTGACTGAGATTCTTGCTTGGGCGAACTCACTTACTGGCGACTGGATTGCTCCAGCCTTGGGTAGAGGTGTTTTCTCCTCAAGCGTCAATTCCGGTATGCCCTACCGTATTCGATTAGTCGTTTTTATCTAGTTCGGTTTTTTTGCGAGTGCCAGCTTTCCCAGAGGGCAACACCGTTAGGTGTGACTGCACGCTCAACAACCTAGTTAAATTTTTACCTGGTCTACTTATACTCAATCTTCAGATTGTGACGATCGTAGCACACCTAGTACAACACTCATCAGCACTTGCTGATTGAAGTCCAGAAGGGTCGATCGAGCCAAGCAGACGGATTAAAGTTAAAGTCTCGATCGCGAGTGCGAATCCAATCTTTTTCTAGAACTTACGCCAGCTATATTTCAATTGTACGATCGCCACGACCACTTTCAAAAAAAAGAAGTCCTGCAAGCAGAGCGTCCGGGGAACATCGATCGCCCAAGCATTTGTAGTGCCAGCGTCCTCTTCGAGAGATTATATACTCCCTCGAAGAGGACGCTGACAAGTCGTCAAAAAAATACTGGAAAACGGAGAGGCTTTTGAGTGGGAGAGTGGGGGAGAGTTTGAAAATCCACCATCTTCCTTCTTGCATCTTGCTTCTTCCTTCAGCACGAGAAAGCCTGTTAAACAAGTCCCTCGATTACCGGATGGAAGTAGAACGCCAGCGCCAAAACCGCATAAGCTGCCAAAAGCAAAGTACCTTCGAGCCAGTTAGACTTCCCATCAGAACTGATAGAATTGGCGATCAGCACCGACACCGTAACCGCTACCAGCTCAAACGGGTTGAAGTTCAAGTCCATCGGTTTTCCCAGGATAAAACCTGCCAAAACCAACACCGGCGCAACAAACAAAGCAATTTGCAAACTCGAACCCACGGCCACAGAAACCGACAAATCCATTTTATTTTTCATCGCCACCGTCACCGCCGTCGTGTGTTCGGCCGCATTGCCAATAATCGGCACTAAAATCACCCCGGTAAACAGTGATGTCAGCCCCAAAGTGGCGGTAGCTTCTTCTAGGGTACCCACCAGCAATTCTGACTCGATCGCTACCATGACAGTACAGGTCAACAGCACCCCAATCCACAGCGGCAGATTGACCTTGTGGTCGGGACTGTCTGGCGCTAAATTACTTTCGGCTAATTCTTGAATTTCGACTTCTGCTACCCCAGCATCGTACAAATAACTGTGGGTTTTCATCGAAAACAGCAGCGTCAGCACGTAGACGAGAATCAGGACTACAGCCACAGCGCTAGAGAGGTTCTGCATAGTTGCCTCTGGGATGCCGACAGAGGTGACATCAACAGCAGTCGGCACCAAAATGGCAATCACGGCTAAGTTCATCGCTGAAGCGTTCAACCGGGCGACTGTCGGCTGAAATTCTTGTTCTTTGTAGCGCAAGCCGCCTAGCAGCATTGCAAATCCCATCACTAGAAGCAGGTTGCTGATGATTG
Organism: Microcoleus sp. B4-D4; assembly: GCF_036705185.1. Taxonomy (NCBI): domain Bacteria; kingdom Bacillati; phylum Cyanobacteriota; class Cyanophyceae; order Oscillatoriales; family Microcoleaceae; genus Microcoleus; species Microcoleus sp. B4-D4. The sequence goes on along the minus strand of NZ_JAUBTX010000006.1, from coordinate 80,925 downwards.
AACCGGTGATGCTGGCTTTGACAACATCTATTAATCCGGCGTTGAGGGCGACGATGCCGATGATCAATTCTGTGGCATTTCCGAAGGTAGCGTTGAGCAAACCCCCCAAGTTTGCGCCGAGCACGACGGCGATTTCTTCGGTAGCCGTGCCCATCCAGGCGGCTAGGGGGATGATGGCTAGGGCTGATGTAATGAAGATTGTGGAGGATTCCCAGCCGAGAAAGTGTCCAGCGATGGAAACTGGGATAAATATCAGCAGGCTGGAAATTATTGTAGTTGTGTTTGGCATTTAGATTGTTAAAAGCTCGCAACTGTCAATCATAGCCTGCCACAAAGTTGCAAGAAGGTGGAGGAAAGGAAATTTGGGTTCGCTCAAAGCTTGGGGTGGCGCTCTTCTTTATTGGCCTACTCCTTTGTCGGGCTTTCCCTGTCGCGACGCTGGAGGGAGAGCAACTTTACACAAAGGGCGATCGGGCGATTTGAAATTTCGCTCCCAAACAGTCAGTTTTTCCCCGTTATCCGTATGTTTAAGAGTTTTGCGCGCAGCCGGTAAATGAGTAATGATAAAATCAGTGTCGGTTAAATGCGATCGTCAACTCATCTGAAATCACAAAAGCCGCAAATAATTATCAGTCATGTCAATAAAACTAGATTTTTTCAAAGTAGAAGTCGTCCCCCACGATCCAAGTTGGCGAGACGCTTTTGAAACTGAGTCGAAACAGATTGCACTTGCACTTGCCGAAAATGCGATCGCTATACATCACATCGGTAGCACAGCCATTCCACAAATTTATGCAAAGCCGATTATCGATATGCTAGTTGAGGTCAAAGATATTATGAAAGTCGATGCACAGAGTTCGGGAGTTGAGGCATTAGGTTATGAAGCAATGGGTGAGTTTGGGATACCGGGCCGCCGTTTTTTTCGTAAAAGTAATGAACTAGGGATTAGAACGCACCACATTCACACGTTTGAATTGAACTCAGCACAGATATATCGCCACTTAGCGTTTCGAGATTATCTGATTTCCCATCCTGAAGACGCGCAGCAATACAGCGAACTTAAAATAAAACTTGCAAACACTTACCAGGATAACATTCAGGGGTACATGGACGGAAAAGATGAGTTTATTCAAGAAATGGATCGAAAAGCAGCAAATGGGCGATCGCCAGATTAAATCTATGATATTAGAAGTTGCAATTCTTGATGTTAAGCCTAATATGTCTGCTGAATTTGAAAGTGCTTTCAAAACAGCTTCAGCTATTATTTCTTCTAGGCCGGGGTATATTTCGCACGAGCTGCAACGGTGTATCGAAATTAGAAATCGCTATATTCTGCTGGTGCGATGGCAGAATTTGGAAGACCATACTGTGGGATTTCGAGAATCGCCAGATTATCAAAAGTGGCGTTCTTTATTGCATCACTTTTACGATCCTTTTCCAACAGTGGAACATTACGAAGTCATTTGATCGTGACTTATAGAACCCATTTGATATCTTTGAGTTTTTGGGTTGGGTGACGATAAATATAGAGAAAAACTGATTTCTGAGATTTACGCAAGGGGCGAGAAACCGGGTTTCTAGGAGTTTTTGGTTGGGTGACGAGAAATATAGAGAGAAACCCGGTTTCTGAGATTTACGCAGAATAGATATCAAATGGGTTCTATATCGTATACGGTGGATTGACTGGTTTCGGATTGGTTCGTATTGCGGACTTTAGTCCGTAATAATGAGCGGAAATTTTCATCTAAATCAAAGATTTATGCAAGAGATTTAATATGTATAATTGCATGACTGTTCGCTTTTTTAACGGATCTTGCACACAATGAACATCTCTATTCGACTACTTCAAGAAAATGAGTTGGCGGCGGCTGAACATATTTTTCGACTGGCTTTTGGTACTTTTATTGGATTGGCTCAACCGACGGATTTTGGTGGTGATGCGAACTATGTTCAAACGCGATGGTTAGTCGATCGCACGGCGGCTTTCGCAGCGGAGGTTGACGGGCAGCTAGTTGGCTCGAATATAGCTGTTTGTTGGGGGAGTGTGGGTTTTTTTGGGCCGCTGAGTGTTCATCCTGACTTCTGGAATCAAGGTGTTGCTCAAGGTTTGATTGAATGTGCGATCGGGAAATTCTCGGAATGGGGGACGCGACAGGCGGGGTTATTTACTTTTCCCAACAGTCCAAAACACCAGGGGCTTTATCATAAATTCGGGTTTTACCCGCGTTTTCTGACTTTCATTATGGCAAAACCAATTCAGTTTGTGGATCGGGATTTTCCGGTAATAAAATATTCTGAATTAAATTCACAGGAGCGATCGCACTTTCTGAAAGAATGTTATGAATTGACGGATGGTATTTATGCAGGGCTGGATTTATCGCGGGAGATTTTGGCGGTTGAGGCTCAAAATTTGGGCGATACGGTTTTATTGTGGGATGACAAGGGTTTGGCGGGATTTGCTGTTTGTCATTGCGGTGCGGGTAGCGAAGCTGGTTCTAATGTATGTTATGTCAAATTTGGAGTTGTGCGATCGGGTGTTGGCGCAGGCGATCGATTTGAACAGTTGCTGGATGTCTGTGAAGCGTTTGGGGCGAGTGAAAAAATGTTGCGTCTGATGGCTGGAGTGAATACGAGCCATGATGTGGCCTATGGTAAAATGGTCGATCGGCATTTTCGCACAGAAAGTACAGGTGTAGTAATGCACAGGCCAAACGAGCCCGGTTACAATCGATCGGAGGTTTTTGTATTAGACAATTGGCGCTAATTCAAGGTTGTTTGGCGATGTTTAACAGACATTTACCGCCTGTTAATCGGATTTTTAGGTTCTTCCTCACTTACTATGCTAAATCAAGAGCTCAATCTTTCTCAAAATTTGAATAGATGTTTAATAAAGTAAATCAACTTTTTGTCGGGCTTGATATTTAGACTTGTTTAATTGTCCACTCTCAAGAGCCAAAAGAATTTTTGAGAGCGAATTACAGTCACGAGCGCAAAAAGGGTATTCATACCAATTCACTGGTTCATGACTTTAGCCAACTATCAATCATTTTGGCAAAGAAGGCGGTGCAGGTGGAGACTGAGAAGGTCGGGGAATATAGCTCGGTTTAGGACGGCAAGCTTCTATTATTTCGTTCCTAAACTGGTTAATTTTATCACTTTTTGAATAAAACAGAATTAAATTATTGCTACTCGTGTAAATAACAATATAACGCTGTTTTACAACAAAAGCCAACACAATGAAAATAATACCAATAAAGAAGATCCCCAGGGTCAAAATTCCCAGTCCGAGCAGCCACCAAGTACAGCCTTCCCCAATTTCAACAGCTTTGACATTTTGAATCGGAATGATAATTTCTTTGATTTCTAAGCCAAAAAATGAAGTAAAATTTCCTTGTAAGGTGTCTCCAACTATTTTAATAGTTCCTGTACCGCTGGTTCGGAGTGGAACTGCACCGACTAATTGACCGGGAAGACCGCTGATTTGCGTAACTGATTTAGACTTCATTTTTTTTGATGATTGTTGGATTAAGAATTACCGGGATCGCGCAGTATTTGTTTTCCGCTGTGCCTGAGTTCCTGGTAGGGACACGGCAATGCCGTGTCCCTACACCGATCGCTCTGCTGAGTTGGTATTACATGAAACCTTGAAGTCTTTTCTAGTGCTTTCTTCTGTTTCAGGAATTTGAACTTAGTTACTGTCTTTGCTTTTTAAACAGCAACTTTTTGGTAAATATAATCAACAGCCTGTTGAACTGTTTCTATTTTCTCCGCAGCTTCATCGGGAATTTCAATGTCGAATTCCTCCTCAATCGCCATAATGAGCTCTACTGCATCAAGAGAATCGGCTCCTAAATCCTTGGCAAAATTAGCGTTGATGGTGACTTTACTTGCATCAACTTCTAGCTGATTGGCAACAACCGCTTTAAGTTTTTCATAGATTTGCTGCTTAACCTTATCATTTGGGTAAGATTCAGCAACAACGTTAGGAGTAGCAGTATCAGTCGTAGTTGCATCAGAATTTAATTCTGATTCGTCTTCCGATTTATCCCGGACTCTGAAGTAGTGAAAGAGATTAGCAACAGCCAAATCTGAGGCTTTTTCCAAATTCGACGCTACTAAACTTTTATGACCAGCTATTTCCCCTTGCTCAATAATATAATTTTCATGCTCTTTTCGTTGCTGCGGATCGAGCATAAATTCCAGTTGAGTGTAAAGCGCATAAAAATGAGACTTCGGCCTCAAATTCTCATAAAATAACTGTTCATCTGGTATTGCTAACGCTGTTGTTGCTGATTTTTTATCTTCAATAACAGCTAAGTTTGATTTGCTGAAATCAGCACTTTGTAGCTCTTCAAATTCACTGGGCGGCAAAGCTTTCGTCCATTCAATCTGATTCAGCCAAATGTCTAAGGCGGCTAAATCATGATTGTGAATTCGCGTGATTTCAGGAAAGAGAAAGTCAAGCTCTTCGTCGGAGTCACAGCATTGTATAATACCGAGGCCATCTTGACGGATTTGTTGTTGAAGTTGAGAAATGCGATCGCCCGCAGCACCAAATTCATTCTGCACCTGATACGTGCCGATAATACTTTGCTCGATCGCCCAACTGCACTCTAACCGCCGCAACTGTCCCGCCGCACAGGTTTCTGCCAACAAATGCGGATTTCTGTAATCTGCTAAAGCTTCAAACAGCATCCCCCGCGCGGCATCAATTTCAGCATTGCGGCGGTTGATATCTTGCAGTTGCAAAGCCGATCGCATTCGTTGAATTGCTTGATTGAATAACCCGTAAGCCCGCACTAAAACTAAACGGTGGTTCTCAAATTTTATATCTGCAACAACTTCCGAAATTAATTGCTTAATTTCCGCGCCTTGGCCTTTCACAAGTTGTTCTAAATTGATGAAACCATTTTCTACTTTAACTTCCAGCCTTTCTACCGCTTTTTTTAATTTCAAAGTCTGGTGCAAATTCACCGCTGACAAAGCTACCCCAGCCGCAACTCCCACACCAATGACGGCTGTAGTCGCTTGCAGCACCCCCAAACTCGCTTGGACGGCTTGAAAGCCCATGTGCGTTTGGTGCATCTGCAAGCCGCCCATAACAAGCTGCACGGGAGACACTAAGGGCGATAGTGGGCTGTTGTTGACCACCGCACCAACGGCATGGGCCGCAAACTGTCCCGTGGCTGCATCTCTCGCCATGCCGATCGGCACTCCAGCCGATGTAAACACTTGTACGTACTTGCCAGCCTCGATCGCAGCCTGTACCGCTGCGGGAAATACAAAGTTCATCATCAATTTTTACCCTGGTAGCAACCCACAGAACAACTGATCTATTATGATCCATTTAATAAAAGAAATATTATTAGGCGCTACAAATGAATACTTCGTTAATTAGTTCCCAAACAGTTGAGCTTGTTTCGCGGCTGACCGGGCAAAACCTACGAAAAGAGGATATTACTCCTCCGATTCTGTTTCTGGCGGCGCTGATAACTGTGTTGCTGGGAGTCATTAATGCCGACGGTACTTTTGGCGCTGAAGAAAAGCAGCAACTGGCGACAACTTTGAAGGAACTTATTCCTGCTAATAACAGTTTGCAAAAATTGGTAATGCCAATGCTTAAAAGCGTGACGCAACATCAAGTTTACAAGAGATTTCCGGTGTTGTTGGCGCTGACAGCGTGTTTTTCTGAGGTGGAAAAATTGCTGCTAATTAGTTTTGGCTATCAGATGTCGGCAGCCGATGGAACGATGGACGATCGCGAAAAAGAGTATTTGAAAATCATCGCTAGCCGACTCGGAATCGACGGGCGATATTTGACTGTTTTGGAAGCGAGTTTTAGCAATCAATCAATAAGCGATACAGCAGCTTTAGCAGAAGTCCACTCGTTACTCGATCCAGCAAGATTTCAATCTCTCGATTCTTTGTTTGTCCGTGCAGCCAGTCACATTATCGGACATTTACCAGCAAAACCCAAACAGCAAACAAATCGCAAACAGTCAGTTTCGTCCTATCAGGAGTTGAAAAAGTTTCAGGAGTATCGTCAAGAACTGAACGATGTTTGTAAGACACTATCTTCAAGTCTGCGAGATGGAAGCGATCGCAAGGTGTTCTCTCCTAATTTAACAGAAGAAGTAACAAAAATATCTCAGAGATTGAAATCTCAATGTTTTCGCGTGGCTGTTGTCGGCGACTTTAGTAAGGGCAAATCAACCTTACTAAATGCTTTGGTGGGCGAGAAAATCCAACCAGCGAGGGCTACTCCCTGTAGCGGTACGGTGACTATTTTGAAATATGGCTCGAAGCGGCGGGTTATTTGTCACTACAAAAATGGATGTAAGGAAGAGATTTCGCCGGAAGAATATAAAGAGAAAGCTGCTATTTCTAAAAAGGCGGCTTCTGGTTCTATTGCAGATGAAATAGCCAAATCGGAAATTGCAGAAATCGTTTTTGAGCATCCCGAATTAGAGTTGTGCAGCAATGGCGTAGAAATTATTGATACTCCCGGATTGAACGAACAAGCGGAACGCACATTGGCGACTCAGCAAGTTCTGAAAACGGCTGATGCAGTTATTTTTTTGACTAATGCTAACAATGTTTTACCACAGACAGAAGAAAAACTGCTTTTCTACTTGAAAAAAGAATTGAATTATGGTAAAGAAGATGAAGGTGCAAGAAACATTTTTATTGCAGTGAATTTTTTCGATGGGCTGGAGACTGAAGAGGATCGCCAGGATGTAAAAGAAAGGGTAGAAACAATTGTTAATGGGGAAAAACCAATTATTGCTGGTGAAAACCGGATTCATTTTATTTCTGCTAAATCTGCACTAGATGCGATTTTGGACGGGACGGAAAATGAGTATGTGAAATCTTTTCAGGATTTTACCAAATCTCTGGAACAGTTTTTGACAGTTGAACGAGGGGCGATCGCACTTCGGCAATCAGCCACCGGAATTAAGCAAATTATTAATGCTGGCTGCGATAAATTGAATCAAATGCGGGAAATTTCAGAAGGAAAGCTGACACTTTCTCAAGGAGATAAGGCGAAGATTTTTGAAGAAATGGCGGAAGCAAGCGGTCGCGATGTTAAGATTAGACTTTTAGCTAATAAACTGAGGGAGGAATCTTTAGAAGAAGCTCGTGAATCTTGGCACGAATGGGTGAAAATATTGGACGATCGCATGGCTACAAAAAGTAAGAAATGGACTTCAGAGCATAATCATATTTGGAGCCAAGACAAGTTAATCCGAGATTATGCCAAACAATTTGTGTGGGAATTAACACAAGAAATTGATGTTTGGAGCGACCAAAAAATGCAGTTTATATTAAAACAAAAAATAGAAACTTTAGACTTCAAAATTAAGGAAGAGTTTTATGCAATCCGACAAGAGTTTCAAGAGTTCGATCTGCGACTTAGCACTAGCCTTGTTACTCAATTCAATAACTTAGGAATAGCAAAAAATTTGGGTGGAATTGGCATCGGTGGAAGCAGTATCGCTTCATCAATTAACTCAGATATTGGAGGTCCTGGAGGTTTTCTTGGCGGTTTAGGTCTTGGTGGAGCCGTCGCGGCGGGATTGCTGTTTTTCGCAGGACTTGGTATTATTCCAGTTATTTTGGGTGGCTTAGCTGCTGGTGGGGGTGGCGCATTTGGATTGGGAATGCTAGATGTTGATGGAATTCATAAGCAGATTAAGCAAAAAGTCGTTATGTTAGGCTATGAGAAGTTTAATGAATCTTCACAGTCTATTTTTGATAAAATACAAGAAAGAATTATTGCAGTATTTGAAGAAAGAGTTGAGACGAGTAGCGGTGCGATCGCCCAAGCAATGTCTCTGTGGGAAAATTTATTGGAACAGCAGGAAAAGCGCGATCGCCAAAATCAAGCAGAATGCGACACCGAAAAAGTTTGGCTGGCTGAAAAACGCCGAGAACTCGAACAAGTACAGAATCAAATTGAGGCTATTTTAAATCAGAGCGATCGGCTAATTCAATAAGTAACGGGTAAACGCAAAAAAACCATAGTACGTTGTAAATACTATGGTTTTGTCGCATTGCGTGACAGTCAATAGTCCCACCGCCACGAGTTAAAGTTTTCCCGTTGTCACGCACCCTACCACTGATATCTTGCACAGAGTACGATCGCACTTAATCAATCAATCAATTCCGCTTCTTCAAAAATCTGCCGAGTTGTTAACTCCAAACCAGGCAGCAACTCATCCACAATCGGTGTATTATCCGTATAAACTTGACTAGAACCATCGGTCAAAAAACTTCTAATTAAAATAGCCTCTGGATCTATCACCCAAACTCGCGGAACGCCCGCCGCCAAATAATCTTTCGCCTTCTCTTCAAATTCCTTCATACTTTGATCCGGCGATATAATCTCAATCACCAGTTCAGGAATTGCCGGACAAGCTTCATTCCGCCGCCAACTTTTCGGCAGACGCGCATAAGAAATGTACGTTAAATCGGGAACAGGTGCCCAATCTTTACCCTGACGTTTTAACAAAATCGCCCATTCTGGAAGCACTCGCCCGCGACTTTTACACCATCCACGAATTAGGAGACACAAAGCTCCCTGTAAACTGGAATGAAAAAATTTTGGAGACACTTTAGGAACTGCTTCACCATCTACAAACTCATAATATACATCTGGGTCGGGCAAAGCTAGAAATTCTGCTAAAGTGAGTTTGGTTCCGATGCCTACCATGAATCCCAGCCCTCTCGCTAATTAACTCAAATATCAATTATACAAAATTTCCCAACATTCCTAGAAGTACGATCGCCCTTCTCCCTCTCTTCCAAAAACCGAATAACAAAATCCCCGACTTCTTAAAGAAGTCGGGGATTTAACCCAATACGCTTGGGTTAAAACTGTTCATTCCCCGGAGATCCCCCTAAATCCCCCTTAAGAAGGGGGACTTTGATCAATTTCTTATTCCCCCCTTTTTAAGGGGGGTTAGGGGGGATCCGCCGAGGCTAAATCCTAGTGACTGATTACCGATCTTTCTACGCCAAAACTGGCACGGGTTGCGGCCAACGTTTCATGACTTTACCAATCACCGCCAATTCTTCCATCAAGTTGTCGAACTGATCCGGTGTTAAAGATTGCGGCCCGTCAGACAAAGCTTTTTTCGGATTCGGGTGCACTTCTATCATCAGGGAATCTGTACCCGAGGCGATCGACGCAAACGCCATCGAAGGTACAAACTGCGCCCAACCAGTCCCGTGACTCGGATCAACCATAATCGGTAAGTGAGTCAGGGTTCGCAGCACTGGAACCGCCGACAAATCCAGCGTATTCCGCGTATACTGCCTGTCATACCCGCGAATGCCGCGCTCGCACAAAATCACGTTCGGATTGCCCGCAGCCATGATATACTCGGCAGCCATCAACCATTCTTCAATGGTGGCCGAAATGCCGCGCTTCAGCAAAATCGGTTTGTCTTGAGCTCCGACTTTCTTCAACAGCGAGAAATTCTGCATATTTCGGGCTCCGACTTGGATCACGTCGGCTACTTCTACGATCGCACTTAAGTCCGCCGCATCCATAACTTCGGTAATAATTCCCAAACCGCTAGCTTCCCGCGCCGCCGCCAGCAGTCCCAAAGCACTCTCGCCGTGTCCTTGGAAAGCGTAGGGAGAGGTTCTCGGTTTGTAGGCTCCACCGCGCAAAAATTGAGCGCCAGCAGCTTTGACACGCATCGCCGTCTCGACAATCATTTCTTCGTTTTCGACCGAGCAAGGGCCTGCTACGACTGCGATCGGGTGATTTAAGCCGATCGTCACAGTTCCCAAGGGAGTAGCAATCGCGACTCCGCTGGGTTCACCTTGGCGGTATTCCAGAGAAGCGCGTTTGTAGGGTTTTTCTACCCGCAGCACTTCTTCAATCCAAGTGCTCATTTCGCGCAGTTGCATCGCTTCGAGCTCTGCGGTGTCGCCTACCAAACCCATGACGACTTTGTAACGCCCAACGATTTTTTCTGGTATCAAACCCCAGTTAGTGCGGAGTTCTTCGTCTAGTCGATCGATCTCGGCTGCTGGAGTGCCGACTTTCATGACAATAATCATATTTTTTTTCCCTTGGTCTGTTGCGCTCAACACGGATTATGGCACGGATGCACGAAGAAAAACTGATGTAATTTTAATTCTGCATTCATCTAGATTCTTTCACCTGTCATCATTTCTCAGTTAGCAATTGCCCAAATCTATTATAACAACCTGTTTATAGTAATGACTAAAGTCCTTACTGGCAATTTTACCTAGAAAAAACTGAAGTTTTTACTAAAAACATTTGAAATTTTGGTAATTTTGTCTGTTAGCTAAATTACTGATGACTGATGACTCAGAGGGCGGATTTTGCAATTTTTTTAGTCACTTGTATCATATATCCTCTTCTAAACCCGCCCCTACAAAATGCTAATGACTAATGACTGCTGACTAATGACTGCTGACTAATGACTAATGACTAATGACGAATGATTTTTAACTTTTTGGTTTAGCGGCGCGCCATGCTTCTCGCATCCGTCCAAAATTGGTAGTGAATTCTTCCCACCCCAGAGTGCTTCCTGAAGTTTCTTCATCCCAGGAAGCTGAGAGGAGTCCGTAGCTCAATCCCAATACGCCTAAACCAAAACAGCCCATGCTTACCAGCAATACTGCTGTGTTCGGCAAGTCAAACAAGCCTTTGCTGACTATCAAATAACTCACAAAAAATGTGGAAATTCCCAGAATGGTCGGTATGCCGCAAAATACCGCTATGCGCGATATCATGCGTTTGCTGACTGCTTCTGGGATGGATTGCGCCTGTTTTCGTGTTTTGTTAGCTGGAGGCTGCTTGTCGGCAACATTTGACTCTAAGGCTGCATTTGTTTCAGGTTCTGGGGGCTTTTTAGGCGTTTTTTTACGATTTGTGACCGGTTCAAACGGTAAGCGCTGGCGGGGTGGTTCGGAGGACATATTTTATCTCTAACCTGAATTCTCGAACATTTATTCAATAGGTCTTGGTTTTTGTCCAAGATTCTTGAATATTGTCGCAAATTTTGGCTTTGATGTTTAGCCGCGAATGCCTAGACGGGCAATCAATGCTTTGTAGCGTTCAACGCTTCCCTTTTGGATGTAGGCTAGGAGGCGCTTGCGACGGCCGATCATCATCATTAAACCGCGCCGGGAGGCGAAGTCTTTTTGGTTGATTTTCAGGTGGGCGCTGAGTTTGCTGATGCGATCGGTCAGCATGGCGACTTGGACATCTGCCGATCCGGTATCAGTTTCATGGGTTTGGTAATCGCCCATGATTTCTAGTTTGCGCTGTTGTGTAAGTGGCATGAATTGATTTTATGTTTTTTTGTACGATGTCACAATCTGGGATCTTATCACAGATCGAGAACGGTGGGGGTTGATTTTTTGGCGGCAAGGGTTGACCGGGCGATCGGGCGAGTTTAAATCCCCTTGGGGGGAAGTCAATTCCGCTACAGCGAAGTGGCGGCTGCTTGTCGCCAACTGATTTAGTTATCGGCTTAAATAGCTGATCGCCTCGCGTATCCAATCATCCGCATTACCTTTGTTGGACAAATTGCTGTCTTGACTGAGGGTTTGCAAGGCTTGCAAGACTTCCGCCCCAGTGTATCCCATCGCCAGCAGGATCATCTCGACTTCTTCTTGAATAGCTGCGGGGACTCCGGCGGCGACAGAAGTTGTCAAACCTGCTTCCTGTCTCCATTCCGAGAGTTTGCTTTTGAGTTCCAAGGCGAGGCGTTCGGCGGTTTTTGTACCCACTCCGGGGGTTTTGGCGAGGATGCGGGTGTTTCCGCCGACGATCGCCTGGACTAAATCTTGCATTCCTAAAGTATCCAAAAGGGCGATCGCCAGTTGAGCACCAACACCGCTAACACTCGTCAACTGCCTAAACAAATCGCGTTCTGCCGCGCTACCAAAACCGTATAATACGATTTGGTCTTCCTTAACTTGCTGGTGAGTAAATATTTGGGCGATTTCGCCGGAAGCTGGCAATTGACCCGTCACGCGGGGTAAAATTTGGATTTCATAGCCAACTTGATTGACTTCGAGAGTCAAAATGACGCGGTTGCTGCCTTTGGCGATATTGGCGACAGTGCCTTTGAGATAGCTGATCATATTGTTTTTTACTAGACTTATTGCATAGATATTTGATTGATGGGCAAACCGCAGATGTCAGGTAGATAAACGCCCATCGACGCAGATAATTTCAACTCTTGAAAACCAATTAATTCAATCTTGTTTACTGAATAATACTACACTTTTGTATCAACTTATAGCGGTTCGATCGCGTGGTGATATCGTTTCCGGTTGCATCGGAATGATTTAACCGGCGCTAGAACACAGAGTACACAGAGTCCGAGAATATATATCTGAATCATTCCGATGCTACCGGATTTGATATGAGGTATGCCCGCAGAGGCCTATGCCCAAGGCCCAAGGCCCAAGGCCCAATGCCCAATGCCCGTAGCCCTATGCCCGTAGCCCAATGCCCGCCCAATGCCCGCCCAATGCCCTATGCCCAATGCCCAATCCCGCATAGTATCTCATCTTTATGAGAAAGGCTATAGTTATTTTTTAATTCAAAATAAGATGCTTTTTGATCAAAGACAAATCCGTTTTTCCAAAATTCACCGCCAAAGCCACATTTAAATTTTCTAATGATTTTATAAACCACATAATTTCATCAGAAGCTTTACCTTCATAGTGATTGAACAAAATAGACAATCGCTTTTCCAACTCAGGCTTAACTTTGCCCGAAAGCAGCAGGATTTTGAGCATTAAAGCAATTGTCCGGCTGGGGCCGAGGTTGTATACCAAGTCGTAAAAAACGTAGTGACTGAGATGTTGAGAATTTTCCACTACTAAAAAGTTGAACAATTGGTTGCAAGTCCGAGCCAACAATATATTATTTAATTTCCCCGAATCGCTTTCAGAAAATGTATTTTTGATGTACCTGTACAAGCGGTCATTAAATTGACGACCGCCGTATTCTGGCTCCACTGCCGAGATTAAATATTCATACAAATCAACTTTAAATGAACTGTAAGATGGAGTTTGTCTGGCATCTCTTAAGAAAAACTGAGCCGATTCTTTGTGGGTGCGCTCGCCTGCCACTTTTCCGACAAATTCCCTAACAGCTAAGTGCAGTTCTGAATCATTCAAAAGTGTAGGATTAGGCGCGCGTTCCACAATGCCGATCTCTGTATTTCTCGGCTCAACTAAATAATTCAAATATTGAGATAAATTATTTTCAAATTTTCGCAATCTTTGAATTTCTAGTTTTTTGATTGTTTGCTGGTCTTCCTCAACGCTGTCCTTGCTCAGCAGAGAATGCCCGTACAAATAAGGATACCGATAAATCAATTGACCCAAGGGGTAACGACTATTTTCTTGCTCTGCTTCCGGGTCTTGTTCTACGGCTTTTACTAAACGCTCTAAGGTCTGGAATTCTTGACTTTTAGTAAAGAATTTTATTTGTTCTTGCAAGCGCTTGACTATGTAAAATTCCATCCCGAATCGGGGAGAAGTCTGTTTAAATAAAGCTATTAGGTTGGCGATCGCAAATTTGTTCTGCGAGTGCAATTGCCAGCGGTTGATCGGGATGTAGCAGCAGCGGTGGAGGATATATTTAAAGTTCCGATCCGATCGCTTGACGGAGATTATGTTGTACAGAGTTGCTTCAATGGAGCGATCGGGATAGCCCATACCGTCGATAAATAGCTTGCGGAACCGCTCGATTACCTGCGAGGGGGATTCTGTTTCCACGCAGAAGACGATGTGATCGTACAATCTCTGTTCGTTACTGCCTGGTTGAACAGTATCTGAGGGCGGGGTGAGAATGCTGCTGTCTGCATCGGTTTCTGGACTGCGGTCTGCAACTTGTGCGACAATGATGGTCGGTTTTTCCTGAAAAGTTCCCGGATGCAAAAACCAATAGTGTTCTTGGCTTAATTGTTTGTTCGCCGCCCAATCCAAGGCTGACTGCAAACTTTCTCCGGTCAATAAGTGCGACTCATCTTCGCGATCGGAAGCCAGCCACGCTGCCAGCGCCTCGCGGTAGGGTGCCAGATTTCCTAATTCTTTTTCCACCCAGAATTGATTGAAAACTGACTGATAAATTAGGTTGGCGACTCTTAATTTACCCTGAACTTTAACAACCAGTCCTGACAGTTGCAATTCTATTTGTTCGGCAGAGTAATCTGCCGCTAATCCCGGCGCTTCTGCTAGTTTTGTCGGGTCTGGCGGTCGCAAAATTTGCTGGTACGAGGTTAACAGCTTGGTGAGGTCGTAGCGGCTGTGGAAAATGCGTTTGCGAATTGTTGTCAAATGTAGGGGTTCGTCCCATTCTTCCCAATTTTTAATAATTCGATGTTTGAGTATTGTTTTGACTTGCTGGGCTTCGCAATTTCGGCCAATAAAAGACCCGTATTCAAGTACCAAGTTGCAAAGTTTTTGAGTCAAAAACGGTTGGCCGCCCGTCCAAACTAATATTTCTTGGAGCACTTTTTGGGGACGAAAAGCTTTGAGTGCCAATCCTTTTGCTAGTGGCAAACTTTCTTCGAGTTGGAATTGACTTAAATTAATCGATCTTCCAATATTAAAAGGGTTGCAGCTTGAATCTCGGATCGATTCTAACGGGGCGGCTGTTCCAAAAACTGCAAAAGTCAGGCGATCGTATTCGGGTTGTTCTGCCCGCTTGGAGTAACAAGCCCGGATCGTGGCAAAAAAATCGTTGGTACTGAAATTTAGGTTTCTAGTGCTGTCAATGTCATCGATGAAAATTACCAGATTTTGCCGAACTGACTTGAGCAAAACTTTTTCAATAAATATCTCTAATCGGTACGCTGGCGACAGCAGTTCGCGATCGTTCCACCACTTGATGGCATCAAACCTGTTGGTGAGGTGCAAACTGCTGGCGATGCGGTGTACGATCGCCCCGTACCACTTTTGGGGGGAGATATCCGGGCTGCTGATGCTTTTCAAGTTGATGGCGGCAAAAACTGTACCTTCTGCTTGCAACTTTTTGGCTGTTTGCACTAGCAGGCTGGATTTGCCCATTTGTGGCGAACTCAACACGTAGCAGAATTGTCCGGCTTTGAGTCCTTCGTAGAGTTCGCTGTCTGCGGGTCGCCTGACATAGGTGGGCGCACCGGCAGGCAAATATCCTCCGACTTGATATTGGTAGGTTGAGTTGACCAATGCTGTCATCTGGGAATTCATCAAGATCCTGCGCCCCTATACTGTGCGATCGAAAGGTTACAAATTGCAATAATTATTATTGCCAGCTTACTCTTGTGGAAAATTTTTGTGCCTCTTTCTCTATTGTCTACTAACTAAACTTTCTGCTGCTCAATCTTTACCGTATCTTTGCAACTGTTGACCTCAAATCCGGTTGGGCGGGCGATCGGACTCCCAGATCCGATTATTTACATTGGTTTACATAAACTATAACTATATCTATTTTTTGGGCTCGATCGGATTGAAAACATCAAAACGCCATTAAGTTCATATTTTTTGACAATAATACTTTAAAATTCACCCGATGGTATGATATTGCCAGGGAAATTCATAACTGCAATGCCCTCAACCTTCTGCCTTCTGCTCCGTCTGGCGAATGCAGACAAAAAATGCTCAGCAATGAGTAGCAATAAAAAACCTCAGCATTTGGCTGAGGACTGCTTGAGTGGGAGATATCGTTAATCTGCGTTTTTTTTGTTGACTTAGATAGCATGGAATTCCATGCTGCTGACACTCCCCCGACTTCGATGAGCGCGGGGATTTTTAAGGAAAAACTTTTTGGAATGAATCCACAAAAAGTTTAATTCTTAAAGGCATTGTCAGTGCCCGCCAACCACTCGCTCAACTATAAAAGCTAAGTCTGTGGCTAATTGTAGAAGATGCGCCCTGATGAATTAACTACCCGATAGATGAGCACCCTGATGACATAACTCCCTGATGGATCGACGCCCTGATGGCTTTAGCCCCACTACCCAAAAAATTCAGGTTGGTGGATGATCGTGGACATTAGTAACACGTCACTTTTGGCGTTTTCGATCGCAAGCGGGTGTGCCTGTCTGAATTGATTATGGCAGGTAGATTTATCAGAAGACAAGTGGGCTATTGCATCAACCCACTTCTGAAAGATCGGGTTAGCCAAAAAGTGCCAATCTACGGAAATCAGGGTCATCGAACATGAAAAACAGCATCTTAGTATTAGGGGTAATTGCCTCGGCGGGCGTCGGCTTTTTCCAGGCAGGTAGCGCCAGCGCTTCTGCGATCGTCCCACAACCAAAAACAGCCAGCAGTTTGACGGTTTCCGGGAGTCATCCCGACTTCAACTACACTGGAACGAATGAGGATGGGGACCAGGAAGAGGTCAAAACGGGTAAAGGCAGGAAATAATTGGCGATATTGTGTGGTTTGCCCGCAGTGCGGTTGCGATCGTAGTTGTGGTTGTGATGTTTGTTGTCGCAACCGCCTCGGCTTGAGGCGGTCAAAAGTCGATCGCGAATATCAGTCTACCTAATATCGGGGGGTGGAGTCAGCTTCCAAGAACGGTGAATGAGAAAATAAAGAGGTGAGGCGAGTCTGTCGGTGGAGTTTCCCGACCTTGGGACTTCCTTACCTTCTGATGTTCGGGATTCGGATCTGGCACAATCGTATTTCATATCTTAAAAATCCAATGGAAAATATTCTCGAAACTACCCGCAGACAGCGGGTATTGACCAGAACCCAGGAAAGGCGTCAGGCGACACCCAAAGAAAAACAGTTAATTCACCTGCTGGCAAATATGGCTTGCAGTTTAATTAACTATGACTACAAACACTCGAACGGGAAGGGAACTCTCGCGCCTTCGGAACGCAAGCGTTTAGCGGAATGGCACTACCTGCGAGTTCAGCAAATTCGCCGGATCGAACGGTCGTTAGAACCCGTAGCTACCCTCAAGCGCGTGTACTACAAGAGCATTCTCAGTCCGAGGGATCTCAAGTCTTTGAAATTTCTGTGGCTGGATGAGGAGGACAAAAACCGCGTCAAACGGGTAGATCCTGACTTGGACGACATTCTCAGCGAAGCTTTGGATCGGGGAGATACTTTGAAACAGCTATTTCACTCGATCGAATCGAAAGACCGAATCTTTGCGGCAACTCCTAGCCCCGGCGTTGTACCGCTTTGGGTCAAAGAGTGGGAAGATTCCGAATATGACATCAACTATTTTCCGCCTTCTTTCTCTGCATGGGTGTCGATCGTGGACGACTAAGCTGGGTAAGAAACTTTTTTGCACGGGATCGATCGCAAATTTCAGATGGTAAAGGGCGGTTGCGATTGCCGCCACCGACTCTCGACTTGGCCGGGGGCGGAGTTAGGGCGCTAAGGTACGAGCAACCATCGGAGTACAGAGAAGTGAATCGAAGTCAGTACCGTTGTACAATGGAGCAAAACCAGGGCTTCAGCTAATAGCTGATAGCTGATAGCTGATAGCTGATAGTTTCCCATGACTGACTCGATTTCTACTTCTCCTTTAGACTCGGCGGCCGATACAGCCGAACTACGCTCTCAGTTGAGGTCTGGTTCGGAAAAAGCTCAACTGCAACTGCTGCAACAACACATAGCAGATGCCGGTTGGGACGTATTGATGGAATTTTTATTAGAACGCAAGTCGGAGGAACCGACAGCGGTAATGGGTAAGGCTTACCAAATTCTTTACAGTGCTGACTCTCCGAGAGCTACGGAGTTTTTGCAGGCAAATTTTCCGACTGGAGTTGTGCCGCTGCGATCGGACTCTAACATTGATTACACTCCGCTGCAACAATTATTGGCGCTACAGGAATTTCAAGAAGCCGATCGCTTGACATTAGAGAAGCTTTGTGAATTGGCGGGCGAAACAGCTTTGCAAAGAAAGTGGCTGTATTTTACGCAAGTTGAGAGTTTGCCGGTGGCGGATTTGCAAACAATGAATGTGCTGTGGAAAGTTCATTCCGAAGGTAAATTTGGCTTTTCGGTGCAGCGCGAAATTTGGATGAGTTCGGGCAAGAATTGGGATAAATTGTGGCCGCTAATTGGCTGGAAGAAGGGGAATAATTGGACGCGCTACCCGCAGGAGTTTATTTGGGATTTGAGCGCGCCTAGGGGTCATTTGCCGCTGTCGAATCAGTTGCGGGGAGTGCGGCCGTTTGCGGCGTTGATGGGTCATCGGGCTTGGGTGAAGTGAAAGGTTTGGGGCGGGCTGGACGATCGCCGGCCCGCGATAGTTAGCGCGGAGATGGAATTTTTAGATTTAACCGCAGAGGGCGCAGAGATCGCAGAGGTGGAGGGGTGAAGAGAATAGGGGCGATCGTGCTATTCGATTTTTCGCTCGAAAGGCATCAAACTCTTGCAGCATCTACATGACAGCCTCAAAATTCAACATTGCAAATTTTACACCTACTGGCTACCGCACTTTTCAACAAAAAATATAGTTCCATCTACACCCCAGCTTCCATAAAACCCATCAACCAATTAGCCATCGTCGCCCTGCGAGTCTGTCTGGGCCCGAATTCCCCAATTTTATAGCCCTTAAACCCCAATTTTTCCTTCAGTAACTGCTTGTTTTCTGGAGGGGTCGATCGCGTCAATTTCACCGTCGCAGGCCTAGAATCGATAAAATCCGGCGGTTCCGGGTAATCTTGACACCATTCCGGTGCAACATTTTCATTATTCCACACCCCAGTCTCGGCATCGCAGCGGTAGCCCAGATACAGCCAAACTAATCTGTTAACAGCAGCATCGTCCATTTCTTCGTTGAGGATAGCCCAAATAGTTTCGTGATTGAGTGGCGGTAATTCAGACATGATTAAAGTGCGATCGCAAATAACAACAATTTAACCTATAGCGGTCTACCGAAATAGTAGGTTCAGCGGGGGAAAACCTGCATTGATTAGTGCTAGCAGTCGATCGCCCCGCCGAACCACAATACAATACTACTTACTCAAAATACCGTCCTTCTCGGCCATCGACAGCATCAAATCGATCGCGCGCCAAGAATAACCCCACTCGTTGTCATACCAGGAAATGACTTTAAAAAACGTAGAATTCAGTTCAAGTCCCGCACCTGCATCAAAAATGCTCGATCGCGCGTCGCCCCGAAAATCCGTCGAAACCACCGCATCCTCAGTATATCCAAGAATGCCTTTCAGTTCGCCCTCCGAGGCTTTTTTCATGGCCTCGCAAATTTCTTTGTAGCTAGTTTCCTTACTCGTTTTAAAAGTAAGATCGACTACAGAAACGTCAGGAGTTGGGACTCGCAAAGCCATTCCCGTCAATTTTCCCTTCAATTCCGGCAACACCAAAGTAACAGCTTTCGCCGCACCAGTTGAAGATGGAATAATATTTTGAGCCGCGCCTCGTCCTCCCCGCCAATCTTTTTGGCTTGGCCCATCTACAGTAGGCTGAGTAGAAGTCATCGCGTGAACAGTAGTCATTAAACCTTCTTCCAAACCGAAGTTATCGTTAATAACTTTGGCAATTGGTGCTAAACAATTCGTAGTGCAGCTAGCATTAGAAACAACAGTATCTTTTGCCGGATCAAATTTGTGGTGATTGACGCCTACTAGATATGTTGGTACTTTTTCCGGGTCTTTAGTCGGTGCTGAAAGTATTACTCGTTTTGCTCCCGCCGTCAAGTGTTTTGATGCGCCTTCAAAATCTGTAAACAATCCCGTAGATTCTACAACATAATCTGCACCTGTTTTAGCCCAAGGCAATTCGGCTGGATTTCTAATTGACGTACAGGGGATAAATTTTCCGTCAACGATGATACCGTCTGGCTTACCTTCAACTTCGCCGTCATAAATTCCGTGGGTGGAGTCGTATTTGAAAAGATAAGCCAGGTTTTCTGGCGAAACTAAGTCGTTAATGCCGACGAATTCGATGTTGGGGTTTTTGATGCCGGCACGCATGACTAACCGTCCGATGCGACCAAATCCGTTGATGCCGACTTTTAATGCAGCCATTGTTAAACTCCTCTTGAAAATATCGTTAATCGATCGCCTAGTGTGGGTTAGAATTTACCACGCTTGCCTGTTTTGACAACTGATTCTTTTCTATATCTTAAGGATTCTGACTTCGGCCTCCATTTGGGTGCAATTCATCCTGAAATCACCGCAGGTTAAGGGCTGATGGCTGACGATCCATAATTGTAAATTTTCTATAACGATAGCAGGCGCTGTTTTTTTTTTCACAATGGCTTTTTTGCAATCAAAGGAAAGTGATAACCAAAGATTTATCTCAAAGCAAAAACCGATTAGAAACGAAAATTTAATAATTCAAACATTTGCTACATTAATAATATCGATTAATTGCGGTGATTGTTGCTGTACTTAATTCTAGCTCCTGCCCATTGCAGTTTTTCCCTCAAAGTGCCGTAATAAGAATAGTTTTCCCGCAAAATGATAAACTTGGCTTCGCACTCTGCCATCCGCACATCTACGCGCTGTCCCGGCCAAATTGCAGTACCCAAAATGCCGTCTGTCCAGAGTTTTGTACTGAGTTCGTAATCTGCTAGGGGCCAAATGCTGACGACTGAACCGGGCGGCAAAACTACAGCCCGACTCGATAAGCTTAAAGGGCAAATTGGAGTAACTGCGATCGCATCCATTCCGGGATGAATAATCGGCCCGTTGGCGGAGGCGGTGTAGCAAGTCGAACCGGTGGGAGTTGCCACAATTAAGCCGTCGCCTTGGTATTGATCGACTACTTCGCCGTCAACTTCCATTTCTAGAATACAGCTAGGCATTCGATCGGCAGAAGCTGGTTT
The DNA here is from genome assembly GCF_036705185.1 of Microcoleus sp. B4-D4. Lineage (NCBI taxonomy): Bacteria > Bacillati > Cyanobacteriota > Cyanophyceae > Oscillatoriales > Microcoleaceae > Microcoleus > Microcoleus sp. B4-D4. The sequence continues at coordinate 60,113 of NZ_JAUBTX010000006.1, read as the reverse complement.
AATGCACATTTCATTGAGTGCCAAAAATCGATCGCTCTGGGGTTCGAGATTGGTTCTGTTTCCCTCAAAAATCGCCGCCTGCAACATCATCCGCTTCTGCACGGCATACCTGTCTTGGGCCAGTCTGTCCCAAATTTCCTCAGTATTCTGGAAATCCTCAAAAGACTCAGTTAAAAAACCCAGATGTCCCCCCACATTCACCGCCAAAATCGGGATGCCGTCAGCAGCTAAATTCCGCGCTGCAGCCAGGGCGGTACCGTCGCCCCCCAGAACCACGGCTAAATCTATGGGACTGTTGCTAGAAGCTAAAAACACCGGATACGGATTATCTTTCGCGCCGCTAGGGCCCATCAAAACTTGACACCCGCGACTTTCTAACTGGCGGGCACATTGTTCTGCCCACTTCTTGCTGAGGGTATCTCGGGCTTTGTGGGCGATAATTACTTGTTTTAGTTGCACAACCTATCTATTTTAGATTTTAGATTTTGGATTTTGGATTTTGAGATTTTAGAGTGAGCTCACAATCTATGGATTTTGGATTTTTGATTGTTAGATTTTAGGCTGATTGAAATATCTTAAAATATTCGATCGCACAAATTGGTTTTGGACATCAGGTTAGATTTTAAACTATTTTTGAGCATTGCGAGGCAGAGCCTGTGGATCTGTGTTACCCGGATCTGCCTGGTAAGGAGAAAGCCGGGAAGAAATATTATTATGACCGCATTTCCACATCTTCCCTCTTCCCTCTTCCTGATGACGTTGGACGTTGGACGGAAAGCTAGGAGGCGACAGCACTAATGACTGATGACTGATGACTAATGACATCTTCCCTCTTCCCTCTTCGTTCTTCCCTCTTCCTTCTTCCGACGGACTTACATCCGTTACATCCGTTACATCCCGTACATAATCCGTTGCCGAACTTCCTTCTTCCTTCTTCCCTCTCCCCATCATCCGTCGTTGATTCGGGATTTGGGGCGCGGCCAGATAATGCTGGTATCGGATGCTAGCAGGCGAGAAACGGCGATCGCCCCAAAACGGTTGAGGTGGCTTGGATCGAAAAAAAAGTCGTTGCGGCCAGGCCACCGCTGGGACAAGTCGCGAAAAGCGAAGCCTTTTTGCTGCGAGAGTTGCTGCATTCGCTGCCGGAACTGCTGTTCTGCCTGCAGTCGCGCGGGATCTAAGTAGTCGTCGGAGAGGGGTAAATTGACGAAAATTAGGGGGATTTTGCGCGTTTTGGTAAATGCTACGACTGAGTTAAAGGCTGTTGCTTGTTTTCCGCCGAGGTTGAAGTTTTCGTAGTCGCGATCGTACCTACCTGAAACGTAGGGGCGTTGTTGATAATAGGTGTTGGGATTGTAGCGCGCCGATAGGGGCATGAATCCGTTGGAGTCGATCGAATGTGCGGATGCGCTGACTTGTCTGATTGCTACTGTTGTCGGCTGCGCTGCATCATAGACAACGGGCAAGATTTCCGTTCCACCAGAGAGGAATTTGATTGTGGGGCTCGCCTCTTCCCCGCCTCCTCCCTGAGCTCTGCGGAAAATACCATCGCCGCCACCGCCGCCACCACCACCACAGGGCTGCGGGAATTTGTAACATCGGGGAATCACGTTGGGTTCACCAGACGGGAGTTTGGGACGAATGCCTGTTGCTAAAAGTTGGCTGCCTTGTGAATCGACGATTGAATTAAAAGTGCGATCGTCCCGGCCGCTGTTAAATGCGCGCACACCGTCCGCCCAGACAATCATTTGAGGCAAATAATCCGGCTTCAAAAGCCGCCGCAGTTGAAAGTCAACTACTTGTGCAGTTGCGCCGTTGATTGAAAAGTTGAATATTGTTAAGCCCGGACGCCCGGACGCCGCCAAAGATTGTTTTAGCTGTTTGGGATCGACGCCTTGCAAGGCGCGGGAACTGCCGACAATCAAAACATCTGGCGGCCCAACAGTCGCAACATAGGATAGGTAAAGTTCTAGTTGTTCGTTGAGTAAATCGCTGCTGAAACTAACTGTACTGGCGGCTTGCGATCGGGTTGCGCTCGCTTGCTGTTGGGAATAAACCAGGTTTTTTGTGTACTCGATGACTTTTTTCTCGGCAAACGCCCGCCTGGGACTGCCGGGGGGAACTGCTTGCATCCAAGCGACGGCTTGCACCCACAGGGCTGCTACTTCGTCCCAGTCTTCTTTGGAATTGGCTGATTGAGCCAAATTAGAAGCTTGGGTGGCAAAGCTAATTGACTCGGCAAATGGGTCGTTTTGGGTGCAGGAAGAAGCGCTGAGGGATTTTTGGGTTTTGTTGGGGTTTCGAGCCAACACAGAGGTTGGCGGCTCTTCTAGGGCTGCCGGTTCGATGGTGTTAGATGCCCCAGGGCTGTTGGGCTGGTTGGGTTGCGAACATCCGGCTGTTAGGGCGATCGCGGTTGCGCCGGCGCAGGTAAGTTTTAAGATGTTAGTGGTCAGGGTAGCAATATAGCGGCGAATCATACAGCTTTCACCGTTGGCGAAACATTAATAGATATTACTAATTATCCGGCGGATGAAGCAATTAGCTCACTCAAACAGATGTTTTAACCATTTAATAAAAATTAAGGCGATCGGGCAATCGCAGTTGAGTACCTGCGCTGTTATTGCTTGTCCCATCGGCATTGCCGGCGTTTTTTGCCATGCCAGCCAAGTGTGGATTAGCACTTTGGGACGATGAATTAAAGTGTAGCGGTTAAGTCCTGCTTGTTCGATGTCTTGTAAAATTGCTTCGGCTTTCGGATGCAGGATGTCACCGGGGGGGATTAGATAGGCGACAAAATCTTCTAACATTCCAGGAAGTTGATTGTCTGGCATCAACCAAACTCCGACGCGAGGCAAGTAGGGATCTGAAGGTGCGTAAACCCAGCCTTCGGGAGGGGGAGATTGGGGGATGTCTCGATAGCCGATCGAACTCAGTTTATCTTTAATCGATTGCCACCGCGCACTTAAATTGCGATCGGCATCAACCACAATTCCCAACGTGCGTAAATTCTCTGCTTTCAATCTTTCTGGCAAGCCATTGAGCAGCGCTTCAACTCCTTCTGTACCTTCTTCTTGAGGTACTTCGACGGAAAATGTTTCTGGTAGTTGACATTGCTGGCACAAAGCCCAGATTACGTGTCTGTCGTTCTTACCTTCTACCAATAACTGTTGAGGTTTTGGTTGAGGGGGTTTTCGTGCTTTTGGCATCAGCGCACCTCGATACTTTGGCGCACTGCAACGGACAATTCATCGGGAGTGTATTCAACTGCACGGATATCCTCACCGCGCCGGCTCAAGCGAAATAATTTGCCAACCGAACTATCTTCTGAGTTGTCTAAGGCTTCTTGAAATGCCGCTATGCAATCCCAACTGTGGGTAGTTGCAAACACTTGAACGTTCAGTCGCTTTGCTGTTTCAAATATCAATCGCCACATATCAGTTTGGGTTTGATAGTAAAGACCTGTATCAATTTCATCGACTAGCAAAAAACCATTTTCTGATGATACGGCTGCCATTGCTATATTAATAATTCGTCGCATACCATCTCCCATACTGCCTAGAGGAACTGGGTGAGGCTCGCCCCGAAGTTTAAGCAAAATACCACTATTAGAAGTCTGGCGACTCGTGAAACTAATCCGTTCCACATCCGGCTCCAGAATTTGCAATGCTTCTACTACACTTTGTTCTTTCGGTGTGAGTGTTATTCTATCCCACAGTACAGACAGTCGCGCAAAGCTGATATTAGTGGTTGTCAGAAAATAATTTTGATTGCTGCTCCCTCTAGGAAAAACTAACTTAGATGTGTTGCCCAACCGCAAGTAACGCGAATCGCCTATAGTTCCATCAGTACGGATAGGAATTCTTATTTTGCTATACTGTCCGTATGAAACAACTAGCTCACCGAACAAATCTCCACCTAAAACTAAATCCTCTAATCCAGGAAGTGTAAGTTGCTGGTCAATAGGATTAGGCTGAATTTTTAATGAGAGTGGCTCCTCTTTTGTAGAGCGGATATGAATAGCCCCACCGAAGTTATTAAGTTGATGACCGTAAAAAAGATGTAAAGTCTGATAATGACGCTGAGAAACGACTTCGCCATTTCTTTGTCTAGAAGGCTCGACTGTTAGTTCACCTCGGCTATTTAGCACCTCAAGTAAAAACTGAATGTTTCCTTCATTAACTAATAAATAAATGGCTTCCAAAAAAGTAGTTTTACCGCTATTGTTCTGACCGACTATCAGATTAACCCTAGCTAGGTCGTCGATATGAAAATCTTTAAAACAGCGATAATTTTGGATGGTGAGATCGCGCAACATGGATTCCTCGCATATTAACTATATTCTATCATTTCTCCGTTCAGACTAGAAACCAGTATGAGATTCGATGACGGCTTCGGCTTGCAGGGCGATCGATCGCAATTTATCCAATGTATCCTGATTAGCACTCTGCCACAATCCCCGCTGGCGAGCTTCTAGCAATCTCTCCGCCATATCTCGCAGCGCCCAAGGATTATTTTCCTGAATAAATCCCTGCACTTTTTCATCAAAAATGTAAGCCTCTGCAATTCCTTCATACATAAAATCTTCTACACAATTTGCCGTCGCATCGTAAGCAAACAAAAAATCCACCGTTGCAGCAATTTCAAAAGCACCTTTATAACCGTGGCGCATCGCCCCTTCAATCCATTTCGGATTTACCGCCCTGCTGCGATAAACCCGCGCTATTTCTTCTTTCAGTTTTCGCACTTTCGGATTTTCGGGAATCGAATTATCGCCGAAATAAGTTTCAGGATTTTTGCCTTGCAAATTGCGAATTGCGGCAGTCATTCCCCCTTGGAATTGATAATAATCGTCGGAGTCGAGGATGTCGTGTTCGCGGTTGTCTTGGTTTTGCAGAACTATTTGCATTTCGCCGAGGCGTTTTTCAAATGCTTCGGGTGCACAACATCCCCATTCACGCCCGGTAAATTCACCCCCCCTAGCCCCCCCTTGGTAAGGGGGGGGACAAGAGTTGGATTTAGCCCCCCCTTGATAAGGGGGGGTTGGGGGGGTATGGGAATTAGCCCCCCCTTGTAGGGGCGGTGAATGGTGCGTGCCCGCCCCGGCTGGGGTACTTGTATAGGCGTAACTACTCCAATTAATGTAAGCTTTTGCTAAATCGCCGTCGCCTGTCCAGTTTTGAGCTTCAATTATGCCTTGAAGTCCCGCGCCGTAAGCCCCCGGTTTTGAACCAAAGACTCGAAATTGCGATCGCACTTCTGCATCTTCTCGACTCAAACCCGCCGCTTCCCAATCCAAAATCTCTTGTTTAACTTGCGCTGCTAAAGGATTATCTTCGGCAGGTTCTTCTAAATTTGCCACAGCTTTTACCGCACTGTCAAACAAATCAATTAAATTAAAAAAAGCATCGCGGAAAAACCCAGAAATTCGCAAAGTAACATCAACGCGCGGCCGCCCCAAAACAGCAACAGGCAATATTTCAAAATCTACAACCCGGCGCGAAGGCCCATCCCAAATTGGCTGAACTCCTAGCAATGCTAGTGCTTCTGCAATGTCGTCTCCCCCTGTCCGCATGGTGGATGTTCCCCACACTGACAAACCCAAAGTTTTGGGATATTCGCCGTTTTCTTGGGTGTATCTTTCGATTAAAGTTTCAGCAGCAACTCTGCCAACTCTCCAAGCGGTTTCTGTGGGAATAGCGCGGATATCTACTGAGTAAAAATTGCGACCGGTGGGCAATACATCGGGTCTGCCGCGAGTGGGCGCGCCGGATGCGCCGCTGGGGATGTGCCGCCCATCTAGTCCGCCCAACAGGTTAGTAATTTCTTGGTTTGTTTGGAGGAGTGAAGGCAAAAGATAGTTTTCGATCCAGTCTAATTCTAGTTTGGTTGCTTCTCCAATTTCTGGATTGGCAACGGCAGATAAGCGCGGAGAAACGCGGATATTTTCGATTAAATTATCTACTAATTCAGCGGCTGTTTCTTCGAGTTCTGCTGTTAAATCGCCCGCTGTACGGTTCTGAATTATCGACGTTGGATCGGCAGTTAAGGGGTCGAAATCGTAGCCTGAGTCTTCAGCTAGGGCGCGGGTTAAGCCCGATCGCGCGTTGGTGGGATGGCGGGCGATCGCAATTATCAAATCTCTCAACTGTCTACCTTCAGGACACTGCCCGAAAATGTGCAATCCGTCGCGAATTTGCGATTCTTTTAGTTCGCAAAGATAGCCGTCGGTACGGGTGATAAATTCGGTAAATTCGGATTTATTTAGCTGGATTCCTAAGTCTTTATCTAAGTTTTCCTGGTTGGTGAGGGCTACAATGCGATCGCGAATCATCGGTAATCTAGACGGATCTAAGCTTTGGGCTTCGCAATATTCGTCGATTAAGGCTTCTAATTGCTGCAAGGGCCCGTAAAGTTCGGCGCGAGTCATCGGCGGGGTCAGGTGGTCGATTATCACCGCTTGCGATCGTCTTTTTGCCTGGGAACCTTCCCCCGGATCGTTGACAATGAAGGGATAAAAATTCGGCATCGCGCCTAATGCTACTTCGGGATAACATTTGTTAGACAAGGCGATACTTTTACCGGGAAGCCATTCTAAATTGCCGTGTTTTCCCGCATGAATTATCGCATCAATTCCTAATTTTTCTCGCAACCAGTAATAGTAAGCTAGATAATTGTGGGTAGGTTCCAAATCTGGGGCGTGATAGTTTAAGGCTGGGTCTAGTTCGTATCCCCGCGATGGTTGAATTCCCACAAATACATTGCCGAATTGAATTCCTGGAATCGGGAAAGAGTTATTGTTACTTATAAAATCTTGTGCATAGCTTCCCGGAAGCCCCCATCTTTGACAAATTCCCTCCTGTACTTCCGGCGGTAAAGTAGCAAAGTATTTTTGATATTCTGCTAAATCCAAAGATTGACGAACAGGCTGTAATTCGCGTCCTTCCGGGTCATTTGTTACGCCAGAAGTCAACAGTTCAATTAACTCGTTGCCGCTAGCGGGGATATTTTCAATTTGATAGCCAGCTTGCTGCATAGCTTTGAGGATTTCGACACAGCTAGCGGGCGTATCTAAGCCTACGCCGTTGGCTAAGCGGGCGTTGCGAGTGGGATAGTTGGCGAGAATTATGGCAATGCGTCTGTTGGCGGCTGGGGTTTGTTTCATTTTCACCCAATTCGCGGTTAAATCTGCTACAAATGAAATGCGATCGTCCGCTGCGACATAGCCTACCACATCTGTTTCTAATTCATCGTTCCAAGTCTGTACAGCTTTAAAAGAAACAGCCCTAGTAATGATTTTTCCGTCTACTTCGGGCAATGCTACATTCATCGCCACATCGCGGGGCGAAAGTCCTTGTAATTGTGTTTCCCACTGTTCCAAACCGCCACCGCTGAAGATTGCTTGCAATACGGGAATGTCTAAGGATTTTAAACTGTTTTGTTCCGGTTCAGGGCTGCTGAAACCGGAGACTGCAAAACTTGTGGTGTTTAGCAATAATTGAATTTTTTCTGAGTCTTTTGGCTGGAAATATTGCAGCAATTCTATTTGCAAATCTGGTTCTCGCAGCGAAGATACAAACACGGGAACTGGCACTAAGTTTCGCTCTGTTAAAGCTTGACAAAGTGCATCAATAGGTGCGAGATTTCCTGATAAGTAATGAGCCCGATAAAATAAAATTCCGACTTTAGTTTGTGATGGTAAATCTGGAGATCCCCCCCAGCCCCCCTTAATAAGGGGGGAGCAAGAATTTGTCAAAGTCCCCCTTAATAAGGGGGGTTCTGCATCTTGTGTCAAAGTCTCCCTTAATAAGGGGGATTTAGGGGGTTCTGCATCTGGTTGTAAAATCTCTAAACAGGCTTCACCACCTCCCCGCCAATCGTAAATTCCGACGCGGGAAACTGTTTGAGGAAGAGGCGGATTGTAAGCAGTTTTCAGACAAGTATCAGCAGTAAATTTGAGGGCGTTAACAAAATTTTGGACTCCGCCTTCGGTGAAGTAGCGCCACAGTCTATCGACTGCTGACAGCGATACATTGGAATGGCTGATTAAATCGGGATCTGGACTGTTTTCACCGGGCATCACAATCAATGCTGCATTAGTTTTCTGCGCCGTTTCCCGCAGAATTTCTAATCCGTAAGACCAATAGGAACGCCCGCCTAATAGCCTTAAAATTATCACCTCCGCCTGTTCTAAAATTTCCTCTGCATAGGTATCTATGGTTAATTGTTGCTGTAACTGAAGCAAGTTTACGGCGCGCACTTTGGGGAATTCTGGCGGCATTTTGGAGGAGGCGGCCGCGAGTGTTTGAATGTCGGTGTCAGCAGCACTAATAAATACGATTGGTGCTGGGGTTTGTTGAATAAAAATTACTCCTTCTGCTTGAGGGTTCCAACCTCCGGGTGTGGCTGCTATTTTGTGCATTATTTTTTCCTCTATAATAAGTTAAATTTTTACAATTTTTAGAGACAAAAGCTCTTACTTAAGTATTACACGAAAAAAGATGTTTGTAGTGAGGACTTTAGTTATCGTATTTGGAGCGGACTGAAGTCCGCACTACGAACATATAAAAGTCATAATGTGATAAAGAAAACTCCCACAATCATGATAGCAGCTCCTAACAATCTTTGCTGGATATCTTTTTCTTTGAAAATGAAATGACCGAACAGTACACCCATTAATACGCTGGTACGTTTAACTGCTATTACTTGCACGACTAAAGTCATTGTTAAAGCTTGCATCTGAAAAATGACTCCTAAAGCATTGACAAAACCCATTGTTGCTAGCATTGGTAATTGCTGCATGATTTTGCGGCTGGGGTTAGGGGTTTTGTTGAGTAAAACTGGTAGCAATAAAAGACTCATAGTCGTAAATAAAGAGAACAACCAAAAAATTGGGGAGGAGTTCTGCACGCCTATTTTATCAAAGTTTGAGGTGATACTCCAGAGAAATGCTACGATTAACATTAATTTTGGCCCTGGCTGGTGCAGCAATGCTTTGAAGGGCGCTAGGTATCCTTGAGATTTTTCTTTAATGTTTAATAGATAGGAGCCTGTGACTATGAGAAAAATTCCGATATAATCAAAAAAATTGGGATATTCGCCGACAATTAACGGTGAGGTTAGCAGCATGAATAAGGGTGTCAAAGCTACTAACGGGACGGTGAGGGATAAGTCCGAGAGTTTGATGGCTTTTATGTAGAGGATAACTGTGACTGCGTTGATGCTTCCTCCGATTGACAAAGCTATCCAAAATTGCGGGTTTAGTTGCGGATTTAATTGGGGTATTTCTATGAAAAATAGAAAGGGAGTTAAAAAGACGGCTGAAAAAGATGCTAGCGACCAAGCTACTACATATTCATCGTTTTTTTTCAGGTTTTGCTTGCTTAAAACGTCTTTTATTGCTTCAAAAAAAGCGGTGAGAATTCCAAAGATTAACCAAGTCAACCTAAATATGCGCTCCTGATTCGCTCGTCGTTTAGCAAGTCCAATCCTATACCGGTGAGGGTGATTTTACCAGCTTCTAGTACGTAAGCCCGATCGGCAATTTGCAGTGCTAAATTCGCGTTTTGTTCTACCAAGAGAATTGTAACGCCCGTGGAGCGCAGGTTTTGAATAATTGTGAAAATTTCTTTGACGATCGCCGGTGCTAAGCCTAAACTGGGTTCGTCTAATAATAGCAGTTTGGGGCGCGACATCAGAGCGCGGGCGATCGCCAGCATTTGCTGTTCCCCACCGCTAAGGGTTCCAGCTAGTTGAGTGCGCCTTTCTGCTAAGCGCGGAAATATCTCGAATTGGCGGGCTAAATCGGCTTTGACGGCCGCAAAGTCCGATCGCACGTAAGCCCCCAATTCCAAGTTAGCCAACACCGTTTGCTGCGCCAAAACCCGCCTTCCTTCTGGACTGTGGGCGATTCCCAATTTCACAACTTCGTGGGCTTGGCGGCGGCTGATATCGCGGCCGTTATAGATAATTTGTCCTTGGCGCAAATTAACTATTTTAGAAATTGCTCTCAGGGCGGTGCTTTTCCCCGCACCGTTAGCACCGATGAGGCTGACAACTTCGCCTGCATTAATTGTCAGATCAATATTTTGTAGGGCTTGAATTCCGCCGTAGTTTACGCAGAGGTTTTTGAGTTCTAAGAGGATATTTTCGGTAGTTTTTGGTGGGGTTATGTGCATTTTTTGTAACTTGATTTGTTGATAATCTTACTCGTTCCCAGGCTCTGCCTGGTAACGCAGATGCTTTGGCTCTGCCTCGATTTTTTCTGTTACTAAACGAGGCAGAGCCTCTAGATATCGGTTCCCAGGCAGAGCCTGGGAACCAGTGAATTATGCGAGAGGTCTATTTAATACTAACTATTACTCTTAGTCCGCGCAGGCGGACATTGTTTGTGTAGACGCGATTTCCAATCGCCGGGTTATTTTGCTTCCAATCGCCGGGTTTTCTGAGTTATTTTTCATCTCCTAAATAAGCCTCAATCACAGCAGGATTATTCCTGACGACAGCAGGTTCGCCCAAAGCAATAAGCTGACCAAAATTCAAAACAGCAATGCGATCGCACAATCCCATAACTAGGGGTACGTGATGCTCGATCAATATTACAGTTAAATTGAATTGTTCCCGCACTTCGCGGATAAAATCGCTTAACTTTTGCTTTTCATTGGGATTCATCCCCGCCGCCGGTTCATCTAACAGCAATACTGTCGGTTCTAGGGCTAAGGCGCGGGCAATTTCTAAGCGCCTCTGGTCGCCGTAGGGCAGGTTTTTGGCTGGTTCGGCCACGCGATCGCCCAATCCGACCAAATCCAACAATTCCCGCGCTTTCCGCTGGGTTTGGCGCTCCATTGCGTTAGACTCTGGTAAGGCTAAAATCCCCGATAGTAGCGATAATACCGGATTTTGCGATCGGCTGTGGATGTGTCGGGCGATCGCCACATTATCCAACACAGAAAGTTCGCCAAACAACCTAATATTTTGAAATGTTCTGGCAATACCTTTATTCGCAATTTGATAAGGCCGCAATTTAGAAATATTTTCGTCTTGATAAATCAGATTGCCACTAGAGGCAGGTATCAGTCCAGTCATTACATTAAACAGAGTAGTCTTGCCAGCGCCGTTAGGGCCGATCAATCCAAAAATTTCGTGTTTTTGAACTGTGAAAGATACGTCATTTACAGCCACTAAACCGCCAAAGCGGCGAGTTAATCCTTGGGCTTCTAAGACGGGATTAGTTTGTGATAAGGTAAGTGGTTCGCCAATCATCAAATATGATAGAATAGTGATTATCTAATTATGCCTCAAATTATGGATGCTCAAAAACTTTTAGAACGAATCACCGTAAACCCCAAAATATTTAACGGCAAACCGATTATCCGGGGTCGCCGACTGGCAGTTGAGCATATTCTAGGAATGTTAGCGGCTGGCGACACTCCTGAAACGATTTTAGAATGCTATTCGTGGCTAGAAAGAGAAGATATTCAAGCTTGTCTAATGAATTAGGTCGATTGAGAATCCGAAATCCGGGATAATGAGGATAAACTAATGCGAGAAATCCGATGCAATACCTGCGGTAGCAACAGTTACGAAGAACGTAAAATCAATTACCTTTACAGCCATCAAGGTAAATACTTGCTAGTTCCTAACACGCCCGTTGAGATTTGTATTGATTGTGGCATGATTTATTATGATGCAGCAGTGCTTAAAGAAATTGAGCGCCGCTTCTTTGCTATTCACCAGCAGAATGAAATGCCGGATTCATATATCCAAATTCCCAGCAAAAGTTACACGTAAATAAATTTTGGTTGGTTTGGGAAGATACGATTGTCGCCCTAAATTCGAGATTTCCCGATCGCGCGATCGCCATTGGCAGCACTCAGCAGAAATGGAAAACCGCTATAATGTCTGCAATGCCGTACCGCCTCAATCTCCTTCAGCCGTTTCGCCAGGGCAATCTTATGACGATGCACGTACCAGATTCGCAATCTTCCCCAACAAAAGTGCTGCCGACGATGTACGATCTACCCAGTGAAGACCCGGAGGAACCCGGTTTGCCTGACGTATATCACCGATGGCAAGCACAACTTTTGTGCGATAGCTGCATTCCCCCCCATTATCCGCCCGATCGCGTATTTTCTGCCAGCAATCTCAATCTATACTACGACTCCAACCATCTCAATTGGTACAAAAGACCAGATTGGTACTTAGTGGTGGGCGTTTCGAGATTTTACCGAGACAGAGACTTGCGCCAAAGTTACGTGATTTGGGACGAAGCAGTCAATCCTTTAATTGCGATCGAATTTCTGTCACCCGGTACGGAAGATGAAGATTTGGGGCTGACAGAATCTGCACCAAACAAGCCGCCGACTAAGTGGCAGGTTTACGAAAGAATTTTGCAGATTCCCTATTATTTTGTGTTTAGCAAATACAACAACCAATTGAGAGTATTTCGCTTAATTGGCAACCGTTACCGCGAACAATTGTTAACAGGTTCTCGATTCTGGATACCAGAAATACAGTTAAGTTTGGGTTTGTGGGAAGGTGCTTTCCTGCAAAATGAAAGGTTGTGGCTGCGCTGGTACGATATTAATGGGAATTTGGTTCTGACTCCTGAAGAATTTGAAAGACAGCGAGCTCAATTGGAAAGCCAACGAGCTGAAATTGAAAGGCAGCAAGCTGAAATTGAAAGACAGCGGGCTGAATCGGAAAGACAGCGGGCTGAATCAGAAAGACAGCGAGCCAATCAATTGGCCGATCGCCTGCGAGCAATGGGCATTAATCCAGACGAGCTGTAAAATGAAGTAGCAGCCTGCAATACTTCCTGCTGTCTCAATAAAAACTTATTAACTAAAAATAAATTATGCCAGAATCTACCTCATTGCGCGATCGCTACCTAGCACTGATCGATAAAATTGTCGAAATCACCCTCAAAGGTCAAATTCGCTCTAAAGAACAAGTTTATCAAATGCTGGTGGAAGACATTAGCACCGGCACCGGCGAAATCTTTGAACGCTGTTTTGGCGAACGCCTTGACGCTACCGACAACCTGCTAAGAAACGAAAAAGACGAAATCAAACAAGCAAAGGCAAATCGCAGCCTCAGAGCGCTAAAAACCATCCAAGGAGAATGGGAACGCTGGCAGAAAGATAACCGCGTCGATCGCGAAATCGCATCATCCATCCAACAAATCCTTACCGCCGAATCAAACGGCCGTCTCCTGGCAATATTGCAAGTAATCGATCCCAATAAAGAACATCCGCTGACTCTCGCTCAATTGCAGCAATTAGCAAAATCCCTGCACCAACAAATGCTGCAAACAACTAATCCCGAAACCGAGCGAGATTTGCAGCAAATTACCGCCGGTATTGCCAAAGGTTTAGAATCTTGGCAGCGGTTGGAACCGGAACTCGTCGGTTGGATTTATCAGCCGCAGCAGCTAGGATTCGCTGGCAGTCCCGAACAAAATGGGCCTTGGGCTTTTTGGGCGAAAAAGGTTAACAGTCCTTTGCCTCATGCTCTTTTGCAGACTATTTCAATCGGTGAATCTATAGTTGAATTTGCAGCCAAGCAATCTACTGTAGAAATAGGTACATTGGTGGAATTGGCGATTATTTTGCAGTGTTTGCAACGGGCTTTGGCGACATGGTTTGACAAGCAAGTTTATGATTCCAAAGTATCCACAAAAGCTTCAATTTCTACTTACATTACTTTTGCGGTAATTTGGAGCCAGCTAGCTAGTGGGTTTAATAATTCTACTAAGAGCGGGGAACAGTTGGCTAATGCTTGTTTTCAAGTAACTTTGCAAATTTTGCGGGCTTTTTCTGTGCGGGAATACTTTCCGCTTTACGGGGGAATTTTTGCTTCGTTTGACGGTAAAGCTCTGCGCCATACTTTGGATTATTTAGATGAACCGCTGCGCCGTGTTGAAGGTACTCAAGCGAAAGCTCGGATTCTGACGCTTTTGGGTTATTCGATGCAGGCGGCGGGGGCTTACGAGCGATCGATCTTGCTGCACAAACAATCGCTGGAAATTGCCCGCCTCGAAGGAGACAAAGCTTGCGAAGTTGCTAATCTCAATCACATCAGCCGCAACTATGTTGCTCAAAAAAATTATCAGGAAGCGATTAATTACAGCCAGCGGGCTTTAATTATGGCACGACAAGCGGGAGAGCGGCAAGGTGAGGCAAATGCCTTGGCTAATTTGGGCTACAGCGAAGTGTTTCAGGCGCGGCAGTTGGAGGAGGTGGAACCGGAGGTTTATGAAAGTGCGATCGGCTATTTGGAGCAAGGTTTGTTGTTGTCGGAAAAATTGGGCGATCGCCAAAGTCAAGCTTTTTGCTCTAGCAGCCTCGGAATTGCTAAAATTGCTCTGGAAAATCCCGCAGGTGCGATCGAGTATTTGATTGAAGGTTGGCAAGCTGCCCAATTTTCGGGCGATTTGTATTTGCAAGGTCTGAATTTAGCTTATTTGGCTCAAGCTTATTACAGCTTGAATGAACTAGAACAAGCGATATTTGCTGGCTGTTTGGGGATGTATACTTTGGAGCAAATTGGGGCGGTAGAGTGGCGGCAATCGGCTGGTTTGCTGACAATTTTGCGGGGACAAATGGGTTCTGAAGCTTTTAAAGAATCTTTGGCCAAAAGCCGATCGAAGATCATTCCGGCGATCGGCGTTGATGGCTACGATTACATCCCAGAATTGCTGGAAAAATACCAGCAATCTATTTGATATTCGTAATGTTGAAAAATCAGGGCGGGCACTCTTGGCACCGCCCCTACGGAAACTACGATTACTTCTCAACAATCACAGACGTACCAACTGCGACTTTCTCAAATAAAGCTTGGGCATCTTTATCGAACATTCTGACACAACCGTGAGAAGCCGCTCGCCCGATCGACTCTAGAGTCGGAGTCCCGTGAAAACCGATCACATTCTTACCATCAGTCCAAAACCCGATCCACCTACTCCCCAGCGGATTGTCGGGCCCTGCGGGTACAAGTTCTCCCGTCCAAGGATGTTCCCAAACAGGATCTTTAATCATTTGCATGACTTTAAAGCTGCCCGTGGGAGTTTCCCAGCCCTGTTTCCCGACAGCAACCGGGAAACTCGCTTGCACCTTATTTTTGCGGTAAACATAGACGCGGCGTTCTCGCAATCTCAGCACTAAACGGACTTCCTCAACGGGATTTTCTACAGCCTTTGGTTCCTGGGGAATAAACTGCAAAGATTCGCCCAGGGGCGGCAGTTCTGGGGCTGCGAGATTCGGCAATTTTACCTCAGATTTTGATCGCTCAGTGGCGGCACTATTGCTTGGATTTGCAACAGATTGGGCAGTCGCCTGCTGCTGTAAGGCTACAGACAGCGCCGCCGCACTCAAACTCAGCACAATTAACTTGTTAAATAAAAATTTGCTGTTTACCATTTTTTGTTCGCTGAACTCCTCACTAGAACTTGCTACAAAGCTGCTATCCAATTATCCGCCAACTGCACCCGATATGCAAATTTTCGAGCTGAATTTTTGACTGTAAATTCGCCCCAATCTTTTGTTTCCATTTCACAAATTATAACTTGTTTAACGGTAACAGCAAAGGTTTGTAGTGAGGAATTTAGTCCTCAGATGGGATGCGAACTTTAGTCCGCAATTTAGGACAAAGTAAAGTCCGTACTACGAACTGTTTTTGCGATCGAGCTGCCGGACATAATTATGATGCGTAAATCCTGCAAACCCATGATTTAATTTTACCTGGGACTAATTTTGATTTTTTAGCTGTGGCAGACTGGCGATCGACAATTAAAACTGTGGCACTGCTGAATCCGGCAAGCGCAATCTGTCTTTTTGCCGATTTTCCCGCCCGGGAGCGACAGTTAGGTGGGCCTAAAAAAACGGAAATGGTCGATCGAACAAACTCAATATATCACGCCTGCACAAAGAGAGATCCCAAGTGCTGAACTTATGGTAAATCGGGAACTTTTGATATAAAATTCAGTCGCTAATAAGTTATTCGATAATCTTTTGTAATATTGTTATAAATTTCCTACTCCGGGGATTAAACTGGATTAGGTGTAGAGGTTGGGATTTTCGCGCAGCGAAAGCAAACCCAACCCAGAATAGTAGTTAATGTGAGGTTTCAATGCGTCTTCAGAAAATCAAATTATTGACAGGTGCAACCCTGTCGGTGCTAATTTCGGCTGTCTCAGTGCATCCGGCGATGGCTAACCCTGCAACTCAAATAGCCCAAACGCAGACCACCACAACAGCAAACACTCAAACCCTGACCGGTTTTGTCAAAAGTATTGTCGGCGACGTAGTAACAATTAGCCCCGAAAATGCACGGTACAGGACTCTCAGGATTCAAAAATGCGTCCTGAAAATTATTGGCCTCGTACCGGGAATGAAAGTCAGAGTTTTGGTAGCCGGAGATATGGTGCAAAATATCGCCGTGATCTCCGACTACAAGGTGGTAGCTACAACGGTTGTTCGTCCCGCCATCCCAGCACCGCGTCCGGCCCCTGAACCGCCACCAATGCTTCCGGCTCCCGCTCCCCGTCCGGTACCCCGTCCGGCTCCCGCTCCGATTCCGGCTCCCCGTCCGATTCCGGCTCCCCGTCCGGCTCCTGTGAGAGGACTTTGGTAGAGCTAGGTTTTTAAACGGAATTAAGTCACCGCGCGCGGTGGCTTCGCTGTTTAATAGCAATTAGAATCAAAGAATTGTCGAGCAATTGTGGAGAAATCGCTGCTATGTCTTACCTGCGTTTCCTGTTGCTAATTCTGCTGCTGCCGTTGATTGGGTGCGATCGAGCTACAGATGCCACAGCCACTCCTGTTCCCCAGCAAAATCCGCTGTCGCAAATTCCCTCCCCTGCACCGCTGACAAATGGTCGGACAAATCAAATTGTACCGACCAAACCGCTTTCCCCGCAGCCGATCGGCATTGTGGCAAATTCTTTGCCGCAGCCAGGAGCCACCGAAAGCGCCTCGAAACCTCCTCAAGTAATACCGATTCCCCCATCGCCAGTGCTGCGAGTGCCTCCGGGCTTTGTCGTCAACGTGTTTGCTGACAATTTAGACGCTCCCCGATGGCTGGCTTTGACACCGACTGGGGATGTTTTGGTAACAGAAACCCGGCAGAATCGGATTACGCTGTTGCGGGATGGTAACGGCGACGGTGTTGCTGAGGTTCGCAAGACTTTTGCTAGCGCCCAAAATAATTTAAATATTCCCTTTGGCATGGCTTTTGCCGATCGCTATTTTTTCCTAGGAAACACCGCCGAAGTCCGCCGGTTTCCCTACACAAAAGGGCAGGAACAATTAACTGGAACAGGGCAAAAAATTGCCGATTTACCGGGCGGTGGCTACAACCAACACTGGACGCGAAACGTTGTCGCTTCCCCAGACAACCGCCAGTTGTTTGTATCAGTTGGTTCCCAGTCTAATGCCAACTCCGAACCGCTGCCGAGGGCGTCTGTGCAAGTGATGAATTTGGACGGCACAAACCAGCAAACATTTGCTTCCGGTTTGCGAAATCCGGTGGGATTGGATTTTCACCCCAAAACTAATCAACTCTACGCCACAGTCAACGAACGCGACGGTTTGGGAGATGATTTGGTGCCGGATTACTTGACAAGAATTCGTAAAGGCGAGTTTTACGGCTGGCCTTACGCTTATTTTAAGCCGAATTTGCTCGACCCGCGCCACGCTAAAAACGGCAAGAGCGATCGACCTGATTTAGCGGCCAAAACATTGATGCCAGACGTGCTGTTTCAGGCGCACTCGGCAGCTTTGGGACTTCAGTTTTACGACGGAAAAACGTTTCCCAAAAGATTTTTTAACGGGGCGTTTGTGGCGTTTCGCGGCAGTTGGAACCGCAACGCAGGAACTGGTTACAAAATTGTGTTTGTACCTTTTAATGCGGCTACCGGACGACCTCAAGGTTATTATGAGGATTTTTTGACTGGTTTTCTCACCGATCCTTCTGGCCCGAAAACTTGGGGGCGGCCGGTTGGTTTGCTGGTTTTACCTGACGGGAGTTTGCTGTTTACTGAGGAAGCGAACAACCGGATTTATCGGGTTCAGTATCGCGGGTGAAAAAAGGGCGATCGATTAGATACCGACTTTTTCAAGAAGTCGGGAATCTGATTTTTTAGTCAGCTTCAAACCTTACTTATATCAAATCCGGTAACATCGGAATGATTCAGATATATATTCTCTCCCTCTGTGTACTCTGTGTTCTAGTAAGGTTAAATCATTCCGATGCTACCGGAAACGATATAAGTTGAGATTTACCGGAAATTTTTTGAATAATTAATAACCTATCTGCTTCCGCAGTTTCGCGATTTAAATCCGACAGTTCGTAAAATGATAATTTTAGTAGCCAATTTGATTTGAAATTTTAAATGTTAGCCGAAAATCGCTATTTTTTATATCAATTTCAGT
Source organism: Microcoleus sp. B4-D4 (assembly GCF_036705185.1). Classification (NCBI taxonomy): domain Bacteria; kingdom Bacillati; phylum Cyanobacteriota; class Cyanophyceae; order Oscillatoriales; family Microcoleaceae; genus Microcoleus; species Microcoleus sp. B4-D4. The sequence continues at coordinate 41,682 of NZ_JAUBTX010000006.1, read as the reverse complement.
CTGTGCTTTTTGCTTTAAAGTCAGTGAGATATTCCTCTTAATATCGTTTCCGGTGGCATCGGAATGATTTAACCACAGAGACCGCAGAGAACACAGAGGAAGACTAGAGAGAGATGAATACAGGACGATGAAGCGCGGATTTGATCTGACTCGATTTTATAATTGGGATGCTACCGGATTTGATATAAATATAGCATTTTCTAGTTTGTAGAGCAAATAACCTAAAAGTTTTGCAATCGCGCTTTAAAATCTCGAACCTGGTTGTTTGAGAAACTCTGCTTCTTCGGGTGTTGTTTCGCGTCCGAGAATCTGGTTGCGGTGGGGAAATCTGCCAAAACGCTCGATTATTTTAAAATGTCGGATTGCGTATTCAATCATTGAATCTCTGTCAGTTTCGCCGTAGAGTTCGCGAAATAGTTCCACAGATTTGTGCTGGTGTTCTAAGTTTTCGCTATGTTCAAAAGGTAGGTAAATAAACCATTTTTCTACTTGCAGCAATTCGCGATCGAAGTTATTGTTAACAGCGTGTTGGGCGGCGGCTAAGGCTTTGCTGTCAGTGGCGAATGCTTTCGGCGTTTCGCGAAACATATTGCGCGGAAACTGATCGAGCAGTACAATTAATGCTAGGCAGTTTTTGGGGGAATCTTGCCAATAGTCTAGTTTGCCGGAGGCGGCTAGTTCGTATTGGGACAGAAAGTGCGATCCTCTTCGAGGGCTTCGCTAACGCACTTGGGCATCAAAATCCGCATCTTTTTCAAACCATTTCTTGTGGACTTTGCCAAACTCAGGAGAGTGCGATCGACCAAACCAAAAATCTAAAACTTCATTCATTAGCAATCTAATATGCGATTGATTCTTGATGGCAATGTAGGTATCTTTAGTTGCACAAAATCTACTTGATGTGCAACTACAAATCCAGGGATTAATTATTACCAAAGATGACTCCAACCAAACACAGGTACTTGCTTTCCGAGGCTATCGAGGGTCGAGAAAAAAAATTAGATTACAGAGTTTAAGCTTCCAGATTCATCTGTTATCGAGTAAATCTAAAATCTAAAATCTAAAATCTAAAATCCACTGACTTAGGAACTTTTGTTTTCCGGTACTTAAACTTAGGAACTAGCAAACAGTCTGTCCCAAGTTTTGCCTCCCACAATTCCGTCTACAGGAAGGTGGGCTTGCCGCTGAAATCTCTTCACTCCATCTAGGGTTGTCGGGCCGAATACGCCATCAAGTGCGATCGGCTCTGGGCACACACCCTGCGCGTTCAACAATTTTTGCAGTTGTTTGACATCTGCCCCTCTCGATCCGTGCTTCAAAATCCTTTTATGGAATCTAACTTGTGGTTCGTGGCAATCATTAGTCGGACAAACAGTGCCGCCCGCTGAATAACTGGCTGCATTGGCACCAGTCAAAACTAATAAAGCCAGAACTGCTAGTAAATAATAAAAAGTCTGCGATCCAACCATACTTTCCCTGTTAATTTTCTCAAGCGTTTTCTGCAAGTTTGACGATTGTTTGAGAGTAATAAACCGGGTTTCTGGGATGGAGGTGTCCAATCTCGACCGGGTTTCTGGCAACAATCAACCGACATTTTACAATATAAGTGGCTGTACTGCAAAATCTCCGATCGTGCAAGTTAAATTTTGTTGCTCTTTGGTAGCAGCAAAGGTAACAATTACTTTGCAGGCGACTGCAACTGTCAGCATTACCAAGTTTCTCGCCAGGGGGTAATCGCAAACGCGATCATTTGCTGCTGAAGGAACCCGATAGTGTTGGTTCCAAATTATTTCGGAGTAATCGGCTGCTAATCGGACGCGCAAGCAGGGAATGGAGACTCTGGTACAGTAATCTTTGACTGCTTGCCGCCCGACGCTGTTATCAAAAGTATCGATCGCGACGGCGCTATTGGCAAGCAGTCGATCGGCATTTGCGCGTGTCAATTCTTTGGAGTGCGCGTCAATGCTGACGGATAAAGCGCGGTACGGGTTGTTGGCGAGAATTTTGGCTTTAAATGCGCCGATGTCCGATCGATAATAAGGTTGAGTGGAAAGGTTGCGCTCTTCGATGCGATCGCGATCGATGACTCTTAACTGGCAAAAGCCCGATCGCGCCAGACTTTCTGTAATATTCGCACCCAAAGCGCCCGCGCCGCAAACCGTTACCGAAAAGTTTTTTAGCAGCGACATTACTTCGGAACTTCTGTAAAGTTGTTTGTGAAAAAATATACTTATAGTAATTGGGAATTGGGAATTGGGAATTGGGAATTGGGAATTGGGAATTGGGAATTGGGAATTCGTTATTTGACCAAATACTAACAAGTAACCACTAACCACTAACTACTAACTACTAACTACTAACTACTAACTATTTCCGATGCCCCATCCCTCCGCTTCGCTCCGCCCATTATCTATCTTCAACTACTCCAACTAACGACTTTTAAATTAATCGAGTATTAATTTTTCTAAAGATTCTTGACATCAATAAATATTCTAATATAATAGTGAGCAATCGTCAAGATAAATCTTGTAAAGCTCTGAATCGAATATGTTGCAAAATCTCTTTTTCAAGTTGGTTGGAGTGACAGTTTTGACAGTTTCAATCTTGGGCTATGCCCCAGTTGTTCGAGCTGAAAATACTCATGGAGCTACTGCTTATTCTCCGACTTCTGACGCGACGGGTATTAGTTGGGATCATGCTACAGAGAAAGAAGCGCTAGACGCAGCAGTCGCCGCGTGCAATCAGCAAAGTGATGGGGCTAACGACTGCGAACCCCTGACATCTAATACGAATAACTGTGGAGCGATCGCAGTAGGTAAAGGAGGAGCGGGCGCGGGTTGGGGCGATGATAAATCAGCAGCAGAAGCTCAAGCTTTGGCTGGTTGCAGCGAACTAGACGGCGGCAACTGCAAAGTGCAGCTTTCGGCTTGCAACAAGTAATTGAATTGATAAAAATCGGTCGGAGGGATGTATATTTCCGATCGCAAAACAGCTTAAAAAATATCTCTATTATATCCAGTCAGTTATGCAAAAAAAAGGCTTGTAGTGAATACTTTAGTCATGATAATCTGATGACTAAAGCTCTCACTACAAACCACTTGGGTGCGCCACAAGCACCTTACCCAGTTAATCACCTATTTCGGAAGTAACTGGATCGGGTGGCAGTAAACTTTCTAATCTATCTTTTGACCAGTATTCAGTAGGATAGGCGAGTCCAATAATATCAGAGAGTCGAATCAGCCACGTAACTTGTCCGTAAGCATCAGTATTTTCTCCCTGTTCGTTTGGGGGAACAATTACCAAAAGTTCGATAAATTCTCCAAACAAATTAATCGGAATGCCGCCGAAACTACTATTATTTGTTTTAATCCAAATTTTACTGCCTCGATCGAGAGCTTCTTGCAGTCGCTGGAAGAGCAAACTGGATTTTTTGACCAGGGATTTTTGGGTTTTTGACTTTTTTCCCATAGTTTTAAGAAGTTAAAGTAGTTGTACTGTCGGTTGCACGGTGGCTTGAGGTTAACGCGCGCTCCTCTGCTGCAAGCTTCGCTAACGCGATTTGGTATTTCAACGAACAAAAAAAGGTGGTGAAGCGGGCTTATCCCCTAGGGAATCGCCTTGTCAACACCCTATCAGTGTAGTCTACAAGAAAGTGCTGCAGTGCGATCGTAACAACAATTTAATTGCCAAATCGGGAAATGACACCAGTTTACAAAAAATGTAAGTTTAGCAAAGCTTCAAACCCTTAACTCATAAGTGATTCCCAATTATTCAATTATTTCATATAAAATCTAAAATCCTCCGATATTCGGTGGGAGTGTTACAGAATCAGTTAGGGATACCCGTATTTATACTGTGCCCAAATTGCAGTATAATCGACGAAATCTTCCCAAATCGTTTAAGTAAAAAAATGGACTGGCGAAAGCTCATTCATCCCAACCGGAAAACTTCAACAAGTCCACCAGCAGCGCCAGAAACTCGATTGTCTGTAGAATTCTTGTTGGGGCTGTTTGCGGCGGGATGGACGGAACAACAGGTATTAGAAAAATATCCCGCATTCACTTCGGAAAAGTTGCGCGAGGCTTTGGCTGCTGCTGATTCAAAGTTAATTTCATCCATCGCCAATCCAGAGTTACTAGAAATTGTCGAGCAAACTAGAGAAGAATTGAAAAACGGGAAAAAGTTATCGCTTGAGGATATTGAGGGAGATGTTTGGGAGTAATCTTAAATATGGTTAGATGGGAATTATACAGTAGTGCGATCGTCCTCGATCGCGATTATTTGTCGCCAGCGGGGACGATCGCACTGCACTCGGAAAATTACCATTCTGTTTCTGCCAAATGTCGATGATTTTGACGCATTCCCTCTAGCATAACTTGTTCTGACACCACATTCAGAATTACGCCCCAACTGCGACAGTAATTCCTATCGGCATCAACAAAATAAGGTGCAGAATTTTCGCCTTCATCTGTTACCATAATGAACTGCTCGACAACTTGCTTCTTAAGTCGCATTGCTTCCACCGCGCAACCGCAGCTAGTGCCGCCGCCTGCGTTAATATAACTCTTGCAAAAATCCAAAGCACCCCACCCCAACCCTCCCCTTATTAAGGGGAGGGAGCAAGATTATTCTTGTTTCTCCCCTTAATAAGGGGGGACTTGCGGAGGGTAAATTTGACTTTTGCAAGAGGTCTAATGTGCTTGAATGCGCGTTCCCAATCAATCAATTCGCTGCCGTTTGCTTGGACTTGGTACGGCATCGTGTCAAAGGCCCAGACGAACAGTACAGCTTCGCAAATGCCCGAAATCATGGCAGCGAGACGCTTGGAAACCCGGTTTCTCAAACCCTGCGCGCAAGTCTCAAATCGCTCAAACATCCTTTACATAAAAAATGCTATCGCGAATTTTGTGGAAGCCGGCTGACTCATAAAGTCGCAATGCACCGGAAGGGTTTGCAGCATCTACGCCGATAATTGCAGTCTCGACACCGGCAGCTTTCAGTCGATGCAAACCAGCCAGCAACATAGCCCGTCCCAATCCAATTTTGCGGAAACCTCGCCTTGTACCGAGAACAGTAATCCAGCCTTCATTTCGTCCTGTGCGATCGCACTCTTCCGGGCTAATTTCGCAATAACAAAAAGCTGCAAAAGTCTCGTCAGCAGCAACTGCAATCAAGTCTAAATCTTTTCTATAATTGGGTTGGGCTAAATCGTATTTGAATTTTTCGACTGTTAAATCGCGGTGGTTCCAGTGATCGATAAACGATTGGTTGTACATTTCTACCCAAGCTTCCGAATCCTGCGCGCCGGGGAATAGACGCAGCACAAAACCTTCTGGGAATTCGGGTTGTGCGATCGATTCCGAGAGCGATCGCGCCATGCGGCAAAAATGCCGATCGACTCGAAAACCGCAACTTTCCAGCACAGAAATGCGATCGGCATCCTGTGCCCTAGCCCAGGATCGCAGCTTCACAGGCGCGCCCCGCTCTTTTACAACTTCGCGCATCCGCGTTTCGCCCCAAGCGACGGCTACCGCTTCCACATCCCCGGATCGGGCGTCGGGGTGGATGCGAAACGACAGCAAACCCTGGATTGGCTCTCCAGTTTCCGAAATCGACAACGAGGCGAAACCGATTAATTTGCCCTCGGCATCTTCCCAAAGGCGGATATCGCGCGCTAAATCTCGCGACGGTTCGTTAATTTTTTGTTGCAATTCCGAGATGGAAGTGCTTTGATCGAGCCGATCGACTGCTTCGCAAATATCGATCAAATCGACGATCGCACTTAAATCGCGATCGCCTCCATAGCAGCGCGCCGAGAGATTTGCTATCATAGCTAATCACCATTTCCTGTTGTTATTCAATTTAAAAATAGCTTGGGCGATCGCGCGATCGGGTCGATCGACATTAAAAATCCCAAAACGCAAATACTCACAGTAATCCAACCCCTACAGCAGTTGATTGCACTCGTGAGTTTCGCTCGATTCAGGTTAAGGATTTGGGATGGGAGTAGAAGGACTTGAACCTTCGACCTTGAGATTAAGAGTCACCTGCTCTAACCAACTGAGCTATACTCCCGCATCGGAGCTAATATAACACAACTATTCTGAAAAATCAAGTGTTTTCGTAAAAATTTGTGGCGATCGCCCCAATCACCCGAAAAGTCTCTCAACGGATACGCGAATGTCGGGAAATGCCAGCGGTATAACTGTTCCCGCCTCGATCTTTTGCTCTGTAGCGTACTCGCCATTCTGAGGATAGCGAAACACGATGATTTGCTTAGCAGATAAATTTAAAACCCAATATTCTTGAATTTGTGCCGAGGCATAAATGGCGGCTTTCAACTCTAAATCCTTCTTCAAGCTAGTTTGAGCAACCTCTACAATCCAAAAGATATCTTGAGGTTCGGGATGGCGATCGTTGTAAGCAGACTCCGGCAATCGCACGATCGCAATATCTGGTTCTGGTTCAGAGTCTGATAGCGTAATTGGCCCGTTGAAGCGGACATCAGCTTTACCTGCGAGTAGTTCTTCGAGATATTTAGTACCTCGTTTGGTTGTGTTGTAATGAATTGGGGTTTCTGGACTCATCTGGCAAACTTCACCGGCTAGCAACTCCACAGGGCGATCGCGTAGAATCCCTGCTTCAATCATGCGGTGATAGTCGCCCACAGACCATTTAGCTAGCGTTTTCATTGCAGAATCGACGCATTTTCTTAAAGAACAACTTTATTTTACACGAGCGCCCTTATTCAATACCGCTCTGCCAACCACCCTTAAAATTTCTGTTTTTGCGTTGTAATTCCTAGAAAATCATTTTTTAGTAAAGACTTCAGTCCTTTTTTCCCCCAGAAATTGCCACAGCTAAACTCTATATTGCTAATGCTTCAGTCGATAGTGAAGCAACATGAAACCGTTGCTGTAGATTTTGCGATCGACCAATTCCAGATTCGTCGGTGCGATCGCCCTCCCAAACACAGGAATTCCCGCCCCAATCACTACCGGGTTCAACTTCACAATCATCTCGTCAATCTCAGAAAAAAGAGTTGCAGCTAAATTGCCACCGCCGCACAGCCAGATATCTTGACTCGCTTCCTTTTTCAATTCTTTAACGAATGCAGCTGGATTGTCTGAAACGAGTTTAACATTCTTATCTGGACTGGCTTCCATACTGCGCGAAAAGACATACTGTTTCAAGCTGGGATAAGGATTAGTCAGACCCACATTTAGACCTACCTCATAGGTTTTCCGTCCCATCAAAACAGCATCAAACTGCTTGTTCTCTGGACCAATGCCGAGAGCCTTTTGAACGTGAGCCGGAAAAGTTTCAGGAAAAAACTCAAACAAATCAGCAAAATGCTCTCCTTGCATAGGAAAACAATCAAATGAGCCATCTTCGCGAGCAATAAACCCATCAACGGTGGAAGCAACGTAATATTTTAGTTTTCTCATGTTTAACCTTTATTTTGATAATTATTTTTTACAACAATTTTACATCGTACTGTTTGAACCTATCGTCATGTGTAATGATAGTGTAATCTTCTGCTTGGGCTTGAAAAATAATTAGGTGATCGAAAGGATCTTGATGATAAAAAGGGAGATTTTGCAATTTCTAGTAATAAATGAACTTAGTTTCTAGAATTTGAAAATCGTGGTTAATCAGAAACTTTTCTAACTCGGACACAGAAATAGACAAAGATAACTTACCGATGCTGATTTTGATCGTAAGTTCCCACAGACTAGCTTGGCTGATATAGATTTCATTGACAGGATTAGCAATCAGCGATCGCACATCTTCATCAAGCCGAGCGTTACCTTCAACAAACCAAATTAGAATGTGAGTGTCAATTAGATATTTCATGGCAACATATATTCTTCAAAGCCTGGAGGCGTTTCATCAAAATCATCCGCAACGCAAGTAAAAATTCCTTTTCCGCAGCCAAATTGACGAGGTTTGAGGACATCAGTCTTTTCAGGTGACTTTTCTTTCAGTTTTTGGATTTCGTTTAAAATTTGATTATCCTTTAATAACAAGATCCACTGAATTAATTCTAATTTGAGAACTTGAATGCTCATGGCTTCTAGGTGGAATAACTACTAAATTTAGACTTATTATAAACCAATCCATCCACCGAGGAGGTACTGCCCCTCCTATCGCCGCGTTATCAGCACGGTGTCTCGCTTTTCGACTTCCGGTGGTTAATTAAAAGGAAGATGAAGGAATCGAACCCTTACAGTTAACTGTACCCCAGTTTTCAAGACTGGTTGCCAACCATTTAGCGGCATCTTCCGAGGGGTGTCTGACGGGAATTGAACCCGCTATTACTGGTTCCACAAACCAGCGCCACTACCGCTTTGGCTTCAGACACCGCAGTTGAATCAAGGAGCATCGTAGGCGAAGCTTTCCCGAGGGCTACTCCTAACCTCTTGCGTGCCAAGCAAGCGCTCTACCAATTGAGCTATGAGCCAGCTTAAAAGATTCACCTGTCGAGTAAATCTAAAATCTAAAATCTAAAATTGGTGTGGTGGATTGCGATCGGATTTGAACCGATATCTTTCTAACAGCCAGTTAGATGCTTTACCAATTAAGCTACGAACCCCAGACAGCAGGAGCGGTAGGACTTGAACCCACAACATTCGAGGTAGAAGCTCGACACTCTATCCAGTTGAGTTACGCTCCCATGTTTTTTTGTTAATGGCAGATGGCGAGATTTGAACCTGCAAGAAAGCTTTACAAGAGCCTCATGTTACCAATTACATCACACCTGCATTTTTGGTGGCGGGGGCAGGAGTTGAACCTGCTATGAAGAGGCTTATGAGACCTCCAAGCCTACCCAGGCTACTTCACCCGCGATGTCACCAAATACCCCTGACTGGCATCGAACCAGCACTGACTAGATCCTAAATCTAGCGCCTCTACCGATTGGGCTACAGGGGCAAAACCGATTTGAAATTTGAGATTTGAGATTGAATAAAACCTCATACCCCTGACTGGACTCGAACCAGCAAAACACTCGTTCTAAGCGAGCGATGTTTTCCAATTACATCACAGAGGTAAAGTCGGGATGGTTGGATTTGAACCAACGACTCCATGCTCCCAAAGCATGGCTTCTGGCCGCTGAATTACATCCCGTTCATGCTCCCGGTGAGACTCGAACTCACAATCAAAATAGAACAGATTTTAAGTCTGCCGCGTCTGCCAATTCCGCCACAGGAGCAAGTAGAAACTTAGTTAAAAATTTGGTACTCCTGGTGAGATTTGAACTCACACAACACAATTCTTGAAATTGCGGCCTCTGCCAATTGGGCTACAGGAGTACGATCGATCTGCTTTTGCAGCAGAACTGGGAAGGTAGGACTTGAACCTACATTTGTCCGCTTTCAAAGAGCGGTGCCATGCCAATTAGGCGACTTCCCAATAATTGGATGCCGGGGTAGGCTTTGAACCTACATAAACTCCTATTTCAGAGATAGGCGACTTTACCAATTTGTCTACCCGGCAATTTGAAAAATGGCTGCCTCAGTAGGACTCGAACCTACAACCTAGCGGTTAACAACCGCTTGCTCTACCATTGAGCTATAAGGCAACGCAATCCCCCAAGTCAGTATCGAACTGACGACTTCTTGTTCTTCAAACAAGCGCTCTACCAACTGAGCTATGGGGGGAAACGGAGAAGGTAGGATTTGAACCCACGACGGGTGTTAAACCGCTCTTTCTTAGCAGGAAAGCGCCATAAGCCGCTCGGCCACTTCTCCACAGCGAGAACGGAGGGATTTGAACCCCCAAATGTTCAGTCGCGCAAACTGAATTGTTGTCCAGTTACAACTCATTCTCAAAATTGCAACGGCATATTAAATACACAGGACTTACCCAAGGGGTCAAAAACCCGGTTTCTCTCTTAATATCTCTCGTAGAGATGCAAGATTTTTCTCAGAAACTGGGTTTTCTGTATAAGTCATAATACAGTTGCAAATGGGTCGGGCTGGAATTGAACCAGCAACGCTTTAAGCTACTGTTTTACAGACAGCTACCCACACCAATAGGAGGGCCAACCCAAGATGGAAAATTTGGTAGGTCGCCAAGGAATTGAACCTCGATCCATCCGCTTAAAAGGCGGCTGCAAAACCATTCTGCCAACGACCCACACAAAGTGCTGACGGGAGTTGAACCCGCAATTCACTTGGGTGAAAACCAAGCGGCTTAAACCATTTGCCTACAGCACTATTTATTTGAGATTTGAGATTTGAGATTGCTCCTGCGAATTAGTAAGAACAGAGGTTAGGGCGGGATTTGAACCCGCGAAATTCGGTTTTGCAGACCGATGCTTTGAGCCACTCAGCCACCTAACCTGGGAGTCCCGACGAGGTTTGAACTCGCAATTTTCACCTTGAGAGGGTGACGGCTTAAACCAATTTGCCTACGGGACTTTGAAAGTTTTGAGTTTTAAGTTATGGGTTTTGAGTTAAAGAAAATTGTTAATTCAAAACTCATAAATTTGTTACTCATAATTTGTTACTCGCAACTCCGGGAAACGGAGACGAGGCTGACGGGTTTCGATCCCGCTACCTTCGCTGTGACAGAGCGACGCTCTCCCAATTGAGCTACAGCCTCAAGAAATTGCTGTTTGGACGGGTGGCGGTTGATTCCGCGTACTACAAGCCGATCGGGCTTTTGTTGCCGGAGTCTAAACCGCCGATGTCCGCAATTATGTGACACGATTAATTTTCTATTCGGTTTTCAAGGTTCGTATTGCTTGTGGAATAAGGCTTTTAAGCTCTTCCTCCTTCGCCGTACATTTATACTACATTGCGTATTACAAAACTGTCAAGGGGGTAATACAACTTTTTTTTAAAATTGGGTTTTTTCAATGGGTGTCGATCGCCCAAACCAACACTTTTACATCCCAGAGTTACCAAAAATCAAGACATTAGGCTGATAACCCGGTGGTGCAGCCCGTAATAAATCCGATGGTGAGACTGTACTACACACAGATATTAACCGTGCTGAGGTTTTTTGAGGGTTTGCTGGCGGAACAGTTTTCTTTGGCGGAAGTCGTGGCGGGGACTGCGATGCCTTCTGTAGGGATGTTTGAGATATCTTTTGATCGGAAATCGCCGCGATACAAACAAAGTCCACCTGCGCGCACTCAAGAAACTCTTAACTCTTGCCGGTTTTGTCTGTGTCGGCGCGCATTCGATCGCTGTCAATCCCGGCTGAGACATAATAAAAAATTTAGTTTTTTTCCCTGGAATTCCCATTATCATTATCCGCAGTGTGGAGTGAAAGGAATTTCAAGTGAGCGGAAATCATCTGTTTGAGAGACTGCGAAAAAAATGGCGTTTTGTGGCGATCGCCCTAACAGCGACTGCGATTAGCTTTGTCATCGGTACGCTGATGCCAGGAAACCAACAGGGAAGCAATAATCATGCAACCGCTCAGGTGCAGGTGCAGAATCTCAACCAATTTTTAACGGTAAATCCGCTAGCAAAGGAAGTAGGGGACGATCGCACAGCGTTGAATGTCGATCGCACAATTGAGAAACTTCTCACTGTATTGGAATCGCAAGAAAAACTTTTGACTTTTGTGCCGCCGGAACAGTTTCAGGGAAAAACTGTTTTTGAGGGAAAAGTCAAAGATTCTGAGAAAGTTATTGCTTTAACGGTTGATGACGGGCCGTGGCCGAAAACGACGGAACAAATGCTCGATATTTTCCAGCAAAATGATGTTAAAGCCACCTTTTTTTGGATAGGTAAATCTATCGAAAATTCTCCTGAAATTGCTCGAAAAGTTGTGGCGGCAGGTCACGCGATCGGCAATCATACGTGGCATCACTGGTACGATCCGATGGATGCAGCGACGGTGGCTGATGAAATCGATCGCACGGCAAAACTTATTTACGAAACGACGGGAGTTAAGACTACTTTTTTCCGTCCGCCGGGAGGTGTTTTGAATAATGGTTTGGCTAAGTATGCTAAGGATCGCAATTATTCTGTGGTGATGTGGTCGGTAACTTCTGCAGATACCGATCCGCACGCTCAACCGTCGGCTTTTGTTAATAATGTGTTGAAGGGTGCGAAGCCGGGGGCGATTGTTTTGATGCACGATGGCGGGGGCGATCGATCTCGTACTGTTAAGGCTTTACCGGAGATGATTGCGGGTTTGAAAAAGCAGGGATATCGGTTTGTGACGGTTCCTGAGTTGCTGGAAATGCAAGACCAATCAGCGTAAATTGTGGGGCGATTGCTTGTCTTTTTTTGAGGGTAATACTAAGGCTAAACAAACCCGGTTTCTTATCGCAGAAATCGGGTTTCTGACTCTCTGTGCGTCCAAGACTGATATCAATTACGGCTGTAGGGGAATGATTTAACCACAGAGAACGCAGAGAACACAGAGGAAGAGAAGAGAGAGATGAATAATTTCGATACTAACGGATTTGATATGACTGAGGAAAATGCCGATCGCCCAAATCACCTAAAAAAAACCTATCGGCCTGCGATAATCAGCTTTGAGATATCAAATATTACAAATCAAACCTTGTCTGAACAGCCATTAATTCCACCCGAATCACCCGCCGATAGCCCAAACTTCCCTCACTGGCTGCACTCGTTAGAAACCTGCGAGAGTACAAACAGTTGGGCGATCGCCCGCGCGGCCAAACTCCACCACGGAGATGTAATATTTACTAAGCAGCAAACCAGCGGGCGCGGTCAACACGGACGCACTTGGTACTCCCCAACAGGTGTTTTTACTGCTAGCTTTGTCCTAGACAATCTCAATCCCAATCTGTTACCCGGACTCAGTTTAGCAGTCGGTTTGGCGGTGATTTACGCGATCGAGGATTTGGTTCCCGAATGCCGCGATATGCTGCGCCTGAAATGGCCGAATGATGTTTGGATCGATCGCCACAAATTAGCCGGAATTCTCTGTGAAGCCACTTCTAGCAATGTTTCTGGCAAAACTCGCGCCGTTGTGGGAATTGGACTCAACCGCTGCGTAGATTTCGCGGCTGCGGGATTGGATGAAAGGGATCTCGGCAATGCGGTAAGCCTGCATTCGATTGCTACTACAGTACCAGATGAATTGTGTTTGCTCGATCGACTGCGGCACTATTTACTCGAACTAGCCGATATGTTTTCCACAACAGACAAGCCAGCCGAAAAGTCTGGTTTAGGGCTACTTTTGCCGGAATTGCGACGCCGCGACGGGCTGATTGGCTGTAATGTGGCGATCGAACTTTCCTCAGAAACCATCTGCGGAAAAGCCGCCGGCATTGACGGAAGCGGTCGCTTGTTAGTATGCTTGGCGGGCGATCGAATACAAGCCTTTACCTCCGGGCGAATTCGATTAAATTAAAAGTCATTAGTCATTAGTCATTAGTCATCAGTCATCAGTCATCAGTCATCAGTCATTAGGTAAAATTCCCAATTACCAATTACCAATTACCAATTCCCAATTCCCAATTCCCAATTCCCAATTCCCAATTCCTGAATTTAATTAACCACCTCAAATACTACTAATCTTCTCAGCCAGAGCGGTTGATTAGCCTCCACACCTTCAGGACTGCCCTTAGTAGAAGCCACCTGTATTCTGTTACCACTTATCCCTTGTTTAACCAGAGCAGTTTTCACATTTGCCGCCCTTCCCAGTGCCAATTTTTGATTTTCCGCCGGACTGCTCTTAAAATCACTGTAGCCAATAATTCTTAAATTCTTCGTACTATTTTCCTTCATATATTCCTTGACTTTTGTCAGCTTTTGTGTGAGGTCTTTTGGCGATAAAATTGCTGAACCCACACCAAAATAAAGGCGAATATCTATTGCTTGTGAGGAAGGTTGAGTGCCTATTCCCACTGTATTTGTTACAGACTTCACCCCCGGAATTTTTTCAAAAGCTTGAGTTATTTTCTCAGCATCTGCGGCCTTGCTCACGCTACCTGCAACGGCGACTTTTCCCTCTGCATAGCGAGCCGAAATATTAATGCTTTCTAATTTATTCAAAAGCTCCACAGTACGTTTGACATCGGCTGCAGCTAAAACTGGATCGGGAGGTACTTCAACGGCGATGATTTTATTGTCAATTGTTAATTTGGGAGCAGTTTGTTGAGCGATTTTTTCCGCTTGCAATCGCAGTTTTTGATTCGGTACTCGTCCCGAAATCTCCAATATTCGATCTTTAACATCTGCCGCGAGGCGATAAACCGATAACTCTGGACTAGATTGTAAAGCTAAATTTGTATCTGCTTCTATGCTAGCTGCAATCCCGCTGCGGTATTGATGAATTCCCCAAGGTATGCCAATTAAACCTAACGCTGCTAAACCGATAATTGGTAAAATTGGCTTTTTAGGAGATTTGACTTTTATATCTGTCTCGATTAACTTTTGCAAATTTGTGTTGATTTCGGGCGGCACTGCGGTGGAATCGCCGTTAAATGATTGGATTATATCTCCATATTCTTGAACAATATTTTTGAATATTGCTCGCATTTTGTACTTAAACCACTGCCTCGTTTCTCCCTGCATTACTACTGCGAGATAACATGAACCAGCGACTTCCAACACAATTGTAGATGTGCCGTATTCTATGGCATCAATCTCGGCAATGTTTCCCGATTGAGAGATACAATCGTTGACAAAAGCGCGAATAGCAGTCAGCATTCCCGCTACCATGTCTGATTCTAATTGTTCGCGTTCAGAATGCTGTACTGCTGAAATTACTAAGCCTGATTGTTTTTGAATTAAAAAAACAGCTTTAACAGTCAGCGGTGTTGTTTGCTGCATCAGCAATTCTGCTTCAGAAACTCCCTGTAATTTGGATTGAATTTTGCGACTAATTCCCTCTGTACTTAAGGATGATTCGACTTTTTCATTGATCTGGTGCATCATCTCTGCGATGTACTTTAAAATCGTGCTACCGACGATCGGATAAAGTGCATCCGACATTGCTTCTCGTTTGAGATGAATTTGCTGTTTGATAGCAGAGGCCATTTCCGGTGCGATCGCCATTGCAATTGCATCGGGCGATTCACTGACTGTGTGACGGATTCCCGCAGGAAGAGCAGGCGCTATGGCTACTCCCATCGAGTGTTTATTTTCTCGGGTTTTGGTATTAATTACTTCATCAATTATCGGAGTTATGCTTTCTGTAAATGATTGTCTCGACTGATTTATTGTTTCGAGCATCATTTCGGGAAATATCAGTTGAATTTGCCTCACTAATTCTTCCCGATCGCCTCCCCATTGAGCATCGGTTATTTTGCGTTCGAGTTCCTCTACTTTACCGTTGAGTTTGTAATTATAACCTACAACTTCATCTAACAATGGTAAAATAGATTCGATCGCAGACTTTTGTAGTTGCGCGTGATGGTTAGCCATCAACTCGTCAATCAAAGGTTTCAGTAAATCTGTAAACAAGTCTGTGGATTCATAAATCCGGTGTTCGATCGCCACAATCTTTTCTTCGATGTTTGCAAGTCTTGCATCGATTCTTTGATTCTGAAGGATGGCATCGACAGCGGGGGCGATCGCAGATTCTATCTCTAGCTTCGCTTCCCGAAGGCTTCCCGACACCATCTCTACGATCGCAGGCATGATTCTGCCCATCAACCCTTCTATTTCCGCTAAAACTTGCTGCTGAACTTCGACAATCCTACTTTCATTTTGCAATATTTGTGCTGCAATACCGCTGTTTTGAATGGCAGTGTTGACAGCCGGGGCGATCGCCTCTCTGACTTCTAACTTTGTCTCATCAATTTTCCGGTTTAGCGACTCAATCATTAGCGGCATCAACCGCGCCATGATTTCTTCCGGCTGAGACTTTTGCTGTCGCTGAAGATTGTTTAATCTACTTTCAACATCGCTCAATTTTCCTTGAACTTCTCTTTGCAGAATTGCTGATTCTATCAAAGGTTCGATCGCCGCTGCTACTTCTAATTTTGATCGATCAATTTTTTGGTTCAGCAAATCAGTGATTGCGGGCATCAGCATCGCCACGATCTCTTCTGGCTTCTGAATTGGCGACTGTTGCACCGCCAGCCGGGCCTCAATGATGCTTAATACTTTTTCTTCTATTTCTACCCAAGCTATTCTTACCTGTACCGACGGCGCGACAGCTTCGACAACCTCTAACTTTAATTCACTAATTTTGCGGTTCAGCAAGTCGCTAACTACCGGAACTAATTGCTTGATTAAATCTTCCGGTTGCTGCTGGGAACGCTGCTGAATGTTCGCCAGTTTATCTTCAATTGTTACTACTTTCTTTTCCAGCCCGTTGTGATTGTGAATTATTTGATTGACTGTCGGTGCGATCGCCGAAGCTACTTCTAACTTAGACTCCTCTACCCTGCGGTTGAGCAACTCGCCCACCACAGGCATCAGCCGTTGGATGAATTGTTCGGGATTCGGTAGTTGCTGGTGGTTGAAACTAGCAATTTGATTTTCCAAATCCGCTAACTTTGCCTGGAATTCGAGGGGATTAATTCCATCGTTGGTGGCGAGTTCGATCGCCTTTTTTAATTCCAACTTAAACCCCTCTACTTCTTCTCTCACCAACTCAGGAATTAACGGTCTGACTAAATTCATCAACTCCTTCGGTTCAGACATCAAACTTTCAAAATTTTCTAACCTTTGTTCCGCGTTCAAAATATGACTGTAAAATTCCGGCACATCCCTTTCAAAAAGCAATTGCTGCAACCTTTTGAACTCCTCCACTGCTTGTGCTAATTCTTCCTCCGAAGGTCGATAATTTTTGGCTACCTTTGCCGCACTCGATCCACCTGGTTCTTCATTATTTATTTGTCGTCTTTGTGATGGAATTTCTTCATTGTTAGTCAATACTTCCGGTACAACAGCAGAGGATTCGATTATAAAAGACAATCGCTTTCGCTGAGTTTCCTGTCGATCAAAATCCTCGATTTGTTGTTGAGATGACAGCGGTAATTTCAACTCATTTGGTCTTTTTTTAAAGTTTTTTACTAATTGCAATTCAGTCAGTATTGTTAGCAATTCCTGAAGTTGGTCTCCAGCGTTAGGGATTGCCAAATTTTCATCTGCAACTTCTGGTTCTGACTGATATACTTTGCCTAAATTATCATTAGATGCTGCCATACTTTGTTACCAAAATCTGATTTTAACCGATCGCCAAAAATGACCTGTTGGTTTATCGCCTCACTACTGCGAAAATCAATAGACATCTCCAATAATTCTTGTGGAACTGGCAGGATACCTGCTGTTTACAGGCTTTTTAGGATTTGTCTAATAGGAATGACACAATTAATTTTTCGCCCTGGGCCGATCTCGCGCCTATCGGCCTATCTTAACTGCTGTTCTGCGACTGGCCAACTCGGCCGCCAACTGCAATGCTGCTTTCATGCTGGAAGCATCGGCAATCCCTTGACCTACAATATCAAAAGCTGTGCCGTGATCTGGAGATGTGCGAACAAAGGGCAAACCAATTGTTGTATTGACTGCTTTGTCGAAAGCCATCAATTTTACTGGAATCAACCCTTGGTCGTGGTACATTGCCAAGTAACCGTCGTGAGCTTCCTTGGCTAAGCCGTACCAAACTTTAGCCGGTTTTACCCACAGGGTATCCGGGGGTACTGGCCCGTCTAACTGCACTTGAGGAAAGCGATCGCGCTGCGTTTCCAACCAAGGTATCATCCAGTCTTGCTCTTCCTTTCCCAATTTGCCATTTTCGCCACTGTGAGGATTTAAGCCAGAAATTGCAATTTTCGGTCTTTCTATCCCAAAATCTTCCCGCAAACACTCTACCAGCAATTCTAGTTTTTCGCTCAGCAATTCTGGAGTCAAAGCATCGGGTACTTGACGCAGGGAAATATGTGTGGTGGCGAGTAAAGTTACTAGCGTCCAACCGCTGTGGGGAGATGTGGCGGCAAACAGCATTCCGAAGCGCTGCGATGAAGATTTTTCTGCGAGGAGTTCTGTTTGTCCGGGATAATTGTAACCGGCCGCTTGCCAGCAAGTTTTGGAAATTGGCCCGGTGACGATCGCCCCAAATTCGCCGGCAAGGGTACGGGCGATCGCCCTTTCCATATACGCAAAGCTAGCCGCCCCGCTAGCTGCACTTCCAACACCGGGGACAATAGCGCCCCATTTGCTGTCTGGTTCTATATCAATAATGTTTAATGTTTCGGGATTTGCCAAAGATGCCGCAGCAGGATGGCCGGATCGCCACCCGTCGTAAGTTTGCTGCAAAATTGCCCGATCGCCAAAAACCGTCACTTTCAAAGCTGCAGCGGGATCTGCCAAAGCCTTGAGAATCACTTCCGGGCCTATTCCCGCCGGATCTCCGAGAGTTACAGCTAGTTTTGATTCCCGATCCAGACTCAAGGCAGTTTTCTCCCACAAAATACAGGAATTTCGGCAATGAAATTTTAACATTTAAGTAGCTAGTTTCCTAAAATTATCCAAGACCTGCCGAAAATCCCGGAAATCCCCGACTGCGGATGAAAACTCGCTGCTGGATTAACCCAGGCTGTGAAGTTTTTGAATGGCGATCGTTGATCTAAGTAACTTGATACAGTAAAATACCACCATGACACAGGCCATAACACCGTTGATACGTTAAAGCGCGATCGGCAAGTGGAACAATTGGTCAACCAGAAGTAGCAATCTCAAGTGAGATACCCAGCCGCTCTCAAAACAGTACGGCGAAACTTGACCCAGAAACCAGCAAAACTCAAATTTTCAATCCAAAAGTAGGGTGGGACACGCCCAAACTCTAGGCCAGTATCCTAGTAGGCTTGATTCAGATGAACCGGCAAAGATTGTCTAAACTCGACTGTTTGGTTGTGACTTGGGTAGAATCGAACTGTTCGGAAATTGCTCGCAAGAGATAGCTAATTTTCCGGTGAATCAAGGAATTGAGAATCTCCGTCTCTAACAAAGCCGAGAGTGTCAAAGTATGTTTATTTAATTTGCGATCGTCAAGGAACTCTAAAACACATGAACCCTGAATTTATCAGCGCAGCCTTTTTGTCATTTTCCCTAATTTTCGTCGGTATCGGTGGAGGCTTCTTGCTGCTCAAACTCCAAGGCGGCGGCGAAGAATAGGCGATCGTACCGAGCGTCGTAACCGGGTTTTTTTACTATAAAAATCGTGCAGGATCGTTGGCAAGATTAGAAAAACCCGGTTTATTAAAATTTATTGTCAGAGTCCTGAGTTATTACAACATATCGTCAACAAGACATCAGTATCAAAGCCACAAGCAAAATTTTTATAAGTCGATAAATACGCAACGCTTTCTCTCAAACTCTGGGACTCTCGGACTCTGAGACTCTCTCGCCTGCTGGATACCGATCGTTATATGAGACGATTTCAGGTTTTTGTTAAGTTTTTATAAAAAAATGAGAAAGACCTGATACTATTGTATAGAAAGTTTAAGATTCATAAATAAATCCCTAGATGACTTTATTGATTGTAGGTGCCACCGGCACTCTCGGCCGCCAAATAGCCCGCCGCGCCCTAGACGAGGGCTACCAGGTGCGCTGTTTAGTTAGAAATTACAGAAAAGCTGCATTTTTGAAAGAATGGGGCGCCGAACTGGTACCGGGGAATCTTTGCCAGCCCGACAGCCTGATTCCTGCACTAGAAGGCGTCAGTGCTATCATCGATGCAGCAACAGCCAGTGCCGGCGATTCTGTCAGCATCAAAAGAGTAGACTGGGATGGAAAAGTATCGCTGATCCAAGCAGCAGCAGCAGCAGGTATCAAGCGTTACATCTTCTTTTCCTTTCTCGATGCCGAGAAATATCCGCAAGTCCCCTTGTTGGAAATTAAGCGCTGTACAGAGCTGTTTTTAGCAGAATCCGGTCTAGATTACACAATCTTGAGACCTTGCGGCTTTTTGCAAGGACTGGTGAACCTGTACGCGATGCCGATTTTGGACAATCAGGCAGTTTGGCTGCCTAACAAGCCGTCAGCCCTTGCCTACATGAACACTCAGGACGTTGCGAAGTTTGCCGTCCGGGCGCTTTCGGTTCCCGAAACCGAGAAAAAAACTTTTCCGGTAGTGGGAAATCGAGCTTGGGATGCTGAAGAAATCGTGCGGTTGTGCGAGCGGCTTTCTGGGAAGCAAGCGAAAATTACGCGCACCCCAGATGCCTTGTTGCAAGCCACCCGTCAATTTGCTAAGTTCTTTCAGTGGAGTTGGAACGTAGCTGACAGATTGGCTTTTTCAGAAGTTTTGGCCGCCGGAAAACCCTTGAAAGCTCCGATGGATGATGTTTACAGTGTCTTCGGAATCGACCCCAAAGAAACTACTACTTTGGAGTCTTATCTCGAAGAATACTTTAATCTGATTCTGAAGAAGCTCAAGGAAATAGAGTACGAGCAGCTTAAGACGAAAAAACGGAGTAAACAAAAAATGCCCTTTACATTTTAAAGTGCCGAAAGCTGGGATTATATACAACGACGTTAAACCAGTCTCTTGTCGCATCGCCGAAGAGTTGAAAGACAAGCTGACTGCCCGCGGCTGGGAGGTCTGCGCGGTTTCCGGTGCCGGGGGAATTTTGGGCTATTCTAGCCCCGATCGCCCCATGTGCCACACTCCTATCGACCAACTTGTCCCTCCCGGTTTTGACAGTGACATGGAGTTTGCAGTGGTTTTGGGCGGCGACGGTACGGTGCTGTCTGCATTTCGCCAAGTTGCTCCCATCGGAGTGCCACTGCTGACTGTCAATACCGGTCATATGGGCTTTTTAACAGAAACTTACCTAAACTTGCTCCCGCAAGCTTTGGAAAAGGCGATCGCCGGAGAATACGAAATAGAAGAAAGGTCAATGCTGGCCGTGCGGCTGTTTAGAGACAATGACTGCCTCTGGGAAGCCCTTTGTCTCAATGAAATGGTTCTGCACCGCGAACCGCTGACTTGTATGTGTCATTTTGAAGTGGCGATCGGTCAGCACGCCTCTATTGACATTGCCGCAGATGGAGTAATTATCTCGACTCCGACAGGATCGACAGCTTACGCCCTTTCTGCCGGCGGGCCTGTAATTATTCCCGGAATACCGGTGCTGCAATTGATCCCTATTTGCCCCCATTCGATGGCTTCGCGGGCTTTGGTGTTTTCCAACACCGAACCGGTCAAAATTTTGCCGGCGAGTCCGAGCCGCCTGGTAATGGTGGTAGATGGGAACGGCGGATGTTATGTTTTGCCGGAGGATTGGGTACAAGTCGAGCGATCGCCCTACTCAGCCCGCTTTGTTCGGATACAGTCTTTTGAGTTTTTCCACATTTTGCGGGAAAAATTGGGCTGGGGCTTGCCTCACATTGCTAAACCGAGTTCCGTTGAGTTGCCTTAATAGTTGTTGTTGACACTCCCCGACTATCAAGGTACGGGGATTGTTAGCTCAACCAGTTGGAAAAAGCCTTTTTGTTAAACGTGCCGAATTTAAGTCCTTGAGTGCTATTGAGTAATGCGAATCGAATCTTGAATTTGCTGAACTTGTTTTTCTGTATCACTGTCGGAGTAGAAAGTTCCTAGCATAATTGTTTCTTTTTTTCCTGTGGCAACATAGGTGACAATGCCTGCGGGAAACCCGTCGTTATAGTCTTCATACAAGCGCACTGCTTTTTTGCCGTTAATCGTTAGACGTTCGGTTTTAGTCGTGGTCTTAGGCCAAACTCTAGAATTCGGTTTTGTCGCGGTCGCGGTTTCCAGGTCTTCTTCACTGATGGTTGCAACCACGCGAATCAAACCCTTGGGGGCAAATCCACCGCCTCTGTCGGGGAACTTTTTGTTATGTAATTCAAGGCTATTCGCACTTGCGCCCCTGGGATTTTCGAGCCAATTTCGGGGTGCTTTGAAGGTCAGATTGCCGATCGCGTGGGTTTTGAGCTGTGATTCTTGGATTTGGGCTTGGGCGAGTAGGGTACTGTGTTCTAAGAATAGGGTGGGTGTCGCGATCGCGATCATACTGGCGAGGATAGTCAGGAATTTCTTCATTGGCGAGTATGTCCGATTGATAGTTTTGGCAAATATTATGCAGGCTTAAAATGCCCACCATGTTTCACGATTCAAGAAAAAGCCATTACCTTTCCCATTCGTACAAGTCAAACCGGCTGCCATTGCCTTACAGCTCTGTTTATTCTACCAATTTTCTGTAGGTCAAGCTCTCGATCGAGCTTCCGAATCATCTCCAAAGTCAGGCAGTGTTTACGAGATAACGGCCTGCGCTTCACCGGACGGCAATGGAGTTTGCTACACAACTAGCAGCGTATGCCGCCGTTCCGTGTGCAAGCGCTTGTTAGACTGTTTGGATTGATTTTGCACGGCAATAATTATTTACGCTATTACCTATGTCAAAAATAAAATCTATTAGTTCCTGCCTGTACTCTATTACGATGCTACGACATGGCATTTCTGGAAAATGACTTCCTTTATAGTCGAATTCCTCTAATTTGAAACCTATATCAATTAGGCTTCCACGGTCAACTTGAAGATGGTAAGTTGTATTCAATAACCTGCGATGCTTAATGGTATTAACAAAAGCTGAAATATATAAAAATTCCGACGAGTTAGATAGGTTCTCAATACTATCAATTATCTGGCTAATATATCTGTCCTTCGCTGAATCTAGTGTTAACCCAACTAATTTAGTCTTAACTTTATCTAATTTAGTCTTAACTTTATTAAGATCAACTTGTTCACTACTGATATGTTCAGCACAGGGTAGTAAAGGCTTCAGAACTATTTCATTAATGATTTGTGCTAAAACATCTGCAAGTGAATGAAGATTTGAAGCTATAGATTCAAGATAAATTTCAACTTCAAGCTGAGTATTGAGAAATTGAGCAGATCCAAGTTCTAATGTCAGATCTTCAGTAACAGTAAAACGATCTACTAGAAATAATATCCGATCTATCTTGCTTTTAGCTGATGCCACATAAACTTCAGCATTATCTGTTAAATCTTTTGGACAAAAATCTAGTAGCTCTTGAGTCTTCCAAGTTTTATCACTCATTGAATTTCTTAAATAAAATCTTAAAAAATTATGAAGTCTACCTTATAATTGTATCGCCGTTGCTGTACAATACTGGATATAGTCGAATAATACCGCAGCTCAAGGATGTATGTCAACCCCTTCTTACTCCCCATCAGAATCTCCTTTCCTCGATCGAGTTCGCCGCACGATTTGACTCAATCACTTAAGCCGTCGCACTGAAAAAACCTATCTATATTAGATTTTAGATGAGAGAGCATTTAGAGTCGAACTCACACTGGGGCGAGCTGTGCATTATGATAAAGCAAGCAGCGATAAACTCTCATCTTCATAAAATAACTTAATCGCGTTGAACTCCCGACGTAGCAAATTTTCAACTTGTGATGTCGAACAGTTTCCAAGGCAAAGCCAAATAACTTTCGGTGGATTCCCAAATACTAAGCTCAGGTCGTGCATATCCGCGTCTTTCGAGACAATCATCAAATTATTGTCTTTTGCATAATCCCAAACTATTGGGTCGATCGTTGCTTTCATGCCCACATCTCGAACGTGAAGCGAATTTGGAAAAATATCGCTCAAACGGTTCGGCAACTTGGGCGACAAGTTTTCATCAAAAAGTAATTTCATGCCGATAAGGTCGCAGTCATAAACCGACGCTCGCGGTCAGCAGCATAAGCTATACAAGCTTTTAAATCTTCTCGCGTCAAATCGGGAAAATCGTCGAGAATTTCTGCTTCGGTCATCTCGGAAGCCAGGTACTCAAGCACTTCATAAACCGTAATTCGCAAGCCGCGTACACAAGGCTTACCACCGCGTTTATTTGCCTCGATAGTGATGTGGTTTCGGTAGTTCATAGTTTGATATGGGATTTTTAGCAGACCAGTTTAGAGAACAGATTTCAGTCCAAGACGAGCAACACTACATTAGTTCCTGCCCTATAGCGTTCGACATATTTTCCTCTAACGCCACCCTTCATCTTACTAAAATTATACTCAGGACGTAACTCGTCCTCTAGCTCTTGATTATTATCCATCTTCATAAAATCTCCGCTCATTTCGGGTTGCCTCTCGCGCACTGATAATCCGAACGGGATCTTCTCGATCGGCTCATGTTTGTTTTCGTAGGCTTCAACTAAGGTGACTAATATTTCTAATCGATCGAATTCTGGAGTTCCTTGAGGAGCTTCAAACAAACGCTCTATTTCTTTCAGCGATGCTTTGTAATCTTCTTGGCTTCTAATAGGTTGTAGGCTGTACATAAATCATTTGCGAATTTCTTGCTCCCTCCCCTTACTAAGGGGAGGGCTGGGGTGGGGTCAAAAATTTACGATTCATTTAGGATTGCTATATGACTCCATACTAAACCGCATCAGGCGATCGGTCGAAAACAATTTCTTCATAGAATTGCTCGATCGCCAAACTCAACCCAATACTTTTAAGTTCGACGCGATCGCCCGCTCGATAGCTCAGAATCAACCAATCCCCCGCATCATTTCTGTGATAAATATCGATCGCCATCTCATCAGAACTCACCAACACATAATCAATTAAATTCGGGTTGCGGCGATATTTTTCAAACTTCTTGCCTCGGTCGTAAGCCTCGGTACTATCCGATAAAACCTCAACGATTAAGCAGGGATAGGTAATATATTGAGGGCTAGAATTATCTCGCCGATCGCAAGTGACACTCAGATCGGGATAGGTATAGTTGCGAGTATTGAGAATATTAACCTTTAAATCCGAATTAAAAACTCTACATTGATTTCCTCGCAAGTGAGATCTAATCGATAATAAGAAATTAATAGCGATCGCACTATGATTTTGCGTACCCCCACTCATCGCATATACGCGACCATCGATTAGCTCATGTTTTTCTAATTGTTGCTCCTCCCAAGCAAAATACTCTTCAGGTGTAAAGTACCGCTCCTGCTCTCTAGCTGCAATCATAACAATCTCCTAATTTAATCGCTCTATCAATTTTAAGCTGTTGTTTCTGGGGTCAGGTCGAGGTTGCGATAGACTTGTTCGATCGCAAAACTGAGATTGATGCTTTTTAGTTCGATGGTATCACCTTCTTGGTAGTTAATGATGAGCCATTCACCAGCATCATTTTTGTGATACAAATCCATTTCGATACTGGTGGAACTAACCAATAGGTAATCTTGTAAGACAGGGTTGTTACGGTACATTCTAAATTTGCCACCGCGATCGTATCCCTCAGTGCTGGGAGAGAGAACTTCCACGATTAAGCAGGGGTAAGTAATGTATTGGGTTGTGGTTTGATCGTGATCGTCGCAGGTGACACTTGCATCGGGGTAGATGTAGTTTTTGGTTCCGGCGATGTTGACTCTCAGATCGGAGTTTCCTGTTTCGCAACTGCTGCTTTCTAGATGATTGGAGAAGAGAGTTGTGAGTCTGACGGCAATGCGGCTATGGTTCACGCTGCCGCCGCTCATGGCGTAGACTTGACCATTGATATACTCATGCTTTTCTAGCTGCTTTTCTTCCCAAGCAAAGTATTCTTCTGGGGTTATTTGAGGAAAGTTTTCTTTTCCGGCAATCATTGTTTTAGGTAATGAGTGGTAGGTAATAGGTAATGGAGTTTATTTATATTCCCTATTTTAGTCTCACACAAACATTTTTTGCAGAAAGCCTTTTTAGAATAATTTGGACAGTTTTTAAAGAGGGATGCGATCGCGAACATCCCGCAAAGCACCAAAGTTTCAATCTTCCACGCGATAGCCCAATTCTGCTAAACGAGTGCGCGACTGCCGCCACTTCGGCTGCACCTTCACAAATAACTCTAAATACACTTTGCCTTCAATTAACTTTTGAATCTGTTCGCGGGCCGCACTGCCGATCGACTTCAGCATACTGCCGCTTTTACCGATTAAAATACCTTTTTGGGAATCCCGTTCGACGTGAATTGTCGCCAGAATCCGCGTAATTTTGGCTTCTTCTTGAACAATGTCGATCGCAATTGCTACAGAATGCGGCACTTCTTCCCGCGTCAGCAGCAAAATCTGTTCCCGAATCAATTCGCCCATAATAAAGCGTTCCGGCTGGTCAGTCACCAAATCGGGCGGATAATAGTAAGGCCCAACCTCCAGATGTTCGATTAACAATTGTTGCAGCGGTTCCACACCTTCGCCCGTGAGAGCGGAAAACTTGACGACTGGCCACTCAGGATTGACAATTTGCTCGTAAGTGCGATCGATCAACACGGAATCCTCCGGTTGTTCGTCCAACTTATTCATCCCCAAAATCACCGGAATTTTGCAATTGCTGAGAATTTCGATGATATATCGATCGCCCCCTCCCGATTCCACCGAACCATCCACCACAAACAGCACCACATCCACCGACTGAATCGCGGTGCGCGCATTCTGCACCAAAACCTTACCCAATTGGTGATGAGGCTTGTGAATTCCGGGAGTATCGACAAAAATAATTTGTGCTTCATCCGTCGTCAGGATGCCCCGCAGCCTGTTGCGCGTCGTCTGAGACACCGGCGAAGTAATCGCAATTTTCTGCCCCACCAACTGATTCATCAGCGTGGATTTGCCGACATTCGGCCGCCCGATAATACCCACAAAGCCCGATTTGTAACCCGCAGGAGCCGCGGGAACACCCATGATTTCCGATAAGTCTATAATCTTGCTATCTTCCACTAAATTCACCTATTTTCAAGCCCCTTCTCTGCCTATTGTCGCTTGAAAATACTCAAACGCCC
Organism: Microcoleus sp. B4-D4; assembly: GCF_036705185.1. NCBI lineage: Bacteria > Bacillati > Cyanobacteriota > Cyanophyceae > Oscillatoriales > Microcoleaceae > Microcoleus > Microcoleus sp. B4-D4. The sequence goes on along the minus strand of NZ_JAUBTX010000006.1, from coordinate 14,993 downwards.
ATCGATGTACTTTAGCATCTTTCTCGCTCTGGTATAGCCCGTAACACTCAAAGGGCGATCGACCTGCTGGGACGGTGTTAAAATGCGATGTGCGATCGACAAAACTTGATATCTGAGACAAAATTTGATAAAGTTCCAATGACATCGATCTAAAATGAATCATTCTGGTCAAATCGAGTCTCCAATACTGTAACAACTTCAGATGTGTAAATGTCTTACTCAACTGAAACCATTTTACAGTTTGTCAGGCAAACCAGTTTTCACATTTTTGAGGATGTATATTAAAAAATTAGGTGGGTCAAACTTCAGATAAAAAGCTCATTAGCCTCATATTTTTGATAAATATAAGCTAATGTTTTTGGAGCCTATCTAATTAGTGCTAATCGTCATACAGTTGAGGAGATGAATCGGATGAAATCGAAATTATTTTGGAGTTGCTGCACCGTCTTGGTAGCAAGCTTGCCTATTCCAGCCTTCGCTCAAACAGCCCCCGAAGCAAGTATTGACTACAAGGGTGGCTCGATGAAGTACCAGATAGTACCGGGCAAAATACCTGACAGAACCTTGCCCAAAGCCTTTGACTTTCCAATTATTATCAATGTTGCTACTGACACTAGCATCACCACGGATCACATAATTACCGATCAGTTTCGCGCACCAGCGACTCGTACAGAATACACCAGCGCTCTCACCGCCTGGTCAGAATCAATCAAAGAATGTCTGGGTAAACAGCCCCGCTTGATTCGAGCCAGCACCAAAAACCCGATTATGATTAATGGCAGAGTAGGCACGATTGTCAGAAACGCCAATAACCGTGCTGTTTGCAAATAAGCGAATAAGTTCCGCTGTCTGAAGACAAAAACTAGAGAGTGTTTTTGCACAAGACAAAAAGAGCAATAGGTTTTCTACTGCTCTTTTTGTTGTCAAAATTTTAATTAATTGGTTTGTAGTGAAAACACTCTCTAGTCCTGCTTAATCCTTGAGGACTGAAGTCTTCACTACAAACGAGATAATTCCGAAAAGACCTGGTTTTTTCCAAAAATATGCTTTGAAGCCTGAAAAATATGGATTTCCACACTTTAATTTTTGATTAAGTAGCGCAAAATTCATTCGTATTCAGCAAAATTTCCCCATGATCGGGAATCCAAGCTAGCCACTTGTCTTCTGAGTGCTGACACAACAGCCGCGCTTCGTCAAAACTAAATGCTGTTGGGGGATTGAACAATCTTACCCACAGGTCAGGAGCCAATTTTGGTGCAGGTACGGCGCAGCCGAATCTTTCCCGATCGCGATCGCTCGTGATGCCGGCTGGCGGTTGCCAAGTACGAATATCTGTTTGCAGTTGCATAATTACTCCTGTCTGTTGAGCTAAGAGTCTGCACTCCTTGCGGGGTTTTAACAACCCAGAGCTGCAGATAAATTTTGATTATGTAGTCTATGTTACTGAATTATTAGGGTGAACGTGTAGTTTGTTGCAAAAATTTACAATCTAGAGGGGAAAAGTGGCTCTAAGGTCGATCGGCTATTTGGGCGATCGACAGCGATCGACTACCATAGCCAACAACCTCTGATTTATAGCAACCATAGCCAACGCTTAGGATATTCTTAATTATTTTTTGCCTGTTCCTTCTTCCTGATGACATTGGACGTTCGATCGGGGGGACAGCACTAACAACTAACAACCAACAACCAAAAACTAAAAACTAAAAACTAAAAACTAAAAACTAACAACATGAACCAAAACCAAAAATCCCACTGGAAAACCCTAGATCGCTTTGTAGAAATCAACTCTCATTGGGTAAAACTAATCGCCGAACATCTCGAAACTACCGAAGGGCAAATTGTAGAATATTGGCGAGTTGAAAGAGCAGATTCAGTTGTAATCTTGACCATTCAAGCTGACAAATTGCTGTTTCCCTCACCAACGTATCGCCCCGGCGTGGCATCCGCCACCCTCGATTTTCCCGGCGGTCGCGTACCAGAAGCAGTAACGCCAGCAGCGGCAGTTCCAGTTATAATCAAAAAAGAACTAGGCTTGACAGAAAGTGCGATCGCCCGCATCCAACCCCTCAACACCACAGGCTGGGCCATCAACAGTTCATTCTCCAATCAAAAACTCTACGGTTTTGTGGCAGAATTGCACCCGACAGCCACAGTCAACCCCGAACTTCTCGGCGCTGTATATCCTGTCACCCCCGACGGCATTCGAGACTTGCTCAAAAAATTAACTTGCCTCCAATGTCGAGCCTTGTTGCTAGAATGGCAAAACCACGACAATTTTAGATTGTAGATTTTGGATTTTAGATTTTAAATTGTTCCGCGACGCTAGCCGATTGACGATTTATTATAACCAACATCACCGAAACTAATCATGGCTGTCAATAATCATGAAGTTGCTGTCGAATGCCTTGAAGTCACTTACCGTCTCAACCGCAGGCATTTAGTAGAAAAAATCAATTTTCAAGTGCTGCAAGGAGAAGTTTTAGTATTGCTGGGACGCAGCGGTAGTGGCAAAACTACTACCATGAAATTGATTAACAATTTACTCGCACCAACTAGCGGTGAAGTGCTTGTCATGGGAAAACCGACAACTGAATGGAACCCCATTCAATTGCGGCGAAAAATTGGCTATGTAATTCAAGAAATCGGTTTGTTTCCCCATTTTACCGTCGAGCAAAACGTCGGTTTAGTCCCGAAATTGGAAGGTTGGGAGCGATCGCGCATTCAATCTCGCGTCCGCCAACTGTTAGAATTAGTCAACCTCGATCCGCAGCACTTCGCCAAACGTTATCCCCATCAGTTATCTGGCGGACAGCGGCAGCGCGTGGGTGTCGCCAGAGCACTGGCCGCTGACCCTCCGATGCTATTAATGGACGAACCGTTTGGCGCTTTAGACCCGATTACTCGCCTGGAATTGCAGCGGGAATTCGGTCAATTGCAGCAGCAACTTGGCAAAACTGTGATTTTTGTAACTCACGGCATTCAAGAAGCTTTTTTGTTAGCTTCTAAAATTGGTTTAATGCAGGATGGACGATTGGTTGAATTGGGCTCACCCGACGATTTTTTAAAATCTCAGCATCCAGAAGCTCAGGCATTTCTTGAATGTTTGCAAGTAGCTAGATTTGAATAATTTTAGCAAAAATTCTATAATATAGTTTTAGTAACTAAGCTGATAATCAAACGATGCACAGTCTTTACGAGACAGACTTCTATGCTTGGACGCAAGAACAAGCCAAGTTACTTCGCAAGTGTCAGTGGAGTGAACTTGACTTGCCAAATTTAATTGAGGAGATTGAATCTTTGGGCAAACAGGAACGTCAAGAACTTAGAAATCGTTTGAGCATTTTGCTGGGACATTTGCTGAAGTGGCAATATCAGCCCCAGCAGCGCAGTCGTAGCTGGCTGTCTACAATTCGAGTGCAGCGGCGGGACACTCAGAGACTGATACAAGATAACCCAAGTCTGAAACCTTACTTGCAAGAAGCTTTCCAAGAAGCTTATCAAAACGGTAGAGATTTGGCAGTAGGAGAAACCGATTTACCTCTTAAAACATTTCCTCCAAACTGCTTTTACAGCTTAGAGGAAATTCTGGACTTTCGCTTCTATCCTGGTGAAGAAAGTCCTGAAATGGAAAATGATTTATAAGATTGACAGCAATCAGCAATAACCAATAACCCGATGATAATTTTTATCAACCGCTATGGCGCTGAAATAATTCAGCGCGTACTCGAACACTTATATTTAGTAACTATCGCAATTTCGATCGCGATTATTGTCGGGATTCCCCTCGGAATTTTAGTAACGAGAAAACCCCAATTGAAAAAGCCGATTTTGGGATTTGCAAATATTATGCAAACAATTCCCAGTTTAGCTTTGTTTGGCTTGCTCATTCCGATGCCCGTTGTGGGAGGAATAGGCGATCGCACCGCAATCATCGCCCTCACACTTTATTCCCTACTGCCCATTATCCGCAACACTTATACCGGGATTGTCGGTGTGGATTCGGCGATTGTGGCAGCCGGGAGAGGCATGGGAATGACGGATTTGCAACTGTTATGGCAAGTGGAACTTCCCCTAGCGCTGGGCGTAATTTTGGCGGGAGTGCGAGTTGCTGCGGTAATTGCGATCGGGCTAGCAACGATCGCCGCTGCAATTGGTGCCGGCGGCTTGGGCGTGTTTATTTTTCGTGGCGTTGCTACAATCAACAATCAGTTACTTTTAGCTGGGGCAATTCCGTCAGCTTTAATGGCATTAGCAGCAGATTTTGGGCTGGGTTTAGTAGAAGGACACCTCTCTAAAAGATCAGACGGCGGTTGAAACCGCGTCTACAAAAACGAAGTCTGCCTCCGCAGACTGAAGAAAATTATGTTTTACGTTATTTTCACCGCCCATTCTTCAACCCACGGAGGTGGGTTTTGTTTGTATAGACGCGGTTTCAACCGCCCGGTCTTCTGAAGAAAATCCTGTTTTACGTTATTTTCACCGCCCATTCTTCAACCCGCGGAGGTGGGTTTTGTTTGTATAGACGCGGTTTCAACCGCCTGTTCTTCTTCAAGCTTCGGAGAATTCGCGATCAGATTGCGGATTTCATTTGAACGTTCAAGGTATTCTCGATTGCATAAAACAGCTTCGCTTCCCTCCAGGGAAATAGGACTAGCCAAATCTATCCAAGAACGGCAACCGCCGTAGGCAGAAATGTACGGAATTTCTAGATTTTGGGCTAACCGATAAGCCCGCAGTAGTAAAATATAAATTGGCTGATTTTGTTTCCATTTCAGGCGATCGCCGACAAATTTTTCATTCCAGATATGGTAAGGAAAAAGCGCCGTAATTGCAGGTTCCCAAGCTACCAAAAAAACATCGGTAATCTCCGCCCAACTGCTAATTTTAATAAATTCTGGATGCCAACCAGATTCTACCGTTTTCACCTGACTCGCAAAATCTGGCTTTAATAAATCAGGCTGTTGGTGTTCAAAAGTTGGATAAAGCAAAACCTGCTTGTCAGCAACATTAAACTGTCCTGCTTGCTCGCGAATACCCCCCTTTCGCAACAGTACAATCGTTTTGCCCTGTTCCAAAGCATTAACCGCTACATTCCATTCTTTCAGCGCGCGAGTAGTTGATTTCATAGGATTTAGTTTGGTTTTAACCAAAGTAACAAAATCGGTAATTTATAGCAATTATAACAACTTTTTTCTGTTAAAATTAGATAGTTTGAGGGTAAATAGTAAAAATCCAAATTAGGGCTATAGCTATGGAAAAGCGACAATTGGGGACATCGGGAATTCAAATTAGCCCGATAATTATGGGGACTTGGCAAGCTGGGAAGCGGATGTGGGTGGGAATTGAGGATGCCGAAACTGTCAAAGCAATGCGCGCCGCTTTTGAGGCCGGTATTACCACCTTTGATACGGCGGAGGTTTACGGAGAAGGACATTCGGAACAAATTATCGGCAAAGCGCTTTCAGATGTGCGATCACAAGTAGTTTATGCTAGCAAAGTTTTTGCCAACCATCTCAAACCCGATTTGGTAGTCGAGGCGTGCGATCGATCGCTAAAAAACCTCAACACCGATTATATCGACCTTTACCAAATCCACTGGCCCGCCGGGACTTGGAATTCCGAATTAGTGCCCATTGCAGAAACAATGGACGCGCTGAACAAATTAAAAGAACAGGGGAAGATTCGGGCGATCGGTGTTTCCAACTTTTCCCGCGCCCAAATAGCAGAAGCCGCCCAATACGGACGCATCGACAGCTTGCAACCGCCCTATTCTCTATTTTGGCGCTGGGTAGAAAAAGAGGCTATGTCCTACTGTGTAGAAAATAATATCTCAATCATTGCCTACTAATCTCTAGCTCAAGGAATATTAACAGGTAAATTTGGGCCAGAACACAAATTTGAAGAAGGCGATCACCGCGCCAAAAGCAAGCTGTTTATCAAAGAAAATTACGCCAGAGTGCAAACAGCATTAAATCAACTCCGGCCAATTGCCGATCGCCACCAAACAAGCTTGGGCAATTTAGCATTAGCGTGGTTAATCGCCCAGCCACAAACCAACGCAATTGTTGGCGCGCGCAATGCCGAACAAGCCACCGCTAATGCCAAAGCTGCCGAAGTAAAGTTGAGTCAAGAGGACTTAAAAGCAATAGACGCGATCGGGCGAACCGTCACCGATAGTTTAGATGACAACCCAGTTATGTGGAACTTCTAAAATAGTTAATTTTTCGCGGTTCACAGTGAGGACTGAAGTCCTTCTTTTCTCAACTTAAAAAAGAAGACTAAAGTCCTCACTACAAACCAAATTTGGTATTTTATGTTAATTTTTAAATGTTCGTAATGAGGACTGAAGTCTTTCTTGATCTAAGATAGAAGGATTAAAGTCCTCACTACAAACCAAATTATCTAGACTCTGGAAACAGGTATAATATTTACTGCCTGATACAAATAATCTAAAATCCAAAATCTAAAATCGAATGAGTTATTGCCTAAACCCCAACTGTTCCAAGCCCGAAAACCCGGATACAGCCAAAATTTGCCGAAATTGTCGGTCAAAACTGCTGTTGCGCGACAGATATCGGGCCATAAAGGCGATCGGACAAGGAGGTTTTGGCAGAACATTACTCGCCGTTGACGAAGACAAACCATCAAAACCCCGCTGCGTCATCAAACAATTCTTACCCCCAGAAACCCCACTCATCCCATCAGCCAGCAATCGCAATAGCAAAAAAGCAGCCGAACTTTTTGAACAAGAAGCAATGCGATTAGACGAATTAGGGAAACATCCTCAAATTCCCGAACTCTTAGCATATTCCATCCAAGACAACCGACAATATGTAGTCCAAGAATTTATCGACGGACAAAATCTAGCACAAATTGTAGCAACAGAAGGTACGTTTACACAAACTCAAATTCAAGACTTACTCAACAGCTTATTACCCGTACTTCACTTCATCCACTCCCACAACGTAATTCACCGAGATATCAAACCAGAAAACATCATCCGCCGCGCCGACAAACAATTAGTTTTAGTAGACTTTGGTGCAGCAAAAATAGCTACAGGTACAGCCTTACTCAAAACAGGAACTAGCATCGGTAGCCCCGAATACATCGCCCCCGAACAAGCCAGAGGCAAAGCATTTTTCACCAGTGATTTGTACAGTTTAGGCGTAACTTGCCTGTATTTGCTAACTCAAGTTTCTCCCTTTGATCTCTTCGATCCGGGCGAAGATGCCTGGATTTGGCGGCAATATTTGGCAAACAACCCGGTGAGTGAAGAAACGGGCAAAATCTTAGACCAATTGATTGAAAATGCTACGAACCGTCGCTATCAAACGGCTGTTGAAGTCTTAACTCAACTGAATCCAGAAGCAGCTATTAAACTCACCATTCCTCAAACAATAATTACCAAAGCAATTAAACCTGCTGCCAATCCCAATCCGCCTCCTCAGTCAACTCATAACTGGCAATGTATTCACACCTTAACCGGACACAAAAATTTAATTTCCTCTGTAGCTTTCAGCCCTAACGGAGAAGTTATCGCCAGCGGTAGCGATGACAAAACAATCAAGCTTTGGCAAGTACAAGATAGGCAAGAAATAGTAACTCTCGCCGGACACACCAACTCAGTTCATACAGTAGTTTTTAGCCCCGATGGAAAAATACTTGCCAGCAGTAGTCACGACAAAACAATCAAATTTTGGCGAATGAAAGACGGGCAAGAAATACGCACGCTTGCAGGTCACAGCAACTCAGTTTATGGCTTAGTTTTCAGTCCCGACGGCGAAACTGTAGCTAGCAGCAGTTGGGACAAAACAATTAAGCTTTGGCGCGTGAAAGACGGGCAAGAAATCCGCACATTTAGCGGTCACAGTAACTTAGTTTACTGCGTCGCCTTCAGTCCTGACGGAGAAACTCTGGCTAGCAGCAGTTGGGACAGAACTATTAAGATTTGGCGAGTCAAAGATGGCAAGCTAATTCGCACGCTGACTGGTCATACAGACTGCGTGCGTTGTGTAGCTTTTAGTCCCAACGGAGAGTTTCTGGCGAGTGGCAGTCACGACAATACTATCAAAATTTGGTGGGTCAAAGATTGGCAAGAAATTTTAACAATTGCAGGTCATTCTTGGTATGTAGATTCGATCGCGTTTAGTCCCGATGGCGAAGTAATTGCCAGCAGTAGCAATCAAATTATCAAGATTTGGCGGGTAAAAAATGGTCAAGAACTTTGTAATATTTTAGGTCATACAAATTCTGTTTATTCCGTAAATTTTACCCCGGAAGGAGAGTTTTTGGCTAGCGGTAGTAGTGACAAAACTATTAAAATTTGGCAGAATATCATGTTTGTTTGATGACCCACAATCAAAATTATTTATAGTCGTTGGGCGGGGGCAGGTTTATGATAATTTTCGGTTTTAGGCAATTATTGTTGGTGAACCTGCCTCTACAGGAATTACAATCCATTCACCGGACACGATGATTCAACCGTTCTCCCTCTCAATTTTTTGCCGCAACTCCCGAATTACTGTACTTGTATGGCGATCGCGCGACATTTGCCAGCATTCTTCCACAATTGCTGATACATTAAAATTGGGAAAATAACGGCTAACTGAACTTTCGACATAGCGATCGTTTTGCAAGCCGTAAATTCTGAGCTTATTTTTCTTAAACAGCCACACTTCCGGCACTTGATAAGGCAAGTAATCATTTACATCCGTGTAGCTAGTTACATCTACTTCAATTACTAAATCGGGCGGCGGTTCAACACCCCAAGCAATCCGATCTTTAGCCAGAATTGCGGCGCAATTATCGATATAAAAACAATAATCGGGTTCAATTCCTCTTTCTTCCGGCAAATCCATCGTAATTGGTGTAAACGCTTCATAATCTGGCCCCAAGAAATCTAGCAGAACTATTGCCACAATTGCGATAATATGAGCTTGTTTTCCGTGTACGGGTAAAGGGGACATTAATAAAATCTCTCCTGGTCGATATTTGATGCGCGGAATTGAACGATCGCCCAATTGTTCTACAAGTGCTTGGTAATCCTGCCAACTACCGGGAAATTTTATCAGTGTTCCTGGTGGCAAATGAATCTTTTCTGGGGTGACGACTGCGAACATAAAACTTATACCTCCTGACTGAATTATATGTGTTTCAACCCAGAGTCGCCACTGTTTCAGATAAAGGGTTTGAGACTACAAATAAACTCATTCTTTTCAATCTACCTGTTTCACCGCCTCCAAGGCTAGTCCTAGCACCCCTGCAATTTGCTCATCCTTCAAGCCCAACTCCCGTAATTTACCAACCATTTCAGTTTTACCTTGATTCGCGCCGTCATGGTAGTCGGGAGTCGCAGGCTGACTTTTATCTGGCGTAGGAGTGAGTAGTTCTGAGCACCCATTGATATAGTTAATTGTGTGGCTATTACCAGAATTAGTAGTGCGATCGACCAAATTGATCTTCAGATTTAATTGCCGTTCTAAAACAGATTCCAGATTACCTTTGTCAACTGGTTCACCAAAAACATTAGATAACATTTGTAAAAGCTTATAACCTACATCCTTAGCATGACCAGCCGTACAGCCATAAGTATCTGCAATATAATAATACTTTTGTCGCTTAAGTATTCCCTCTATAATTTTACGCTGCAAGTCATTTAGACGTTTGCCTGTCTTCGCGCTGAGCACTTCATCTACAAATTGCAATATATGGGCAGTGTCCATCAGTAGGGTTGTCAGAGAACTACGGTTAGTATAGCCGACTTTTTCCGTCTTTTTCCGTCTTTTTCCGCCTTGCATCCACATTTTATAAAGACCCGTCTTTTTCCGTCTTTTTTCACTTTTCAGTTTTGGGCGATCGATATATGATACTCAAAAGTATAAAATTAGCTTCGCAAGAAAAACATTAATTGTCTGTAGGGATTGTCTTTTTGAGATAGTCACGGCGATTTAGACTAGATTTTTATATATAAAAAAACTAAAATGAAAAAACTAAGTTTATGGGCGCAAAAACTCAGCCTAATTTTGGGAGGAATTATGGCTGGTGTTTTTATGGGAGAATTAGCTCTGCATCTGGGGGGAATTAAAGGTATAGAAAAACCAAGCGATCTTGCTTCTTTTGCAAGTTACACATTAGACGATCCCGCTGGTTGGTCATTGAAACCGGGTGCGTCTTTCGAGTGGCAGGGGGAAGGCGATCGCTCCTTAATTCGCGCAAATAAAGATGGTTTGCGCGATCGCGAACATACTAAAGAAAAACCACCAAAAACTTTTCGGATCGCAGTGTTGGGAGATTCCTTTGCTGAATCTTTACAAGTACCGATGGAAAATACTTTTTGGTGGAAAATGAGAAAGCAACTCAATAAACAATGTACTGCTTTAGGCGATCGCAAAGTAGAGGTAATTAATTTTGGCGTTCAGGGCTATGGGACGGATCAAGAACTAATCACTCTGCGCCATAAAGTCTGGCAATATTCTCCAGATTTAGTGCTCTTAGCTTTTCTTCCTGGTAACGATATCATTAATAATTCAAAAAAACTTGAATTTTCTCAACGTAAGCCATTTTTTGTCTATAATAATGGCGAATTAGTTCTAGATGATTCTGGGTTGAACATTTCACAAAGACAACATAACTATTTAGAGTTTTCATCTGTTGATTATCTTCCGACTTGGTTGGTCAATCATTCACGCATCTTGCGGTTAGTCAGACAAATTGATTTAAATAATAAGAAACGTCTAGTTGAGACGATAGACAGAAAGCGCTCAGGTCATAACTTTCAAGAACCTATCGATCCAGTATGGAAAGAGGCTTGGCAAGTAACAGAAGGATTAATTACACTAATGAATCGGGAAGTCAAGACCCAAAAAGCAGATTTTATGATTTTGATTGTCAGTTCGGGAGTTCAAGTCAATCCTGAGCCTATGATGCGTCAAAGCTATGTGAAACGATTTAGGATTAAGGACTTGTATTATCCTAATCAGAGGATCAAAGCCCTTGGCGATCGCCTCAATATTACAACATTGGATACAGTCCCGCGATTGCGAGAGTATGCAGAAAAAAATAAAACTTGCGTACATGGCTTTCCCAATGCTATGCGCTGTGACGGTCATTGGAATAGTCAAGGTCATGAACAAGTTGCTCAACTTATGGCACAAAACTTATGCGATCGGTTCAAAGCAGAAGGTAAGAATTCCACCAACAATAACGCCCTAGTCAAGCAAAAGTAATATGATTCTTCTCACCTAAATAATAAAATTCTTAATAATTGTACATCATTGATATAGCCATTGATGAGGATGGGGCAAAATCGTAATACTATCTGTTTTTAAACAGAAGTGCGATCGCCCTTTCTCAACTTCTTCAACAACTCCGGCGTCACCAAACCTTGCGGAAAAAATATCGTCCCCAAAACAATCAGCAACCCAAAAATAATTAAACGTCCATCCCGCAGAAATTGCGCCAGCCAAACCGGCAATCCCTGAATAGTCGCCGTCCCCCTCAAAACCTCCGGTAAAGCAGTAAAAATCATCCCACCCAAAACCGACCCGACAAAAGTTCTACTACCACCAATTAACACAAAAGTTAAGTAAATAATACTAGCATCAAAAGTACCTTGACGGGCGTTCCAAGTATTGAGGAAATGCGCGCTAACCGCACCGACAACTCCTGCTAAAATAGCACCCAATGTAAAAGCCAGAACCTTATAAAAAGTCGGGTTAATGCCGATCGCATCAGCCGCCAACTCATCAGCCCGAATCGCCGCAAAAGCCCGTCCCACCCGGATGCGTTCCAGTCGGTACAGAATCGCCATACTTACCAGCAGCAAAGGCAGTACAATCCATAAATACTCGATCGACGTTGCAAACGGTTGCGGAATTCCAAAAATCCCCACAGCCCCGCCAGTAATATCGAGATTCAGGGATAAAACCCGCAGAATTTCCACAAAAGCAATAGTGGCGAGCGCCAAATAAATCCCCCTCAACCGCAACGCCGGAATACCCACCAAAATACCCAGCAACCCCGAAACAGCCCCTGCAATTATCATCTCCAATAACAGCAACGGCAGCGGAAACAAACCCCCCGTCGTTTGAAACACCGTCGTAGACAAAATCGCTGCAATATAGCCACCCAAAGCATAAAAACCGGGGCTAGCCAGAGACAACTGCCCAGTCATCAAAGGCAAATATAACGACAATCCCAACATTGCACCCAGCAACATCAAGACAATCAGAAACCCGTAAGTAGTAAAAAATGCAGCCATGATTTTATTTTAAATAATAAACATACTTAAATACCAACTTTATCTCCAATGCAGTCCCATCATAATCATTCATTTCTCCCTTCTCTTTCTCTGCGTCCTCTGCGTCCTCTGCGGTTAAATCATTCCGATCTAATTAGTTTCTGTAGGGGCAATCCCCCGTGGTTGACCCAATTTCAATCATCCTACACTTTCTGAATCAAACGCCGCCCAAACAAACCCTGCGGCCTAACCAACAACATCACAAACAAGATCGCAAAAGCCACAGCATCCTTATAAGCCGAAAAATCACCAGGAACAAAAGCCTCCACCAAACCAATTATAAACCCACCAAAAACAGCCCCAGGAATACTCCCCAACCCACCAAGCACAATCACAGCCAAACCCTTCAAACCAAAAGCAATTCCAAAATATGGCCCAGCAATACTCACACTAGAACCCACCAAACCCCCCGCCAAACCAGCCAGAAAACTGCTCACAAAAAACGTCAAAACAATATATCTATCAGTATTAATTCCCAACAAACTAGAAGTAGTCGCATCTTCCGCCACCGCCTGCATTGCTTTACCAAATTTTGTAAAATTTATCAAGTAAGTTAGCAGGCTAACAATCGCCACAGCTACCCCAAAAATCACTATTTGCACAGTGCGAATCGGAATCTGTCTATCCGCCGTACCAAAGTTAATAGCTGCTGGCAAATTACCGTAAGTATTAGCTGGAAAAGTATAAATTTCAGCCCCGACTAGATATTGGATAATATTGGCGATCGCCACAGCCGCCCCCAAACTAGAAACAACTGTCAGCAAAGGATCTGAGTTTCTGCGGCGTAAAGGCAAAAAAGCAACTCTTTCCACAATTACTCCCACCAAACCAGCCAGCGTACTACCCAAAATTAGCGCCACAGCAAAAGGCAATTGTACGGGAATTCTCGCATTAGCTAACAACCCGTTAAAACCGAAAGCGCCCCCCATCAGTGTATAGGTGAAATAAGCACCCACAGTAAAGACTGCACCGTGAGCAAAATTAATAATTCCTAGAATAGAAAACACCAGCGTGTATCCCAGTGCAAAAATAGCATACACGCTGCCGATCGACAAACCATTCAGAAATTGTTGCAGAAACAGAGTTAAGTCCATCGCCAGTTAAAAAATGGGCATCAATTTAAGTCATTGAATCACAAATAAGCTCAAATTTTTCTTTCTTCGTTTATTTCAAAAACTCAAACCTACCGTTATTTCCATCCGCATCCATTTTAATCCGTGCCACATAAAAGTCTTTCTGATTGATTTCACCTTCCGGCGTAAAAGAAATTTCCCCTAAAGGCGTATCGTACTTACCTATCAACAACTGCTGATTCAGCTTTGTCCGCAATTGGGCTAAAGGCGTTTCACTAATCTTAGACTGAGCATTAATTGCTTTTAATGACTCAACAAAAACTTGTACCCCAGTAAAAGCTTGAGCGCTAAACTGAGGCGGTTCTTTCTTGAATTGCGCGCGATAAGCGTCGCGGAAAGCCTTATTAACTTCATTCTGATATTCCGGGCTGTATGCTTGGGCAATCAAAACCCCATCGCAAAGAGCCTTGCAAACGGTAAATACGTTGGAAGTATTCAGACCGTTGCCCCCAATAATAACGCCTTTGTAGCCCAACTCCCGCAACTGCTTAATTAAATTGCCTCCGTCTGCCGCCAACCCGGAAATAATTATCAAATCGGGCTTGACATTGATCGCATTAGTGGCTTGAGATTGAAAATCTGTATCAGTAGTCAAGAATTTTTGAACTGTTGCCAATTCCAGTCCCATCTCTTTAACTGTTTTCTGGAAAGTTTCAGTCTCAGATTTGCTAAAAGCATCATTCTGAGCAAAAAACACGGCTACTTTCTTGATATTGGGATTTTGCTTGAGGGCGGCTTTAACTGCGTTAGGTGCTACCACGGCGACGGGCGCGGAGACTCTGGCGACATAATCGCCAATCTGGGGAATGCCTTTAGCTGTGTTGGAGGGTGCGAGCACGGGAACTTGGGCGCGATCGGCGATCGGATCTGCACCAAAAGCCTGTTGCGATAGAGTAGGGCCCACAATACCCACCACCTTATCCTGATTGATCAAAGTATTAAAAGCATTGATCGCCCCCTGTTCGTCTCCACCCGTATCTTGTAACACCACTCTAATCGGCGTCCCATCTACACCGCCGCGATCGTTGAAATACTTTTCAGCAATTTTCGCCCCTGCCACCTGTTCCTGGCCAAGTAAGGCGACATTGCTGGTTTGCGCCACCCCAACTCCAACGGGAATAGCGGCTGAGTTCGCCGCACCCGCACCCTGTGGCGAAGTTGCTGGAGATGGCGAAGTAGCTGTAGATACTGTTGTGGAGGTCTGAGGAGTGTTGGTCTGACTGCAACCAATCAGCAGTGAAGCACAGGTAACGAATAAGGCACAAGGACGAGTAGTAGGGTTTTTCATGGGCGATCGAACACATATATATATAGAACATCTGTCTGTACAGATATTCTACCCATTGGCGGAAGAGTCCCCTGAAAAAACCTTACTAATACCGATCAAAAGAAGCGATATCTGGAGAACCAGAACCCGGCAATAATAGAATTGATTTGACTCAGCAGTGGAAAGCTCTGCTGTGTATGGCTTTCAAGACAAGCAAAAAACTTTGCAAAAAAGCTTGACAACTCAAGGGAGAGTTGATATATTAATAAAGCGCCAAAGAGAAGGCGGTTCA
>NZ_JAUBTX010000005.1:52875-247372 GCF_036705185.1 Microcoleus sp. B4-D4 | reverse complement strand
AAGAATCTTTGCCTACCTTCGTAAGTCCCAACATTAAACAGGTTATTTGACCATTTTAGTAGTTGCTCAACAATAGGCTTTTCAAATTCCGTTAAATGCCAAACATCTTTTTGCACTGCGTACATTTTGTTTCACCTCCATTGATTAATTTTACCATGTATCGCATTTGTCTGACTGGTATACTAAAGTCTATTCCTACCTTTCATCCCTGGACTAAAGTCACAGGGTTTTCAGGGGTTTATTTATAAATTTATTGAACCCGTACATCCGCTGCTGAAGCTCGGCTTTTTAGTTACCGGGACGTTGTTGGCTTGTTTGGCGATTATTTACATCTTGCAGAAAGTTTTGCCCAAAAAATACAGCCAGTACATTCTGGGAATTTAAGCAGATTTTGTAGGTCAGCGGGTAGTCTTGCATATAGCCTTTCTCAAGCGTGGTGAGGATAGCCCTATGCCCTATGCCCTATGCCCCATGCCCTATGCCCCATGCCCTATGCCCTATCCCGGATAGTATCTCATAGGAGATCTCGAAAGGCTATAGCCTTTATCAAAAAGGTGAGAAGTCAGTCGATTTTAGATTTTAGATTGAGGGATTCGGGGATTGAGGAATTGAGGAATTGAGGGATCGATCGATACCTCATCGAGAGTGGGAACAGCTATATCTCCTTACACCCTCGGTATCCGTTTGGCAATGGCGGCAACAACCGGACTGTTTACCTGCAACCACCAGCGCTGGCGAGCTCGCCTTGATACGGCTTTTGCTTTCAGGTGAATCAGAAGGATTTGAATACTTTTTCGTCTCTGTTTTTGTTTGAGTCCGGTTAAACCATTGTCTGCAGAATTGAGGTTTCAAAGTCGAGCGATCGCCCTAGTTGAATCTAGTTTAAGATTATTCTCAGGCCTGTCAAAAAATTTCAATGAAACTTTTAATTAGCAACGACGACGGCATCTTTGCCCAAGGCATCCGCAGCCTCGCCAACGCTCTCGCCACCGCAGGCCACGACGTGAGCGTAGTTTGTCCCGACAGAGAGCGCTCCGCTACGGGCCACGGCCTCACCATGCACCAACCCATCCGCGCCGAAATTATCGAATCTGTTTTTGACCCCGCCATCAAAGCTTGGGCTTGTTCGGGCACTCCCGCCGACTGCGTGAAATTAGGTTTGTGGGCTTTACTTGAGCAACCGCCGGATTTTGTGCTTTCCGGGATCAACCACGGGCCGAATTTAGGTACGGACATCATCTGTTCTGGCACGGTTTCGGCAGCAATGGAAGGAATCATGGAAGGCATTCCCAGCATTGCTTTCAGCCTCGCCAGCTATACTTCGCAGGAATTTGGGCCGGCGGTGGATTTTGCTGTCACTTTGCTGGGACAGTTGGAAAAACAGCCAATGGCTAAACCGACGCTGTTGAATGTCAACATACCAGCGGTGACACAAGCAGAAATTACCGGAGTGGCGATCGCCCGTCAAGGCATTCGCCGCTATTTCGACATATTTCAAAAGCGCACAGATCCGCGCGGCAAAACTTATTATTGGCTGGCTGGGGAATTGTTAGAAGATGTAGAAGAAAGCGCCGATCCGTCGGTGGCTCATGCTATTCCTACAGACGTACAAGCTATCCGCGACAATAGAATAACCGTGACTCCGCTGCAATACAATCTCACCTGCCATCCCGACTTGCACTCGTTGCGCGATTGGCAATTTGAAGGTTTTTTCGAGCAGTGAGCTCAGATCGACCAGATCGCGGCTGTAAACTAGGAATTAAGGATAAAGTGCCTGTAAAGGTTTATGCCTTTGGCGTTACACAAGCTCTCAATTGGTTGTTAGTTTTTTTACTCCAGAAAAACAGTTATGAACGCTCCCACCTATAACACCCATTCTGTCACTTGCCCGATTTGCAACCGTTCCAGCGTCCTCGGCCCCGTTGGAATGGTCAGCGGACTGTTCACTTGTCCCCACTGCCATTCCCACATGGTAATTAGCTGGAGCGGTCATTTTGTGCGCGATCCTTTTAGTCTCAAACAAATGACGGTAGGAAAAATGCTCAGGCGTCAGAGCCGGCCCCTAGCTCGCCTCCAGCGAGACTTTGGGTTCGGCAAGCATTTTCCGCTGCTGGCAATTTTGGGAAGCGTGGTATTTTTGGGATGCGCGATCGCAGCTACGGAACAATCGCTGCCCAGACAAAATTCATTTCAAGGATTTTTAGAGTGGGTAAGCGGAACTGACAATTCCCAAGATGTCTCGCGTTAACATTTCTAAAAATAGATTTTCACATATCTTGTATGAAAATATCTATTCCTTTAGGTAGAAATAACGACAGAAGACTTGCGGATTTCGAGTTGCAACCGGGTTTTTGATGGTTGTGGCGGGCTATAACCTGTGTATTTTGTAAAAAACCCGGTTTACGATCGCCCTTGCGTAAGTGCTAGTAGTGGGAAATTATACCAATTTTCAAAAGTAGCCATACTTTTAAGAATTGGTATTAAATCCAAAAAAGCCGATCGCAAAACCGCAGATGCAAGGCAGATGCAATGCCGATAAACGCAGATTATTTGCCCAAAACAGAGCGATTGAATGCAGTGCAACTCTAATTGAGAAATTCCGCAATTTTGCTCGCTGCAACTGTTAAAATTTCTGGCGGCTCGACTAAGGCAAATCGCACGTAGCCTTCTCCTGATTTCCCGAAACCGGCACCGGGGGAAGCTGCGACTCCTGTACTCTCTACTAGCTGAGTGCAAAATTTGATAGAATCAGATGTCCAAGGTTGGGGCAGTTTCGCCCAGACGTACATGGTGGCGGGGGGTATGGGTACTTCCCAGCCGATGTTTTGTAGGGCGCTTACAAAGCTATCCCGCCGTTTTTTGAAGGTTTCTACACTGCTTCTCACGGTATCTTGAGGGCCTGTTAATGCGGAGACCGCTCCGTTCAAAATTCCTAAATATTGGTTGAAGTCTACTGCGGCTTTGATCTGTCGCAGGGCTGCAATTAGCTCGGAGTTGCCGATCGCGTATCCGACTCGAAAACCCCCCATGCTGTAGGATTTAGATAGTGTAAAAAACTCGATCGCCACACTCTTATCTCGATCGGCTTGAAAAATTGACGGTGCCATCAATTTACGGTTTTTCTCGATATCCTCCGAGGCCGCGCGCGCACCATCCACCGCCCCTGCGGCATCGTCAAACACCAAATCCACATAGGGGAAATCGTGTACTAAAACCAGATCGTGTTGGCGACAAAAAGCCACGGCTTTCTCAAAAAAAGCCAGCGGGGCGATCGCAGTTGTAGGATTGTGAGGATAGCTCAAAACCATCATCTTCGACTGAGCCAGCACGGGCATCGGAATATCTTCAAAAACTGGTAAAAACTGATTTTCTGCTAATATTGGCATCGGATAAATTTGACCGCCGGCCAAATACACGCCGCCTGCGTGGGAAGGATAACCCGGATCGAGCAACAAAGCAAAATCTCCGGGGTTCATTACAGCTAAAGGCATATGCGCCGTGCCTTCTTGGGAGCCAATTAACGGCAGCACTTCTGTTTCTGGATTAACTGAAATCCCAAATTTTTGTTCGTACCAGCAAGCTGCAGCTTCCCGGAAAGTTCGTGTCCCGTTAAACAGTAAATAGCCGTGGGTGCTAGAGTCTGACAATGAATGGGCGATCGCATCTGTAATATGAGCCGCCGCAGGCAAATCGGAAGAACCCAGAGACAAATCTATCACCTTTTTCCCCGCTGCTTTAGCGAGAGACTTTGCCCGATCCATATCGGCAAATACATTAAATTGCAGGGATTCTAAACGTTTGGCAAATTGCATATTTTTTGTGTGTTTTTGAGACGTTAATGATTGTTTTAGCACCTACGCATTGAAACAAAATAAACAGAACATCTCCGGCTTTGTAAAAAGCATTTTTGCTTGTCACCAGGAAGAGTTTGCTCGTTACCAGGCTCTGCCTGATAATGCAAATTCGGAGGCTCTGCCTCTGTTTGCCTCGCCGCTTCGGGAGAGAGAAATGTGGCAGATATTTAAATTATAAGAGTTGACTTCCTAATTTTAAATTGCTAATAACTCAGGCTTTTAATTTGTTTGCCAGAGCATCTTTTTAAATTTAACTGCAGAGAACGCAGAGGGCGCAGAGCCAGATAAAAAGGGCGACAAGCAAAGAGAGATTTTTATCAAGTGTTGGGAATTTAAATGGTTGTGAATTGGGAGTTGAAAACTCCCGAATCACTTCACATTTTTATAAGTGACCTTCGAGCAAACCGATCAGAGTTTGTTTAGTAATAGCTCCCTCATGGGAAAGCACTACTTCGCCATTTTTAAACAATCTAAGTGCTGGGACTCCTTCAACTTTATACTGTTTAACAGTATTAGGATTGGGGTCAATTTCCATCTTAACCACTTTCAGGTCGCTGTAGTTTGCCGCTACCCAGTCTATCGAAGGCGCGATCAGTTTGCAAGGCCCGCACCAACTCGCCCAAAAATAGGCAAGCACTGGTTGCTCTCCTTTCAGCACTTCTGTTTCAAACTTTTCGTCGTTAATGACAATTACATTGTTGCTCATGGTTCTGCGATTAATTTTGCTATTTATTTCTCAAGCACCTACGGGCTTGAAACTTGCACCAACTTTGAAGACAGGCCCAAAAACTGTTAGTGAACGAACCTGACGGTCAGCGGAGTACCGCCCAACTGCAGGCTTCTATTTCCCTTTGTGCAAGGGCTTTTTTGAGTGACGGAGTTCCCCCGCCACTTTCATGAATCAGACCAATCTTTTTGATAAGTTTAGCCGAGTTTTCGTCTCTATCTAAAGACTCTCCGCACCGACAAGAATGCCACCTTTCTGCCAATTCTTTCGGTACTTTGTTGAGGCAATTCCAGCAATACTGAGAAGTTCCCTTGGGATCGACTAACAAAACGTTTTTACCCAATTTCCAAGCAACATACTTGAGAATATTGGCAAATTGGCCGTGAGCAGCATCAAGCATTGATTTATTCAAGCCACTTTTAGCTGCCTGACCGTTTGGCAAATAAACCAAACTACCATTCTCAACATCAGTCTTAGGCTTGGCGCGTCTAGTCATATTCTTGACGCTCAAATCTTCAACAACTAAAACATCACATTTGCTCAACAAATCCTGTGCCATTTTGAATTGAAAATCTAATCTAGCCCTAGCTACGAACTGATGGAATCTGGAAATCTTGTCCTTGATAATTTTCCAAGGCTTAGAACCCTTGATTCTACTAGCTAACTTCCCTTGAAGTGTTGCCAGTTTTTCGGCAGACTTCCTCAAGAATCTAGGATTTTCAACTCTCTCGCCATTATAAATATAGACGTAATTAGTAATTCCCAAATCAATACCAAGAGTGTTTTCATCAGTCGGTTGAATTTCTGCAACCGTCACGGGAACCATTTTATCTTCTAGCGTCAAGGCAATATACCACCCATCCGCTTCTCTGATGACCGTCCCCGTCTTAACCTTAAATCCTGTTGCTATTGGGCGATGGAATACTATGGGCACTTGACCTATTTTTGCAAGGTTAATACAAATCCTATTTTGCTCGTCCTTGACAATATCCAAATTATCTAACTGAGGATAAGTGAAAGATTTGTAGTAGTGAAATCCCTTGAATTTGGGCTTGCCCCTGCGATGGCCACTTTTGTCGGGCGTAGTGAAATTTGAAAAGGAAGTTTCCACTCGGTTAACTACATCCTGCAAAACTTGAGAATTCAAAGCTTTGTAGTCAGGAAATAGTTTTTTGGTGTTCTTCAGGTCAGCTAACTGTATGGTCTGCCACTGTACATATCCGCCTTCAATATTCGAGAAAATATCACCTTTCCTGGTAACAGGATTGCCTGACTCATCTTTTTTTCTGCCATCTCTAGTTTGCACCCTAGTTAAAGGAATATTTTGGTAAATCTCCTCAATCGGAACTATGGAGGCAATCAAAGGGCAGGCGTTAACAGGTGTTCTCGTGGATTCCCACCACCTAAACCTTTCGCTGAGGCGATAGTTATACTGTCGGCGACAGAGTTCTAGATGAGTCGCAATCGTTGCCAATTGCGCTTTTGTGGGTTTAAGTCGGTATTTGTACGTGAGTTGCATGGGAAACTTCTTCTACACTTAGGAAGTATATTGAAAATCAAGATGCCCCTGAAGATTGACCTGTTATAGTCAAATATGATTGTCGGGCTCCGTTCCTCCGACCGACGAGCCTTTCATCCCTGCGGTAATTCAAGGGCGGGGTACTTCGCGCAGCGCTCAGATTCATCCCCTCTAAATATACCGAGGGACTTCCCGGCTGTTGGTTAAGTTTAAAACATTCTGCGAATATTGACTATAAACTCAGGAGCAGACACTGATGGCTAATTCTGTTTGGCGTTTAATTCCGCTGCTGTCAGCGCCTGGGAAGTTGCAGATGGCGATCGACAAATGGCTGCTGCAACAGCATCTAGCCCAAAAACATCCGCCAACTCTGCGATTTTACACCTGGCAACCAACGGCGATTTCCTTGGGCTACCACCAGCAGCGCTGGCCGGAGTTTTGGGAGCAGCTATCTTGGCAGGGAATGCCTGTAGAATTGGTGAGGAGGCCTAGCGGCGGGCGCGCCGTGCTCCACCAAGGAGATTTAACTTATGCAGTGGTAGGGTCAGGATTTGGCAGCAGTCGCCTGAAAGCTTATCAGACTATTTGCGAGTTTTTGATTGAGGGTTGGAGGGCGATGGGTTTAGACTTGCACTACGGGGAAGCTAAACGGGGTTACATTCACAATCCGAATTGTTTTGGTACTGCGACGGGTGCTGATTTAGTTACGCCCGATGGCTGCAAGTTAATTGGTAGCGCGCAATTGCGCCGGGGCGATGCTATTCTGCAGCACGGTTCGATGCGCTTGCAACCGGATGTTAGTTTGTTCGATCGAGTTTTTGACGAAAAATCAATTCCTGTCAAATTACCTCTATCTGAAGGGGGAGATGATTTGATTGCAACTGTAATTGATGTTTTGAGTGCGGCGGCTTGTCGCTGTTTTGAGATTGATTTGGAAGTGCAGCCACTTTCGGAGGAGGAATGGCAGGATATTTGGGAAACAAGTAACAAGCTGTTGTAAATTTAACTTTTGCGAACAGCCAAGACTGCCGTTATACAAGAGATTTATTGCATAAATCTTCGCTCTTGGAAGAGCGATACAGATCGGCTTGTTAGCAGTTAAATAGTCTCTTAAAAAACAATCCAACTTTTGTGCGTTAAGCCCCAAAGCCCGCCCTGGATATACAATATAGCCTTTCTCAGTAATATGAGATGTTCTCGTGTGCATAGGGCATAGGGCATAGGGCATAGGGCATAGGGCATACCTCACAAAGCTTTAGAACCGCTATAGAACTATTACAAAAGTCCTTTTCATCCAGAGTTCTAATTTAAATGCGCGGCAGCTTGTACGCAGATAATTTCCAGATTGTTGATGAATTCTGAAAAAAATCTCTTTTTTTGCGTAACACTTGTTACACCTGCGATTACTTTGCTTCCGAGCGCTTCACTTCCATTGACGAGACGCTTGACAGTTCAGTACAGTATTTACAATCTAATTTTTCTTTTTTAAACTCAACAAAATAAATTGAGTTCTCTCTGCTTCATGAAAATTGTCATCGCTGACTAAAACAACACTTTGGCTGCCGTCTGGCAACTGCGGCCCGAGAGTCATTCCCTCTAAATTGTACAGCGGAATTCCCAGTTCGCTCAAGTCGAGCAGCAACTTTTTCCTCACAGGCTCGACCATTGCCATTGTTCCTTTAAAACTCTTGATTCTCGAAGTGTCTGTCGCCGCTCCAGCCGCTACTTGATAAATTCTAGCGCTGTATCCCGACAGCCCAAAAGAACGCTCTAAACTCAGAAATTGACCGCCGCCAACAGTTACTAATTCTGTTAAATTGTTCAACAAACTCATGGGAACTTGGTCTAGCTGGTAAAGATTTTCTGAGACTAATTGTGGCGTTTTATCGACGATGATATAATGTAAAATGCGTATTTTGCTGGCTTGTTCCGGGTCTGCATCTTGCATTAACGGCGCTGCCGTCGCTGCGAACAAGCGAAATGGATCGAGACCGCCCGGACTAAAGGTTTCTGGGTCGATGCTTAAAGATTCAAAACCTGAATTGTCCAGCACTCCCTGCTGCTGTTGTTCGTCGCTGGCATCGGGAATGTAGCGGTTGGGAATAGGTAAATTACCCCGCAATTTCCCGGTTGTGAGGTCAAATTCGCCGACCAAAGGAGGGATGTTAGCATGAGTAAAGCCTCCGCTAGCGACAAATACTGAATTGCGGGGAGAAAGGGCGATGCCTTCGGGATTTATGGAACCCCAAGCAAAGGTTTTACCGTCTGCTTTTTTGAGGGAGGTAACGCTTTCAATGGCAACTTTTTTTAGGCGAATATTTGCTGGATCGCTGGATGTTAGATCGAGTCGGAGACTGTAAAATCTGGCTTCTCCGTTTTCGCTTTTGTCGTCGGAAAGAGCGTAAAATCGATAAGCTTTGGAAGTCACGCCACTAATACCTTTTGGATCGTAGGTAATTCCTGACAAGCCGCCGACTGGTGTTCCTTCAAAATTCATTTTTGGCAATTGATACTCTCCCAAAAATTCCAGGGACATTTCAGGAAAAGAGCGGTCTTTAGCAACTGCAGGAGGCGCGCAAGCCGTGCATATGGTTAACAGAATTAGGGTTAAACTGAATAAGCGCAAAAGCCGATCGCCCAACGCCTTAAAATCCCAATAATTGCTCAGTATGCTAAATTTTATTTTCTTGCTCTTGTTGAACAGTTTGCTTTTGTGCCATCTTTGTGACATAATTTATACCATTTTGTAGATATGCAAAATTTGATGTTTCCAGCAGGGATGCCGAATCGCGGTAGTCATATTTCTTTTATGAGAAATTCTGTACCAATTGGGTGCTTGCTTTTTTTGTGGCTGTGTGCTGGTTCTATTGCTAGCGCCCAAACTAATCCACCGGGCCTCGATCAATTTTCTCCTAATCCTCTAGAAATTACCACCCCCGATCCGCTAGCTCCCACCACTGAGCCTTTGAGCAGCAGTCAGCGGGACGAACTGACAGCGGCTTTGGAACAGTTAAACTTAGAAGCAGCGGCTAAACTACAAGCTGGAGATGGGGCTGGTGCTTTTGATATTTGGTTCCGAGAATTGCGGCTGCGTAGGTATCTGGGCCCGGCGGCGGAAATTGCTGCTTTGAGTCGGGTGGGAAGTGTTGCTTGGAGTAGCAGTAAAAACATCGAACTACAGCTTATTACTAAACGGCTGGAAGCAATTTACAAACAAGTGAAATCGCAAGTACCGATCGATCTTGATTTGCTTCAGGCTTTGGCTGCGGCTTTTAGCCAGGTGCGGGCTAAGGGCCCGACTGTAGAAGTTTACCAACAAATTCTCGAAAATGCGCGCCAAAACCAAGATATATTGGCTGAGGGTCGGATTTTAAAGGCGATCGGGCTAATTCACATTAATTGGCTCAGTTACGAAAAAGCTGCTCCCGTGTATGAGGAATTGGCAAGTTTAATTCAGGAAAACCGCGCTTTATTTGCGGCTAATGCTGGGGTACAAAATTCTGTTTTATCGGCGGGAAACGGCGCGCCGCCGCAGCCTGTAACTGCTCCAACTGAGGTGGATGCTTTGAGACAGTTGGCCTACGTTTACCAGCAGTCGAAACAGCCCCTAAAGGCGATCGCAGCCAGGGAAAAATTAGCATCCGTTTATCTTAACCTGCAAAACCCCAGCGCTATACCGCCGCTCAAAATTGCGATCGCCACCGATTACCAAAGTATAGGTCAAATCAACTTAGCAGCTCAATACTATCAGGAAGCTTACAATTTAGCTGTTCCCATTCAACAGTACGCTCAGGCTAGCGAAGCTTTGGACAAATTAGCATTGCTTTACCGAGCGCAAAAGCAGTGGGAGCCGACTTTGCGGATTTATCAAATGCAGTTGCTGTTGGAAGAGCGGGCTTACAATTGGTACGGATTGATGAATGCTTACGACAATATCGGTCAAGTTTATCAGGACATGAAGGCTTACGATAAAGCTTTGGAATCCTATCAAAAAGGGTTGGAAGTAGCGAAAAGATTGGGACACAGAAAAGAGTATTTTGACAAGAAGATTATTAAAGTCAACAAGCAATTACAAAGGACTTCGTAGCGATCGGCAGGTAAGAATGACAAATTGCAAGGTTAGTAATGTAAATGCAGTAAGGTGTGCATTGCACACCTATACAACTACTTTTGACTTGTAGGTTTCTCGCAAGATAGAATAATATACTCGATCGCGATCGCCATCGTCGAGGTTGTGCTGGTATTTCATCCCCACTTTTTCCATTACCCGCCGCGAGGCGATATTTTCGGTATGTGCAACTGCAACAATTTTTTCTGTTTTCAATACTTCAAATCCGTACTTGAGGCTGACTCCTGCAATTTCCGCGGCTAAACCTTTCCCCCAATACGCTTTTGCTAACACGTAACCGACTTCTACTTCAGATGTTTTGCCTAAGAAGCGAAGCCCCCCGTCGCCGATCAATTGGTTATTTTCTTTATTGACAACAGCCCACAAACCGAAAGCGTGTTTTTCCCAATCTGCGATTATCCCAAATAAATCTACTGCTGTTTCTTCTCTATTTCTGACGCCTTCACTTAGATACTTCATCACTTCGGGATCGCTGTAGATGTGGTAAAGCTCATCTAAGTCGTCTGGCGTAAATTGTCTCAGATATAATCTAGGTGTTTCTATATGTCGGGAGAAATAATTTTCTGTAGGTATAGAAGATTCCATAATTTAACTGACTGCATTTGCTACAATTATTACTTGGATATATTTTACAGTCTTTCTGCTCAAAGACTGAGTGAACTTCGAGGGCGCGATCGCCCTACAAGCTGCGGAGCAAAAAAGCTCAGTATCCCCAACAAAAGCCCCGAAATTTAGCAGGATCGCTTCTGCAATCTAAAATCTAAAATCTAAAATCTAAAATCGAATGACCATTTCCTCACCAGTAGCAGATACCAAAAATAAATCCGGCCAGGAAACAGACTGGCGGTTATTCATGAGGTTGGCATCTTACGCAACCCGCAGCAAACGCTTGCTGATTATTTCGATCGCACTATTAGTACCGCTAGCAGTCTCAGGAGCAATTCAACCGATTCTGATCGGACAGGCAATTTCGGTAATTCGAGCGGAACCTACCTATGAGTTTTTGCGGGGATTGCCTTTATCTACTGCATTAAACGTGTTAGCAGTTTTGCTGATGCTAACTATAACATTTAGATTGGGACTGCAATCAGTTCAAGGCTATTTAGTCACGAAAGTAGGGCAAATAATTACAACTGATATTAGAAATGATTTGTTCGCCCACGTCACATCGCTAGCAGTGAGATTTTTCGATCGCACTCCTGTCGGTAAATTGATGACGCGCCTTACCAGCGATGTCGAAGCTTTGGGAGAAGTATTTTCGAGCGGGGCGATCGGGATTGTCAGCGATTTATTTTCAATTTTAGTAATTGCCATTTTCATGTTTACCATGCAGTGGCAACTAGCTTTAATGTTGGTGACAATCATGATACCAATTACTGCACTAATCGTTTATTTTCAAAACCAATATCGCCGAGCAAATTACACTACCAGAGAAGAACTTTCCGATCTTAACGCCCAACTGCAAGAAAACCTGACTGGTATTGGCGTAGTGCAGCTATTCCGCCGCGAAAGATTCAACTCAGAATTGTTTAGAGTCACTAACAAACGCTACATCAAAGCAGTTGACACCACAATCTTTTACGACTCTGCGGTATCTGCGACATTGGAATGGATTGCTTTAGTGGCAATTGGAGCCGTTTTGTGGCTGGGCGGTGAAAAAGTTCTGCAAGGTAGTCTTAACTTTGGTACTCTCTCGGCATTTATTTTATTTGCTCAGCGTCTCTTCGATCCGTTGCGGCAATTTGCCGAGAAATTTACCGCGATTCAAGCAGGATTTACCGCCGTCGAACGGATTAGCGATATTCTTAACGAACCGATCGAAATTCAAGATCGAACTATCGTAGATAAGGAAGAAGGAAGAGGGAAGAAGGAAGAAGGAAGAGGAAAGAGGAAAGAAGGAAGAAGGGAATATTATTCGCCGCTGCTGATTACTGGTCATCCTGAGACAATTTCCTATAACTTATCTTCAACTGAGCCAGAATTGGTAGAGAAGAATCAAAGTCCCAAAACTTCAGAATATCGCCTATCAATTAACAATCATAAACCGCAAATCTCCAATCTAAACTCGAAGGAATTCGCATCAGGAGAAATCCAATTTGACAATGTGTCGTTTGCCTACAAAGATAACGAATACGTCCTGCAAAACCTCAATTTTACGATCGCATCCGGCGAAAAAGTAGCATTAGTGGGCCCCACCGGTGCGGGCAAAAGTTCGATTATCCGTCTCCTGTGCCGCCTTTACGAGCCGACGCAAGGACGCATTCTCATCGATGGTGTGGATATTCGCGATTTGCCTCAAGCAGAATTGCGCCGACACGTAGGCGTGATTATTCAAGATGGCTTTCTATTTGCTGGCGATGTGAAGAGCAATATTAGCCTGGGAGAAAATTACTCTATTGAGGAAATTGAAGCAGCAGCAGAAAAGACTAATGTTGCTCGTTTAATCGAACAGTTACCTCAAGGTTATGACACGCAATTGCGGGAACGGGGAACGAATCTTTCGGGGGGACAAAAGCAATTATTAGCGTTTGCTCGCGCGGCGATTCGCAATCCCAATATTTTAGTTCTAGACGAGGCTACTGCTAGTTTGGATGTGGGGACAGAAGCTTTAATTCAAGAGGCTTTGGAGCGTTTGATGGAGGACAGAACGGCTATAATCATTGCCCACAGGCTCTCGACTATCCGAAATGTCGATCGTATTTTGGTGCTCAAACGCGGGCAGTTAGTAGAGTCTGGAACCCACGAAGAATTGTTGCAGCAAGAAGGGTTGTATGCCAGTTTGTACAAGCTGCAAATGCTGGGAAGTTAAGAGAAGGAAGAGGGAAGAAGGAAGAGGGAAGAAGGAAGAGGGAAGTCGGAAGATTTGGCTCGTTACCAGGCTCTGCCTGGTAATGCAGATCCGGAGGCTCTGCCTCTCTTTACCCCTCAGCTTCTGGAGAGAGGAGTGTGGCAGATTTAATTTATTAAATTTTAGTTTCTTAGAGAACAAATCTAAAATCTAAAATCTAAAATCCCAAATCGAATCATTTGCCAAAAATTATTTTTCCAATGGTTTCCGGCAAGTGAGTTATATGTTGGAAAAGTTGATTTGGCCCGATGCCAAACAATAACTGCATCACCAGCACAATTGCTGCTAAAGCAATCGCTGTGCCCACGCTGGCTTTCAATACTTTAAAAGCCCAATTAAATACCAGCCAAGAAACAAGTAAGGAAGCAATTAAGATGATTAATTCTAGGGGCATATAACATTTTAAACTCTTATTTTTAATTCAAGCAATACTGCCACGCTTCCGGGTTTCCTTGTAAGAAATTCCGACATTTTTTAAGCCTGCTTTAATCATTTGCTGCTCTAACAAAGCGAAAAAGCGAGTTCGATCGCCCCCAGTGACAACTGCTTGGTTGTGAGCTTCTGCCAGCGTCACGGGATAGCCACCGCCTTTGTGTACTTGAGCCAGCATCATTCCTAGGGTTAAATCTAGCTGTGCTGCATCTTCTGCTACCCATTCCGGCACTTCTATTCTAGCAATTTCTGTGCCGACGTGAACGTAACAAAAATAGACGGTATTCAGGCCGTATAAATCTAAAATTCGAGCCTGGGATTTCCACAAGGGGCTTCTTTGTCCGGGCGAGAGGACTGTTGCCCACAAAATGGCATCGCGCAAGGGTTCAAATACTTGACAAGGTGCTTTTTCGGCGAAAGAAATTGTGGCGGCAAATCCGACATTCGGGCAGTTTGTCATACAGTCTGGTACTTCGTGGGTGCAAGCTTGAAACCGCAAAAAAGATAAGGTTTCGCTACTGCGAGAAGCGCTTAAGTATCCTAATAGGGGAATTTTTGCTAAGCGCAATTTGTCCCAAGCTTCTAAAATTGGCTGCAAAATTAGATCGCGGGCTTCGCTGGGTAACTGTTCCAAAAACCAATAAATCAGGGAACCGTCTACCATTGCTAAAGCTGGCGCGGGCAATTTATCGTCGTTAACTTTTGCCCAATCGCAGCCCATTTCTGCCAAAGCAATTGCTTCGGAAACTGCGCGCCGGTATCCCATCCATTCTTCGGTTCTAATTCCCCACTGTCGCGAAGCATACAAGTCTTCGGGTTTGTAGAAAACCTCGGGTACGCTATCTAAAACTGGGTGGCGGCTTTGGCCGTAGTGCAGCATGACTGTGCCGATGTTTAGCAGGTAGCAGTAGGCGATTTCGTGATGGTTGGGCGATATTTGCGAGCCGTCTGTGGCGAATACTGTATGAGCGGCGGGGGGTGCGGTGATGTAGGTGCGATCGCCCAAAGGCTCGATCGGAGTTGCAGCATTGAATAAAGTGCGATCGCGCCAACTTTCTTGCAATTCCACCAAATTGTCCTGTCCAGTTGCGGCCTTTGCTAGTAAATTCTGAGCCACTTCCAAGCGTTGGCGAGCCGCAGCCGCTTCCACATTCAAATGTTGGCTCATTCCGTGCATTGCCTTAGCCGCTTTAGTTAAATCTAGCATTGGTTTTAAGCCTCAGATTGCTTTTCCGCATCGGAATGTAAGTCCTTGGGAAAAGATGGACTGGCATTCCGATGCGGAGAACTTGGAAAAGAAGGACTGGTATTCCGAACGATCGAACCTATTTTATTACGCTCGTCAGAAAAAAAAATCGATTTTTTTTTTCGGTATCCTTGATTTTTTGGGAAGTTTATGTTATGTTTATATTATAATCGAAATATGTGCAAAAATATTTTTTACGCAACCATCCCATTATATAAAAATACCATACCAGCGCCGCAAAAGTCAACCAAAAAAGTGTAAAATTTCAAAATTTTTTTGACTCTGCTCACAGAAAAAAACCTAATTGCCAACAAGTCTAACATCAATATTCGTCGGGGAGCCAATCGGCAAAATCTCCGGCAAACTGAGACAGAGAAAGCAATTGAACTGGTGGATTTTGAGCCACCGATTCCCGTTCGGCCGAAGTATTGTAACCCCAATCAGCCAAAAATAACCTCACCTGAGATAAATCCGGCTGCTGCTTCACCGATAGCAAAGTTTTTAACCGGTCTTCCACAAACCAAATAGTCGCATCTTTGCCTGAAGCTGCCAAAAATTCCCGCAAAATTTGGTGTTTCGGCTTGTTATATTCTTTGCCAAAAATCAACTCTGACGGCATTTGTACGCCCGCTAGCTGCAAAAGTTCCCGCACAAAACGGCCTTCCTTGGTAGTGACGATCGCCACTTTGACCGCACTCTCTTGCAACGAGTGCAGGCGATCGGCTACTCCTGGATAAAAGCGGTGCAAAGACAGCCACCCAGCTAAATCCTCAGCAATCCAACGATCGCGCAGTCCATCTAACATAGCGCTGACAGACTGGGCTTTTAAATTATTTTCGGTCAATAAATGCGGGACAATATTGGGCCAGTCCAGCAAGATTTGCTCTGGGGTGATTCCTGTCACCAGCGCGCGGATCAGCAGGGGCATTTCCCAACCAGTTTCGATGGCGGGTCGCACTCGGTAAAAACTTAAAGCTAAATCGGGATCGGGGACTGTTTCGGCTGGTTTCCAAATTTGACAGTAGCTACGCCAAGCTGTTTGGAAATATTCGATTAGTCCGTCACAAATCACACCGTCAAAATCAAGAGCTAGAATTGTGGGAAATTTATTAGTCATCAGTCTGTCGATTTTAGATTTTAGATTTTAGATTGGGTGATGGTGCAATGATTTAGCAGTCATTAGTTGCTCAAATTTTGCTTGTGAAAAGGTTGCGTAGCACAAGCTTTTGATGGAGTCTGTCAACCGCAGATTTAAGACAGAT
This sequence comes from Microcoleus sp. B4-D4, assembly GCF_036705185.1. Classification (NCBI taxonomy): domain Bacteria; kingdom Bacillati; phylum Cyanobacteriota; class Cyanophyceae; order Oscillatoriales; family Microcoleaceae; genus Microcoleus; species Microcoleus sp. B4-D4. Next base: position 231,355 of record NZ_JAUBTX010000005.1, on the reverse strand, counting down.
TAACGGAGATTTACGCAGATGTATTTCTACATAATTTGTGGGTAAGTGCTAGAGGTTTGGTAAGCTGTTGTGCATTTAAATTGTAGATTTCGACGATCGATCAAAAATCCTCTCCCCATCTCCCCCTCTCCCCATCTCCCCCTCTCCCCCTCTCCCCATCTCCCCCTCGCGCCCGGTCTTTTTGACTTGGGGCGCGATCGGGTAAAGAAAGTCATTTTTCACGTCGCCACCAGCAGACGGACAAAACTTTAAGAAATGGCGAGTTTTAAAGAGGCCCAACTAGCGGTTGAGTTGCCACTGATTCAAGTCCTTGGGATTGCAATAATTGCGTCCACTTGGCTGTCAGCTTCGTATCCCCTGGTGTCTGACGGCGCATTTGGGCTAGGGTAGCGAGAGTTTCGTACCAAATCCCATTTTTAGCGTAAACGTTGAGCTTAGTCATTTGGTCGGAATTTGCCAAATCGCTTTTAAGAGTTCCCTGGGGTTCTATGCGCTGTACGAATCCTTTAACAATTAAATCTGCCGATCGATCTTCGGGGTCGCATACCATTGAAAACGACCATACGTATCGCTTGCCAACTTCCAGGGATTTGGTGTTGTCGCTGCTAGCAGGAACGCTAACTCCCACAATCCCAGATTTGTCAGCTTTAAATGTTTTTTCGTAGACTACTTTCTCTTCGTTGTCGGTCAGCAAAGTAAACTCTATTTGTGCTGAGGTTTTAGGAACGTAGACAAAAATTGTGGGAGACTCTGTGAGAGTTAAACCGATATTAGTTGGAGGTACTAGGGGAGTAATAGATAAACCCGCAGGACAAAGCTTGCTGCCGCGATGCGTCCCTCCTTGTCGGCTGCCGGGGGCTGTGACATCGGGGGGCTTGAAATTCACATTCTGACTCAGGACTATGGGGCGGGATTGTGTCCGCATTCCTGCGAGGGAACTGGGGACGGTAAGCGCGATCGCAGCGAAGCCGCTCGCCAGTGTAGCTAGATGTTGAAAACGTTTCATTTTTTGTACCTTTCATTATAATATTGCAAACACAGGCTTTCGCTGATGGCGACAAATATTTTGGAGTGGTTGCACTAGGGCGCAGATACACAATTTTAACCTTGACATATCATCCATAACATTAATTAATTCGATCGGCAAGTCGATTATCCGTCCCAAAAATCCGGCTGTCGAGGTCGCGAGTATCATTGCATACACATTCTGTCGATGCAAGATGTAAAATTTTGTTACAAAACGGTCGGAGTTTTCGGATTTTCTAAGATGGAAGAAGTATGTGCTGCCGGCGGCTGCAAGCCAAACAACTGCTGTTCGGTGAAACGATTCAAACTTTGATACTGAAATAAATGAATAAAATATCTCATAAAATTCGATCGACAGCGACTCAATTGAGTCAACTGTATAAACCATCACTAGCATTTGCTAAATCTGTATTAATTACCAGTGCGGTAGTCACAATATCCTTAATGGGTGTCAGACAGCTAGGAATACTCGAACCGCTAGAATTAAGCGCTTACGACCAAATGCTGAGGTGGCGTCCCGACGAAAAGCCGGATGCGCGCTTGCTAGTTGTGGGAATTACCGAAGCAGACATTCAGAAAATGAAACAGTGGCCGATATCCGATCGCAAAATAGCTGAAATCTTACAAAAACTCGAAAAAATGCAGCCCGCAGTCATCGGTTTAGATGTACTGCGAGACGTACCTTTAGGAGACGGGCGCGAGGAACTAAGTAAAGTTTTACAAAAGAGCGACAAAATAATCGGAGTATGCTTAGTCACCGACGGGAATCCAGACAGTCCCGGTTCTCCGCCTCCGCCGGGAATATCAGAAAACCGGGTAGGATTTGCAGATTTTGGAGTCGATCCGGGCGGCATACTGCGGAGGGCATTATTATTTATGAAACCGCCGATAATTGAGGGCAACTCCACGGTAGAAAAACATCTTTGCAATGACAATTCTCAAGTTTTAGCTTCCTTCAACCTCCAGCTAGCACTCAACTACTTGCAAAGACAAAAAATTTATCCTCAACTGGCACCAGATCAATCTTTATGGCTGGGTAAAACTCAAGTCAAAAAACTAGAAAGCAATGATGGAGGATACAGCAATGCTGATGTCAGGGGATATCAAATATTAATTAACTATCGTTCCCGGCGGAATCTCGCCAATCAAGTCAGAATTACGGATATTTTAGAAGGGAAAGTTGACCCTAATTTAGTTAAAGATAAAATAGTATTGATCGGCTACACCACAGAAACCGTTAAAGATTTCTTTTATACTCCTTACAGCGGGCAGCGGCAAAACAAGCAATTCATGCCCGGTATTGTGGCACACGGACAAGTAGTCAGCCAAATTTTGAGTGCTGTTTTAGACAACAAACCGATGTTTTGGTTTTGGCCGGAATGGGCAGAAATTCTGTGGCTTTCGGGATGGTCAATTGTGGGAGCAACAGTAGCATCGCGGATGGCTCACCCAGCGCAGTTGGTGGGGACATTTGCAGCACTGCTGTTGGTGTGTGGCGGTTGTGGCTTTGGGATTTTTCTGTTGGGAGGGTGGGTGCCGGTGGCAGCGCCAGTTTTAGGATTAATCCTAACTGGTGCTAGCATTGTATCGGCAGACAGATTTAATAAAGCCGGATACGGGAAAGTAATTAGCGATCGAGTAAAACAAGTATTCAAAATCGAAATTGACCAAGCCCAAAAAGAACAGCAGGTGGCAGAAATCACAGAATCTGATTTCTTTAAAGAATTGCAGCAAAAGAGAGATAAACTGAAAGTTAGCAAAAAACAAACCTCCGAACAAGTACCTTCCGGGCCCCAAGAAATAGCAGCAGGTGTCGCAGATATTACCCAAGCCGAAAGCGAGCCAGACGAATATTTAGCTCAGTTGCAGGAAAAAGCCAAACAGCAGAAGCAGCGCGCCACTGTGGCTAAAACTGTGACTGCATCGGAAAGCGGCTCAAAAACGGATGTGAACCATACCGAAAACGGTGCTAGTTCAAGCGAAACCAAACCCGATGAGGGGTTCAGCGATTTGCAAGCCAAAGCAAAACAGATGCGGCAGCGCCGTGCGGCTGAAAAGAAGATCAAAGAGGAAAAGATTGAGAGTTTAACAGACAAAGAAGATTTTGTCCAAAAGGAAGATTGACAGACTATCTGACGGCATCTGGAGTTGCATCCAAATCATTGCTTTTTCCCGTTTCTACCTCTCATTAATTCCTGAGTTTATAGAGTCTAAAAGCATCTGGAGTTGCATCCAAATCATTGCTTTTTCCCGTTTCTACCTCTCATTAATTCCTGAGTTTATAGAGTATGAATGATGGCAAATTTAGGAATGATATCATGTCCTATGGATTCCCATAATAAAAACGGTTCGTAGTGGGGACTTTATTCCGCACTACGAAGGAAATGACAATTAAATAACTGTCGCTCGTTGCTCGTTACTGTCGAAGAGCCCGATCGTGCTGCTGGGGCGAAGAAGAGCCTTTCTTTACATCGCCGCTTTGGGAAACAGAGGAGTGTGGCAGATATTTAAGTTATTAAATTTTCGTTGCTTAGCAGCAACGTCGGTTCATATCATATTCGGTCGATTACCATAACAAAAACGGTTCGTAGTGGGTACTTCAGTCTGCTCTTAAGTTGCGGAGGCTGATTGACGCACTACGAACTATACGAACTAATTTTACTATGGTTAGTCGAGGGGACACGATATCACACGATTTGTATAGGATATAAATCATTAATCTGTTGGGAGGATCTCAGTTTGGCAGTTGAGCGTGCGAGCTTCCCCGCGCGCGAGTACAATAGGCGAGTGTGGACGATCGCAATATCACAAAAAAAATGCTTTTTGCCAAACTGAGATGCTCTGAATCTGTTTATATACAAGTATAAAATATTAAATAATTTCAAGGTCAATAAATGACTAGACTTAAATAGATAATTGTTCCATCTTTGTAATAGGCGTATCATGTCCAAAATCATCTCTGTTCACTCTTACCGGGGCGGCACTGGCAAATCGAACACGACTGCAAACCTGGCATCTATTATCGCTCGCGACGGAAATCGGGTCGGTATTGTAGACACAGATATTCAATCGCCCGGGATTCACGTACTGTTCGGTTTCAGCGAGAGCAACATGGATCGCTCCCTGAACGATTACCTGTGGGGCCGATGTCCGATCGCCGAAACGGCCTACAATGTGAGTGAGTTGATACCAAAATTAGCGAATAACGGCAACCTCTTCCTCGTTCCTTCGAGCATTAAAGCAGGGGAGATAGCGCGAGTTTTGCGCGAAGGCTACGACGTGGGACTGCTTACTGACGGCTTTCAAGAACTGATAGACGTTCTGAATTTAGACTACCTATTTATCGACACGCACCCTGGGCTCAACGAAGAAACCCTGCTCAGCATCACGATTTCCGACATTTTGCTGCTAATTCTGCGTCCGGATCAGCAAGATTTTCAGGGAACGGCTGTCACGGTAGATGTGGCCCGCAAATTAGAAGTTCCTAGGATTTTGATGACGATCAACAAAGCCCCAGAATCTCTGGATTTTGAGGATTTGAAGCAGCAAGTAGAGAGTATTTACAACATCCCAGTTGGCGGGGTGCTGCCCCACAGCGAGAAAATGATGCTGCTAGCGAGTAAGGGGGTGTTTGCACTCCAATTCCCTAATGACCCTCTAACTAAGGTGGTGGAAGGGATTGCCAAACAGATTGTAGGATAATGGGTGTGGCGGTGGTCGGCCCGGATGCAATAGTTTCGAGCTCCATGCTTGCGAAACGATGTCCCCGATTGCGCCGGCGAGTGCCGGGGAGAAACTTTCACTCGCGACAATATTTGCTTGAAGAGTAAGGAGAATGGCGACAAAATGAGATACAAATAGATTATGAGAATTTGTTAAAAAACTTTAGGAGGAGCACTCATGGAATTTGATTGGCGCATACTAATAGTATTGATGCCCGTCTTGTTGGCAGGCGGCTGGGCTGCGTACAACGTCGGCACTATAGCTCTCAAACAAGCGCAGAAATTGTTGAACAAGCAAACTTAAACTCAGCATTTTCACTGGTAATTTCGCAGCCGACTGTTTCTTGAGATACAAAAACAGTCGGTCTCTTTGTGCCTTGGCTTAACAAGAGCGATGGCTGATGCGATTGGCTGCGGGCGATTGGCGAATGATATCGTGTCCGGTAGATTGACATATCTCAGATTGGATCGCGCGTGCGTCAGTCAGAGCCTGCATAAGAGCGGACTCGGGGACACACGCGCGAACTGTTTTTGTGATGGTAATCTACCGGACATGATATGACTTACTGGATTGCGATCGTGGTTTGGAGCAGGGGTTAACGGCAGTTGCTTCATGTTTGGGAATTTGTTTGATTTTTGACCTGAAGGGCAATTTACGACTCTAGAGAGAGTTTGTGCAAGTCAAACAACAGTTATATTCAGGACTTGTGCAGAAACCGGGTGCGATCGCACAAAAATACAGTCCCGGACGCACTCACACACCTAGAATCCGGGTTTTTTTACTCGTTCTGTGGGTGAGTGCGAATGAGGCGCATAGAAAAAACCCTGTTTCGACGCACCCGTGCGTAAGTGCTCAAATAGTTGGTAGCAAGCGCTACCGGGTAAGAGAAGCCTATTGTCTATATTAGACGAATCCCATAATTCTTGTGGATCGGGCGCATAGAGCCTGCTCTTTAGAGGTTGTTTGGAATTGGTCTATTGGGGCAAAGGCGTAAGTGAAGAGCTTGATGTTTTTGGCTGTACTCAGCAGTTGTGATGAGATGGCCATACAAATATTTAGCAAGTACGTTCCGGCAAAAAATATGAGACAATCGCCAAAGTATTTGCGCTGAAAAGATCCCTAAAAACTGCGAAGTTTAACCAATAGGGAATATCTGTCAAATTGTCAACGTTTAACTCCTATATCTAAGGATAGATTATGCTTTTTCCCCGATCGAGCGGCATTTTACTCCACCCAACATCTTTTCCCAGCCGATTCGGTGTTGGGGACATGGGCATAGAAGCATATAAGTTTATTGACTTTTTAGTGGAAAGCGACCAGCAATACTGGCAGATATTGCCGCTGGGCCCTACTGGTTACGGCAATTCTCCTTATTCGTGCTATTCAGCAATGGCAGGAAATCCGATGATGCTGAGCCCGGAAATTATGCGGGACGAGCAATTGCTCAGCGATGAAGATTTAGATAGTTTGCCGGAATTTTCGCTGGATACAGTAGAATTCGATCGGGCGATCGCGCACAAAGTACCTCTGCTCAAAAAAGCCTGCGAAAACTTCAAAGCGAAAGCATCGCCGGTGCAGCAAAAAGAATTCTCTGGTTTTTGCCAGAGCAAAGCGCTTTGGCTGGAAGATTATGCCTTATTTATGGCACTAAAAGACAGTTTCAACGGTTCGAGCTGGCACACTTGGGAACCAGAAATTGCCCGACGCAAACCGGAGGCGCTAGACAAGTGGCGGCAGCAGCTAAATACTGAGATTTATTACTACAAATACGTCCAGTTCGAGTTTTTCCGCCAGTGGACAGAGTTGAAACGCTATGCGAACCTGCGCGAAATTAAAATTATTGGCGACATTCCGATTTATGTAGCTCACGACAGCGCAGATGTGTGGTCAAATCCCAACTTATTCTGCTTGGATGAAGAAAGCGGAGAACCAGCTTTAATGGCGGGTGTTCCCCCGGATTATTTTAGCGCCACAGGTCAATTGTGGGGCAATCCGGTCTACAATTGGGAGGCGCTGCAAGCAAATAATTTTGAGTGGTGGGTGCAGCGTTTTGAAGCGCTTTTTGATTATGTAGATGTGAGCCGGATCGACCACTTTCGAGGATTTGACGCTTACTGGGCGGTGAAGCGCGGGCAGCATACTGCGATGGAGGGAGAGTGGATTAAGGCGCCGGGAACGGCTTTGTTTGAGGTAATTAATGAAAAGTTTGGGAACTTGCCGATTATTGCTGAAGATTTGGGGGTAATTACTCCTGAAGTGGAAGCTTTGCGCGATCGGTTCGAGTTTCCGGGTATGAAGATTTTGCAGTTTGCTTTCGGCGCGGGCCCGGAAGATCCTTTTTGGCCTTTTAATTACGATCGCAACTGCGTAGTCTACACCGGCACCCACGACAACGACACGACTGTCGGCTGGTTCAATCAACTCCAACAGTACGAAAGAGATGAGGTTTTTCGTTATTTGGGCTGTATCGATCCCCAAGGAATTCACTGGTCTTTAATTCGCATGGGTTGGACTTCGGTTGCTAATTTGGCAGTTGTGCCGTTTCAAGATTTGTTGGGTTTGGCTACTGATGCGCGGATGAATTTTCCGGGGAAAGCAGACGGAAATTGGGGCTGGCGGTATCGGCGCGAAGCTTTGAATTGGGAGGTGCGCGATCGGCTAAAAAACATGACTTACATCACCGGGCGCACTCCTAATAAAAATTGAACAAAAATGGGTAATTGGTAATTGGTAATCTGCTCGTGTCCGGTCAATTATATCAATTCCGGTTGCACTCATACATGATGTTAACGGTTAACGGTTAACGGTTAACGGTTAACCGTCAACAGTTAATTTACTATTCCGATGCTATCGGAAACGATATTACCCGTAACAAAAATGGTTCGTAGTGCGTCCTAGCTTCCGCTTTCATGTTGCGGAAGCTAGGACGCACTACGAACCTAATTAAGAGCGAGTGTGGTTAATCGATCGCGGATGATAGGAGTCAATAAAGAAGGAGATGTCACTAAAACTTATCGACGGCTAGTTATTAACTATTTCCGATTGCCTTTTTCCGATTAACCTTGATTTTTGGAATCGGCTGAAGGCTTGAGTTCATCTGCTTTAAAAATAAGTTGTTTGGCGACTCCGGGGTTTCCGATTAGTTCTGGTTGTCCGTTATTCACAGCAATCATTACCCCGCCGGCGTTACCAGCTACAATTACCAATTTGCGATCGGCTTCCCAGGTTTGTACAGTCCCGGTCGGCAAAATTCCCTCAAATTCTGTTTTGCCATCGACTTCAATCTGCATCCAGGAATCTGCCTTAAAAGTGAGGCTAACCATCACTGGTTTGTTGCTAGATTTATTGGGATTTTGACCGGTTCTTGCTGCTTCGACAGCCCCGTAACTATTGGGTTTCTGTTTTTTTGAGGCGCTCGATGCTGAGGCTGCTAAACGAGCTTGTTCTTGCTTCCCGAGGGCTAATTCTTCGGCTGTGGCATCTTTTTTGCCTGTCGTAGAATTGCCCATCAAGTGAGATAAGCCGTTGACTGAACAGATAATTAGAAATGTGTAAAAGATGTAGAGGTGCATCGGGCGCAATTGAGGCCCATCTTGCCAGGATAGCTTGGTGCTCGATCGCGCTGGCGGTTCGATCGGGAAAAAGTAAGCAAACTGAGTTGAGTCCAAACCCATTGCTTCGGCGTAGCGCTTGATCAAACCTTGAGTGTAGACCGGTTCGGGGAGTTGGTCGAGTTGACCCTCCTCGATGGCTTGCAGGAGATTCCGGCGAATCATTGTTACCACGGCTACTTTGTCCAAAGAAATCGAATGCTGTTCGCGGCACTCGCGGAGTTGAGCTCCTATTTCCGCTAGCTTATTTTGAGGTGGTTCGGGCTCTTGGGGTTGCAGTTTCTGCTTAGTTGTTTTGAAGAATAAAAACAATAAATTCTTTGTCATATGCTGTGCTCCTCTAGATTTTCTGGCACGCTTATTGATGTTAGGTTGACTAGATTCCATAAAAAAATAATTTCTGCATCTTCTAGGGGGCGGTAGCTGCCCGGTGGCAATATTGGCGAACCGGGCTGCTGCAATAGAATCGGGCCAATGGCTGTGCGGTGCAGGCGTACCACGGGATGTCCCAACTGCTCGGCAATACGCCGAATCTGTCGGTTTCTCCCTTCTGATAGAATGATTTCTAACAGAGTTTGGTCTCCGGCGCGATCGAGAATTCTCACTTTTGCGGGCAAAGTCTTTCTGTCGGACAGGATGATGCCCTGACGCCACGCTTGCAGTATGGTTTCCGGGGGATCGCCCCGTACCCAAACCTGATAAGTTTTGGCGATCGAGTGACGCGGATGGGTCAAACAAAATGTCAGCTTACCATTATTGGTGAGCAAGAGAGCGCCTGTGGAATCTGCATCTAAGCGTCCTACGGGGTGGATGCCTTGACCATAGCGCAATTTTGGTGGTAATAAGTCGAGAACTTTCGATCGGGCTCTGGGATCGCGGCAAGTAGAAACTACGCCTGCGGGTTTGTTGAGCAACAGATAGACAAAAGCGGGTCGATCCGTTGGTTTCACCGGGATTCCATCGACTTCGATCAAATCGCGATCGGGATTCGCTTTTTGTCCTAAGCGAACAATATTGCCATTAACTCGGACTCGTCCAGCGACAATCATCTGTTCTGCCAGACGGCGAGAAGCAATGCCCCACTGGGCTAGAATTTTTTGCAGCCTTTCATCAGACATGACGGGAGTGTGGGAACCGCCAACGCAGGAACGTTGGGGGAGGAAATACGATAGGGTTAATGGATGTAACCTTACTACCAATGTTGAATTCCTAGTCGGGAATAAATTTTTATGGTGGGCAATCCTTACAGGGCGTTGCGCCCGGTGTAGATTGTCCTGATGGCATAACCCTGAATGTTTTTGTGCAACAACTACGAGGAAAAGACTCGTGGCAGGCTATCGCCCCGCCGTTAGTTTGCTGTTAATTTGAGAGGTGTGGGTCTGACTAGACCATAATCAACACTACCATAAATCCCGTACATCCGGTTAAATTGATACGCTCGATCGCTAAATTTGCCTTGGGATCGCACAAACTGGGTTTGTGAGGCTGGATGCGAGTCCCAGTTAAAGTTCTGTGCTTGAATATTAAGGCTTATATTTTTTAATGGTTTATGACTGTCGATCGCAACTCACTTCAATTTGACAATCAATCTGGCGCTGCTAGCTCTGATGGGACTGCTAATCTCGCCGAGGGACAAGGAACACCACCGCCTGGTAGAGGCAGCCGGATCGCGAGTTCGGTGCTGTCTCCGGCGGTGCAGTTGTGGCTGCGATCGCAAGTTCAGCACGTTGACGAGTTGAAGGTGAAAATTGAGGGGAGCGATCGACAAATCTTCAGCGGTGCGATCCCCAAAGTAACGGCGGCCGCCAGCGGTGCTGTGTATAAAGGATTACATCTCACAGAAGTTGCTATAGAGGGCTGTGGCATTCGCATCAACCTCGGTCAAGCTCTCAAAGGCAAGCCCCTGCGCCTGCTCGAATCCGTTCCCGTCACCGGCGTTTTGAGGCTTGCTCAAGCGGATTTGAATGCGTCGCTGAAAGCACCTTTGCTGGCTGATGCTTTGAGCGAATTTTTGCTACCAATGTTACCGCTGACAGATAGCGAAAAATCTCTGAAATTGCAAGATTCTCAGATAAAAATTGAGGCGGGGAAGTTGACACTTTCGGCGACAATTTTGCGCGCTGGCGGTAGCAAAATTCCTTTGGTATTGCGGACTGGTTTGCGGATTGTCAGCGGTAGCGAATTGATGTTTGAAGCACCAGAAATAGAAATCGATGGAGAATTAAAGAGTAGTGATTTCAATGATTTTAAAATTGATTTCGGACAGGAAGTTGCAATTGATGAGTTGATTTTGAGTCCGGGGGAGATGGTTTGTCGGGGTGGAATTAGAGTTTTGCCTTAGTTAGTTAGTTAACTGTTGACTGTTGACTGTTAACTGTTGACTGTTGACTGTTAACTGTTAACTGTTGACTGTTGACTGTTGACTGTTGACTTTAACCTGATTCCTCGGCAGAGCTTGGAATACATACCCCAATGCCCAATCCCCAATTCCCAATGCCCAATCCCCAATCCCCAATCCCCAATGCCCAATTCCCAATCCCTCCGCTTCGCTCCGCCCAATCCCCAATCCCCAATGCCCAATCCCCAATTCCCAATTCCCAATGCCCAATCCCCAATTCCCAATTCCCAATTACCGATTAATTAAAAAAGAGTCGATCGCGGGTAAGAGCAAAATCACAAAATAGTAGACTAAGGGCGCGGTAAAAACATAACTGTCAGTGCGATCGAGAATGCCGCCGTGACCGGGGATCAATTGTCCCGAATCCTTAACCCCCGCGTCTCGCTTCATCATCGACTCAGTTAAATCTCCCAACAAACTAGCAACACCAATCAACAAGCCAAAAACAGCCCCAGTATAGGGCCACCCAGGCCATTGTAAATACCAAGACCCGGCGACGGCCACGGCGATGCTGCCGCAAACACCAAATACAGCACCTTCAACGGTTTTTTTGGGGCTGATGTGGGAGAGGCTAGTGCGGCCGAAGAATTTGCCGACAAAATAAGCCCCAATGTCAGCGGCCCAGATGCAGAAGAAAGCCAGCATCAGCGAAGTCAATCCTAAAGATAGGTTGCTGTGACTTGTCCAAGACAGGGACGGGTGAATGTTAACGGGCGCATTGCTGGCTACTGTTTGCGAAAATTGGGTTGTAGCAATATTTGCCTGGTCGAAACCGACTCGCAGCCGTACCCAGTAGCTAGGTAAATAACCGCCGTAGAACAATCCTAAAATTGAGGTAGCAATATCGGCGATCGTGGATAATTTAGGTTGGAATAACAGGTAGAAACAGATTAAGGTTCCGGCGAGGGGAAACATCGCGTCTACGAGTTGGGGGGCCAGGGCGGCAGTAATGAGCAGGCCTTGACTGACAGCTAAGGTAGTTTTGGCTGCGGGTGCAATGCCTTTAGCCCTGGCTAACTGAAAATATTCCAATTGACCGAGGTAGACGATGACTCCAAAACCGAGGGTGAAGTACCATCCCCCCATAATAATCATTCCCAAAGCTAGGGCGATCGCAACTATTCCACTCAGGATACGGGACCAAGGCATAAAATGAATTTCTCACAGCAGATGGTAAATCGGTCGATCGATTTTGGATTTGAGATTTGAGATTTGAGATTTACAAGGGCAGATAAATCTGGGACATTGAACCTCAGTCCAAATTTGGGTGAGCGACGATTGTACGTGCCGCGGTATCCGTCTTTGGGCTGTGATTCGATGCAAAAATGCAAAAATGCTGCGATGCAAGAATTGTTAAGGTACGGCTTCCTCCCTTGCACGGGCAACCCCATCCCCAATCAATCTTCCAAAATCTCAACTCTGGCGGTCAATCCAACTATGGTCGCCCTTATTCTTAGTATGAACGTTAAGCGAACTTAAAAAAGGTTAAGAATTACATTTAGGAATGGGAATGGGGCATCGGGAATGGGGCATCGGGAATGGGGCATCGGGAATGGGGCATTGGGCATTGGGTATGTATTCCAGGCTCTGCCGAGGAACCAGGTCAACAGTTAACAGTCAACAGTTAACAGTCAACAGTCAACAGTCAACAGTTAACAGTCAACAGTCAACTGACTTCTAATCCAGCTTTTCGCCACTGAGAATGAATATGGGATTGACGGCGGCAAAGGTTTGACTCAGGCCGCGAGTTTCCAAACGGTTGACGGCGGACTGGACTACCTCGATGTTGCGGACTTGCAACTCGGCGAAGCTTTCGGAAAGGGCGTAAAGATTTTCTAAATTCGATGCTGTGGCGACAACTCGACCGCGAGGCTGCAAGTACCGCCAGACTTCCTTGAGAATCATTTTAATCGGGCGACCTCCTTCGATGCAGACTCGGTGGGGGGGTTGGGGCAGATTTTCGAGGCATTCCGGGGCACTGCCTTCTATGACTTCTACGTTGTCGAGCTCGAATCGATCGCAATTTCTGCGAATCAAGCTGGCTACTTCTTCGTCCCTTTCGACGGCGATAATCCGACCTTTGGGACAAAGCAAACCTGTTTCTACAGCAATTGTACCAGTACCTGCACCAATGTCCCACACTACTGAATCTGCTTGCAGTCGCAGGTGGGAGAGTAACAGCAGTCGGACTTCTCGCTTACTCATGGGAATTCCCGGTAAACGTTCAAATAAGTCATCGGGAATACCAGGAGTCACGTAGGGCCAAAGCATAGTTTGATTTTAAATAGAAGGCAGTTGTCAGTTGTCAGTTGTCAGTTGGTAGTTGTCAGTTGTCAGTTTGGCAGTTGGCAACCCCAAGGGAGGAAAGCACTATTTGCTACTTTCGATCTCCTTCATATTTACTGTCGCACAACCTTGAGAGTTTGGAGGTCGGGATCGCTACAACCTGTGATTTTTCCGCCGGCGGCAAGGATTTGTTGCAGGTAGTCAACGGCTGCTGGGGTAATGATTTCACCGGGCATCAAAACTGGTATTCCTGGGGGATAGGGACAGATGAGCTCGGCGCACAGGCGATCGACCGCTTTGTCTGCAGCTACGGTTTCTACAGGGGAAAAGAAGGCATCGCGGGGGGAGAGGGGGAGAGGGGGAGAGGGGGAGAGGGGGAGAGGGGGAGAATGAGGGAGTGGGAGAGGGGGAGAATGAGGGAGTGGGAGAGGGGGAGAGGGGGAGAGTGGGGAATGGGAAAAATCTTGCTTCTTGCTTGTTGCTTCTTGCTGAAATATCGAGCTATTAAATCCGTTAAATCCCGCACATTTATCGCTGTCTAACTTGCTTCTTTCTGCTAAAACTTTGAAAGCTTTAACTAGATTGTCGATATCTGATTCTGTATTCCCCAAACTGATAATAAATGTGAGATGTTGCGGCATGGGAAGTTCTGCTGTGACTGCGAGTTCCGAGTGCATGATTTCATCTGCAAAAAATCCTGTGATGCCTAAATCGGATACTTTTACTGTTAGCCTCGTTCTGTCTAATGCGGCACAACCGGGCGTGTTTGATGGTTCTAAAACTGATAAGCCGGGAATTTGATTGAGACGATCGCGCGCTGTGTCTGCTAATAGTAAGGTTTGAGCCATTAATTCTTTGCCGTGGAGGGCGATTTGTTGGCGGGCGGCGTCTAATGATGCTAACAATAAGTAGCTGGGACTGGTGGATTGTACTAGCTGCAATGCTCGATCGAGTTTTTGGATATTTATACGATCGCCCTTGAGGTGCAGCATCGATGCCTGTGTCATTGCACTGAGGGTTTTGTGGATTGATTGTACCGTTAAATCTGCCCCGGCTGATAGGGCCGGTTCTGGTAAGTTTGGGTGAAAGTTAAAGTGCGCGCCGTGGGCTTCGTCTGCTAATAACGGGATGTTGTATTGATGGGTAAGTTGGACGATCGCCCGCAAATCCCCGCAAACGCCGTGATAGGTTGGGTAGACGACCATTACTGCTTTCGCGTCGGGATGTTGTTCTAGGGCTGCTGCTGTGGCTTCTGGGGTGATGCTGTTGGCAATATCCCAATCCTGGTTGTATTCTGGATTGACAAAAATTGGAATTGCACCGGATAAAATTAAACCTGAAATCGCCGAGGAGTGGATATTTCGAGGCAAGATAATTTTATCGCCGGGGCCGCAAGTTGCTAAGATGGCTGCGATAATTCCGCAAGTTGAACCGTTAGCCAAAAACCGAGTTGATTGGGCTCCAAATGCTTGGGCGGCTAATTCTTGAGCTTCGGCAATTGCACCTTCTGGGTTAAAGAGATTGTCTAACTCCGGCAATTCGGGCAAATCCGATCGAAATACTGTTGCACCGAATAAGTCAATTAAGGGCCCTGAGATTCCTTGTCCGCCTTTGTGTCCGGGGGCGTAGAATGGGGCGTGCGGATGATTTGTGCGATCGCGCAAGGCATCTAATAGAGGCGTTTGTTGTTGAGAGTTTGCTGGTGACACGCTTAATCTTGATTGCTGTATTTGATATTTAGTTTAATACCGAAGGCATATTTTTATGCGACGTAACATTAAATTATAGCTATTTAGATAGATGTGTTAGCCACAATTTTAAATTTAATATAATGAGATTAAACAATCTGACCACTCAGTTGTTTTTGTTTGAAAATATAGGTATGAGTGGCAACAAAATGTTTTTGAGACATCTCTATTAGCGAGCAAAACAATAACATGATTTCTCCCAACCCTACTCCGTTTCCAGGCCCGCAGATTCCCAGCACCGAACCGGGGCTGCCGACTATACCCGCATCGCCACCGGTGCCGGGCCCCGTTCCCGAACCGATTCCCGGGCTAGTACCGGAGCCGGTACCTGCGCCAATTCCGCAGCCAATTCCCGAACCGGTGCCGGAAACTGTACCTTCGCCGATTCCTCAGACAGTGCCGGGGCCGATTCCTCAGACAATCCCTGAACCTATTTAAATTATGTTTTAGTTGATCGCGAAATTTAAGATTGTTTGTGAGGTCGATCGCAAAAACCGGGTTTCTCCCAAGTCCCCAATCTTTTTGATGAATATCAGACTTGAAAAAACTCGGTTTTTGCCTAAATTATCGATTAATTGAAGTTGATCGAACTCTCTTTACAAAAGTTAATACCACGCAAATCAGTGTATGTGCCGTCAGAGTATTGGGCCCTGACATCAAAAACACAGCCCCCCGAGATATCACCCTCGTACTCAGCTGAATCAAATTCAAAAGGGACAGTGCCCCGATCGGCAAGCGGACCGTCTAACAGGTTTTCTCCCCAATCATCGTCGGAACTACCCGACTGGAGGACTGTCATCGTCTTGCCGCTGTTGTTAATCACCGAAATTTTGACCATCTCAGCGAAAACGCTAGCTGCTGTAAGCCCTAACAGGGGTAGCGACAGCCCCACAGCGATCGTTACTCTGCTTAACCACTGGTTAACCATTGAGCCATCTACCTCAAGTTGTATATTTATTCAAGCTTAGCTGTAAAAGTTAGAAGGGACAAGTCAGATATATTGCTATTGCTTATGATATTTTGATACAGTGATATGTTTCTAAATAGCTATGCTTACTGCCGGAATTGTCGGACTGCCTAATGTTGGCAAATCTACTTTGTTTAATGCTCTGGTTGCTAATGCCAAGGCGACTGCTGCTAATTTTCCTTTCTGTACGATCGAGCCAAATACGGGTATCGTGGCAGTGCCAGACGAACGGTTGAAGGTGCTGAGCAATATTTCCAAATCCGTGCAAACTGTGCCGACGCGCATGGAGTTTGTGGATATTGCGGGTTTGGTGAAGGGGGCGAGTCAGGGGGAAGGGCTGGGAAATCAGTTTTTGTCTCACATTCGGGCCGTGGATGCGATCGTCCATGTTGTCCGCTGTTTTGACAATGATGATATCATTCACGTTGCGGGTTCTGTCGAACCCCAACGAGATATTGACATTATCAATCTCGAATTAATTCTAGCAGATTTGGCTCAAATTGAACGCCGGCTCGATCGCACTCGCAAACAAGCCCGCAACAATAAGGAAGCTCAAGCAGAAGTGGACGTGCTTGAAAAGTTGGTTGTGGTTTTGAATGCAGAAAAACCAGTGCGCCAGTGCAGTTTAACTGACGAAGAAGCTGAATTAGTTAAAGGTTTAGAATTGTTGACAAACAAGCCGATCATCTATGCAGCCAACGTGTCTGAAGACGATTTGGGAACCGGAAATAGCTATGTCGAACAAGTGCGGGAAATAGCAGCTAAAGAAAATGCTAAGGTTGTCATAGTTTCGGCGCAAGTTGAGTCAGAATTGGTGGATCTTCCAGAGGAAGAACGGGCGGATTTCTTAGAATCTCTGGGGGTTAGTGAAGGTGGCTTAAAATCTTTGATTCGAGCTACTTATGACTTATTGGGTTTGCGGACTTATTTCACTAGCGGGCCGCAGGAAACTCGGGCTTGGACGATTATCGCGGGAATGTTAGCACCGCAAGCTGCAGGGGTGATTCACTCGGATTTTGAGCGGGGTTTCATCCGGGCCGAAACTGTAGCTTATGAAGATTTGGTTGCTACGGGCGCGATGAATGCTGCTAAGGAAAAAGGCTTAGTTCGCAGTGAAGGAAAGCAGTATGTTGTACAAGAGGGCGATGTGTTGTTGTTCCGATTTAATGTGTAGTTTTTTCAGGAGATAAGCAAATGGATATCGTTTCGCTGGCAATTGCTTGGTTGGTAACATCGGTGAGCTTTTTTATTATTTCCAAGTTGCCCATCGGGGTGGACATTGACACTTTTGGAAAAGCGATGGTTTCGGCTGCAGTTTTTGGATTGCTGAATGCTTTAGTGCGGCCGATTTTTATGTTGTTTACGTTTCCAGCTTTGTTGCTAACTTTTGGTTTGTTTATGATTGTTATCAACGCTGCTATCTTTGGATTGGCGGCTTGGCTAGTCGAAGGATTTCGCTTGCGGTGGGGAATTTGGAGTGCTTTGTTGGGCGCTGTAGCCCTCGGTTTTATTAACTCTATTCTTTATCAGTTGTTGAGTACGCTGCCAAGCGTGCGGTAGATAGAGAAAGCAACGCGGAAGGGGCGGGTTTATCTGTGTTGTTAGCTATAGCAAATATCCCCGGCAAAACCCGCCCCTAATGACCAATGATATCAAATCCCGTAGCATCGGAATTATTCATATCTCTATTGTCTCTCTGTGTCCTCTGTGTTCTCTGCGGTTAAATCATTCCGATGCAACCGGAAACGATATGACTAATGACCAATGACCAATGACTAATGACCTATGATGAGTAATTATCAGGGACAAAAGCGTCTCGACTGCGACTATTTTCCACAGGCCAGTCTGGATGTTCTCCGCCGATAATCAATTCTTCAACCGTCACGAATTCTTTGCTTAGTTGCTGGAAAACATTAATTAAAATATCGATGCCAATAGCGTCGCTCGTCCCTAAATCAAACCAACAGCGAGCCCAAGAACCTTGATACTCCATTTCTCCCATATTGTGCATCAAAGCCATCATGCTTTGGTCGGCTAGATTAACATCGTAATCCATGTCACTAATATCTAAGCCTTCATCTTGAACTTGCAAATTTTCGGCATTAAATCCCCCTAGTTTTCCTAAGAAAAACCAAGAGTCAAATACTTCTTCAACATACTGTTTTTCACCGTTTGAAGGCACGTTGCTAAACTTCAGCCAAATCCAGAGGTCAAAGGGGTTAAACTCGCGAAACTGTACTTTCATGGTTTTTTGGTATTTTTATAGTGGTGGTAAAGCCGTCGGCCCCCAAATGCCACCTGCATCTCTGATTTTATCGCGCATTGGGTCGCAGTTACGAGATTTGCTGTCGAGACGGTTGCGCGTTTTGCACTGCTGAAAGAAGATTTCGGCTACTAGGCTGCGCGGTAGTTGGTCTGGTTTGACTAAGGCTGCGTCGAAGTTTTGGCGGGCTTCTTCTAGTAGGGTTTTGTTGATGTCTTTTCCCCTGGCTTGGGAAAACAAGATTTGTGCTTTGAGATAAAGAATTTCTGGATTGTTTGGTGTTTCTGCTAGGGATTTGTTTGCAAATTCTAGGGCGCGATCGTATTTTTTCAAGTCTCGATAGCCTACTGCCATGCCGCGATAAGCTAAGTAGCGGGGAGAGGCTTTTTCTTCCAGTCGTTTAATGGCTTCGCTGGGGTTGGAAAAGGGCAGGTTTGTGGCTAGCATTAAGTCCATGTAGCCTTTAAGCAGGTTGAGTTCTGGGTCGTTGGGAGCTATTTTTTCGGCTGCATCTAGGTATTGAAATACTACTCGCAGTTTGTTGAGCGCTTGGGGTGCGCCTTTGGCTGTTCCTTCTTGGGCTATGGCCTTTGCTCCTTCTAGAAAGTGACCGACTGCTGTGTATAGGTTGCCGCGTAATGGGTTAGTTTTTGTCAAGTTTTCGCCTACTTCGCGGGTTTTTTGCGCGTAGGAATTCATCGAGTTGAAGTCCTGCTGGATATAGGATAGGGAGGCTGCCATTGCATAGGCTAGCGGTTCGTTTGGTTCGGCTAATAGTGCTTGTTGAACTTGGACTTTTGCTTGTTTGTAGTTTCCTTGTTCAAACATTGTTTTGAAGGCTGCTTCGGTGTTGGGCCCGATCGCCTGTGGGTTGCTGCTCCGAAAGGGATCGCCCGCTACTGCGGAGTTAATGCAGAGGCCGAGGACGATCGCACTTGCTCCAAGGGCGATCGCCCCCACAGTCTTTTTGGAACTCAACATCTGCTTGCCAATGGACGCTAAAATAGTTTTCATCATCGTCAATTCTCAAAAAGCAATTGATTGTAAACTGGGAATCTGAAAATTGAAAATTCAGACTTCCGGGCCGCGACTCAAAAATCGATCGGATGGTCTTGATTTTTTCTGGCTATTGCTGTATACTTTAATAATGGGATTGTGAGCATTCATAAAATTTCTGCACATATTTTCATTATCAAATGATAGCATTAAATAATCTCAAAATCAAGGGGGAAAGCTCAAAAAAAAGGCTGATTTTTGTAAAGATTTATGTAAAATAATTGTATGCGATCGGTATCAGCAAAAAAAAGTCTCCACTATTAATAGTAACTGCCAACTAACAACTGCCAACTAACAACTGCCAACTAACAACTGCCAACTGCCATTAATGCTTTATCTAAAAAACTTAGTTTATCATCCTACAGCCTGTCCGAATGCTATTCTGAAAAATATCAACTTAGAACTGCCATCGCAGCAAATGGGGCTGATTGTAGGCCGCAGCGGTTCCGGCAAAAGTACGCTATTAGAAATATTAGCAGGTTTAGCAGAAAAAACTAGCGGCGACATCCGCTGGCGCGAACAAGAATTAACACCGGAACACTTGCAACAGTTAGGAGGTTTAGTCTTCCAGTTTCCCGAAAGGCATTTTTGCGGAGGCACAATTTTAGAAGAATTGCGACTGGGACATCCTGAATTGGGACAAGAACAAATTAACTCAGCAATGGCAGAAGTGGGACTCGGACATTTGCCGTTGCGTAGTTCTCCCCACGCTTTGAGTGGCGGACAACAGCGTCGGGTAGCCCTCGCGGTGCAACTAATTCGCCAGCCGCATTTGCTGCTTTTGGATGAACCGACGGCGGGTTTGGATTGGTCGATGCGCCGGCAGTTGGTAAGCTTGTTGGGTAAGTTGAAAAGTCACTGGACTTTGTTGATTGTCACTCACGATGCTAGCGATTTGTTGGGCGTTGCTGATAAATTTTGGACTTTAGACCACGGGGATTTGCAAGAGGTCGATCGGGCTAAGTTAGAAGCTAAGGAAGCGAGTTTTGTTAGTCAGTAGTCAGTTGGTAGTTGGCAGTTGGCAGTAGGCAGTAGGCAGTAGTCAGTAGTCAGTAGTCAGTAGTCAGTAGTCAGTAGTCAGTAGTCATACCAAATCCGGGTTGGGTATCCCCTTTATCAACCAGTCGGCGCAGGCCGACATCGTTTGTGTAGACGCGGTTTCAACCGCCGAATCATCAAAGGGATATGTTATCCGAATCTAGTATCTGTGAAGCATTTTTAGGTATTTTGGAGCGGAGAGAATTTGCAGAGTTTACGAAATAGTAGGAATAGAAGATGAATCAGATGACAGTGCCTGTGTTGCCGGCAATGAATGAATTGTGGCAAAAAACGCTGAATTGGCAGCCGGATGAGTCGCAGCAGCAACAATTTCAGCGGCTTTACGAGTTGATTGTTGAGGGAAATCGTTCCTTGAATTTAACTCGAATTACTGAGCCTGTTGAGTTTTGGGAAAAACATTTGTGGGATTCTCTGCGGGGAATTGCGAGACTGCTGCCACCGAATCAAAATTTGGCGGAAAATAACGATTTTCCCGCCGATCGCCCGTTGAAAGCGATTGATATCGGGACTGGTGGCGGTTTTCCGGGTTTGCCGATCGCGATCGCCCTGCCGGATTTATCTGTCACCTTGCTCGATTCTACTCGTAAGAAAATTACTTTCTTGGATACTGTTTTGCCGTCTTTAGGGATCGCAAATGCTGTGACTTTGCTGGGCAGATCCGATGAAATTGCCCGACAGTTGCCGCACAAACAAGCTTACGATTTAGCTCTTCTGAGGGCTGTTGGAGCCGCTTCTGCTTGTGCTAAATACGCGCTACCTTTCCTGAAAAATGGCGGTTTGGCTGTGCTTTACCGGGGGAATTGGACGGCGGAGGAAGAGACGGATTTGCAAAGTGCGATCGAGCGTTTGGGCGGCACACTTGAGTCAGTCGAATCATTTACAACGCCGACAAGTCAGGGCGCGCGCCACTGCGTTTACTTGCGGAAAACTGTACAGCAGTTCGATCGCCCGATTCGTTAGCTAGAGAACGTTTCTATTGGCGGGATTGATATCAAGGGATGTTTTTATTTTAGAGATAACAAATAGTGTAGCTCGCTCGCAGCTACACTATTTGTGAAACTAACCGATCGCCTTTTCGTAGCGCTTGTTAACTTCCGTCCAATTAACCACATTCCACCAAGCTTTCAAATAGTCAGCGCGGAGGTTTTGATAGTTGAGATAATAAGCGTGTTCCCAAACATCATTGCCCATGATTGGATAGTTGCCATCCATGAAAGGAGTGTCTTGATTGGCAGTAGTTGCAATCTCTAGTTTGCCTGCTTTATTGCGAACCAGCCAAACCCAACCGCTGCCAAAACGCTTAGTACCGGCTTCGTTAAATTTGGCTTGAAAATCGCTAACACTGCCGAAATTTTGCTTAATTGCTGTGGCAATTGCGCCAGTAGGTTCGCCGCCGCCTTTAGGACTCATGATTTCCCAAAACATACTGTGATTGAGGTGTCCGCCGCCGTTATTCCGCACGGCTGTGCGAATATCTTCCGGCACTTTGCTCAAATCTTTGAGCATATTTTCCGCACTAATGTTTTTAAGTTGCGGGTGTTTGCTGACAGCTTCGTTGAGGTTTTTAACGTAGGCGGCGTGATGTTTATCGTGGTGAAATTGCATTGTCCGCGCGTCGATGTGCGGTTCTAAAGCGTTGTATTCGTAAGGCAGAGGCGGCAGTGTAAAAGGCCCGGGAGTTTGAGCTATTTTTGTATCTTTGGGCGCTGAACTTGCTTGCACTACAGTATTTCCTGATGCTTGGCAAGCACCTGCGGTAAGAGCTCCGACGCTAGCTGTCAGCAAATACAAGAAATCTCGGCGTTTGAGAGTCATAAAAGATACCTAAGTAGATTATTAACTGTTTGATCTCAGATTAAAGCAAAATGGGAGGGAGTTTGGAAAAAAAAGTTCTATCGCCCGAATGGATGAGACGGATGGGTGATGGTTGTGAGACTTTTTTGAGTATACGCTAATTGTGTGCGCCTGAGTAAAACTCATGTGTTCCGGTTAACTAACCCGATTTCTTTGTTGAAACCGGGTTTTTTTTGATTATTCTTGGGAAAGACGCTGCACGGATTCGCCTCCAAAAAGCCGATCGGCTGCTTGCAGAATACCGGGAATTTTGGCAGCGTGGGGGCTGTGGGCGAGACAGCGGCGCAAGTCCAATTCATTGAGCCGATCTGCTTTTTTGCCCGGAAACCAGTGGCTGGCGTTACCTAAAAGGTTGTAGCGCATCTTGCAATAGTCGATCGCATCGTAAGCATTCGCCAAATTCCACAGCCACAAAATCACTCGAATGTTAACCTCTCCGGGAGTATTTTCGATAGTTGGCAAACCGACATCCCAAGTCTTAAACCAATCTTCTCCTAATTTATCAATCGCTGCCTTTTCCAACCTTGCTAATATCGGCGGCAACAATTCATCGGCTCTATCTAACAATTCTACAGCCTTCAGATGCTCGTTAAAATCTTCTGGTTTGGCAGCACCCAAACTCAAAGTATGTACTTGCGGGTGCGACAAACAAAACAAATCGTTAAACACCATCGGACTCAGGGGATAGCACAAATCAACCAATTTTTGCGATGGGTTGTAAAGTTGACCGCCTTTGTCAGAAGGGCTGATAATAAAAACGCCCATGTCGTGACGTTTTGCCGCTTCAATTGCGGGCCCATTAATTTGATTGATGTAGTACCAGTGCAAGTTAATATAATCAAATTGATTGGTTTCAATGGTTTTGACAATCACATCCGTCGGGCCGTGAGTGGAAAAACCAATAAACCTAACTTTGCCTTCTGCTTGCAACTTTCTCGCCACATCCATGCAGCCGCCCTGACGCATAGACTCCTCTAGCAATTCCCACGTATTAATGCCGTGTAGCGACAGTAAATCGACGTATTCCAGTTGCAAATAAGCTAAGGATTTATCAAAGTCTTCGCGAAACTCTTGGGAGTTCGGTTTGGGGCTAACTTTCGTTTGCACTATCAACTTTTCGCGGGGAAATTTCGGGAAAATCCACCCCAGTTGCATCTCAGAAGTGCCGTAACCGCGAGCAGTTTCTATGTGATTGATGCCGCATTCAACCGAGTAGCGAATCGTCGCTTCTAGATTTTGTTGATTGTCTGGGGGAATTTCATTGGCTGGCACGTCTTGCCATTTGTACTGATATCTCATGCCACCGCAGGAAAAGACGGGCATGGATAATTCTGTGCGGCCGAATCTGCGATATTGCATCATCATAATCAAAGTCAAAGCTATAGCAGAAGGAAGAAGGAAGTTCGGCAACGGATTCTGTAACGGATGTAACGGATGTAACGGATGTCAGAAAGAAGGGAGAAGGAAGAAGGAAGAAGGAATATGTAACAATCGCAAGGGTTTCACTGATTAAGAACTTCTTAATAGTCTTGGCGGTTGCTATAGAGTAAGAAACCTTGTTTTTGGTATTTTTGCGGGTTGTAAATCCCATATAGCAGCATTCTCCTGAACAGGCAAGATGCCTGTTCTACAAAGAGTTTTTGACCGCCAACGGGCAGTTTTGACTATTTAGAAATCTCTCGTACTACTGGTTTTCCGTCTTGGATTTCGCCGACTAAAACTAAATCAGTACAGCCTACAAATAAGCCATTTTCTAACACACCGGGAATGTTATTCAATGTTTTTTCCATTTCTCCGGGGTTAGGAATGTTATCAAATTTGACATCAATTACCATGTTACCTTGGTCGGTAATTACTGGGCCGGCTTTTTTGATTCCCATGCGGAGTTCTGGTTTGCCGCCCAATTTTTCGATGGCGCGAGTAACGGGGGTGAGTGCCATCGGTATTACTTCGATGGGTACGCGAAAAGTAGAACCCAATTTATCTACCATTTTGGAACTGTCAACTACTACAATAAACTGAGTTGCGAGGTAATCGACCACTTTTTCGCGGGTGTGTGCTGCGCCGCCACCTTTAATTAAGTTGAGGTGGGGATCGACTTCATCAGCGCCGTCTATAGCTACGTCAATTCTGTCAATCTCATCTAATGTTGTCAGCGGCACTCCGTATTGTTTGGCCAATACTTCTGATTGAAAGGATGTCGGGACTCCTTTGATATCTTTGAGTTCACCTGATTTTATGCGATCGCCCAATGCTTGAATAGTATAAGCTGTAGTTGACCCGGTGCCTAGTCCGACAATCATACCAGATTTTACGCGATCGGCTGCTGCAAAGCCGACTTGCTGTTTCATCAATTTTACGGGGTCTTGTTCTCTGGTCATGTTCGGTACTCCTCAATAGCTTTAAGATTATACCATTTAATGAAAATCGGATTTCTCGATACCTACACTTGGGATTATCAAGTTGAAACTCCTTACCGCGAACCTTTGGGCGGCACTCAGTCCGCTATTTGTTATTTGGCTGAGGCATTGGCTGCGCTGGGGAACGAGGTATTTTTACTTAACAATACTTCCGAGTCGGGGATGTCGCGCGGCGTTGATTGCAGGCAGCGAGTAGGGAATAAAGCTAATTTAGAAGTGCTGCGATCGCTCGATTTTTTAGTTATAGTCAATATAGCCGGCAAGGCGCTGGAAATTAAGCCGCTTTTGGGCAAACATACTAAGTTGATTTTGTGGATTCATAACGAACCTGGCTTTGTCTACCTTGAAAATTTTAATAATTATCAAGAAATTAATGCTTGCGATGCGTTTGTTTTTGTCAGCGACTGGCAGCGCGAGCAATTTCACGCTCGTTTTGGGCTTGACTCGAATCGCAGTTATGTTTTAAGAAATGCGATCGCACCTTGTTTTGCTAACATTTTTTCAGATAATATTTCAATCCTATCTCAAAAATATCTACCGCCAATTATAGCTTACACCAGCACTCCTTTTCGCGGACTCGATATTTTATTAAAAGTCTTTCCCGAAATTCGTCAAGCTGTCCCCGGCACTAGATTAAAAGTATTTTCTAGCATGAAAGTACACCAAATAGACGACAATGATAACAATCTTTTTTTCGGTCAACTTTACCGCCAGTGTCAGGCAACAGCAGGCGTTGAGTACATCGGTTCGGTACCGCAACCCGAACTCGTCCGGCAACTGCGTTCTGTCGCGGTGTTAGCTTACCCTAATACCTATTTGGAAACGTCATCTATTGCGGTGATGGAGGCGATGGCCAGCGGTTGCCGGATTGTGACGAGTGATTTGGCGGCTTTGCCGGAAACAACGGCTGGATTTGCGCGTCTAGTTTCTATGTCGGGGACAGAAAATTTGGCATCGGTAACTAATTGGAACCGTGCCGGAAAACCGGAATGGGAGGGATATACAAGGCGGTTTGTTGAGGCGACAGTCTCAGTTTTAAAAGAGTTTACAGATGCCCGCAGCGCCACTGCTGAAAATCATCTGAGACGGCAGGTAGAATATATAAATCGAGGGTGTACTTGGTCTGTACGTTCCCGACAGTGGGTAGAATGGTTGAATAGTATTAGTGTAAAACCTGTAAGAGTGGCAGAGAAAATGATCGCGGATTCTTTGGTAGATTTCAAGGCAGTTAAAAGTTATTTTCTAAAGGGCAATCGGCTGAAAGATGCAGGCAATTTCGATGGCGCTATTGAAAATTATCAGCAAGCTTTAGAGTTTAATCCAGCCGAGGCGGAAGTTCATAAAAAGTTGGGGGAAGTTTATATTTTGCAAGGAGAATTTGCTAGGGCGATCGCCCAATGCAATCTCGCCCTTAAATTCCAACCGAATTTTGCTGCCGCTTACTTGACGCTGGGTAATGCCCTGCAGGCTGAAGAGAAGCTGGAAATGGCAATTAAAGCTTATTTGCAAGCTTTAGAAATTCAGCCGGAATTTGCCGAAGCTAGCGCGAATCTCGGCAGTATGTATTACAAGTTAGGGCAATTGGAACAGGCGACAAATTGTTACCAAAAAGCTCTTGCCCTTAATCCCAATTTGTGCTCGGTTCATTTGATGCTGGCAGGCGTTTTGCAGCAGCAAGGAAAGTTAGATGCAGCAATTGCTTGCTGTCAAAAAGTGCTGCAACTGCAACCTGGAGATACTAGCGCTGCGGAAAAAATATCGAGTTTAATTAAACAACAACAGCAAGCAACTGTCGCCAGCCAAGTCATCGAATTAGAAACAGAATCAGACGCAGCGCAACCAATATCTGTCAATAAAGATGAAGGCTACGGCTTGCAGCCTTCTAGCATTAATTTGCCGCCTGCGCCTGCTGTAGAAAATTTAAATACTCCGTTTACCAATCCCGCCGCAGTTTCCGAACAAGTTACCTCGCTGAAGGTTCCAGACAGCAGACAAGTTGCCAATTATCAAGAAGTAGAACCCTACAAAAAACTGGCAGAAAACTGTTTGGTTCAAGGTAAAATTAAAGAGGCGATCGCAGCGTGCCAGCAAGCCCTAAAAATTCGCCCCGATTACATCCACGCTTACGTCACTTTAGGCAATGCTTTGCAAGCGGGAGGCAAAATTGAAGCTGCTATTCGATCGTACTCTCAAGCCTTAGAATTGCAGCCAAATTTTGCGGAAGTGCGGGCAAATATTGGCAGTATGTACTTTAAAATGGGACGTTTGGAAGAGGCGATCGCCAATTACCAGCAAGCCATTGCCCTAAGTCCCGATTTAGCGGGCGCTCACTGGAATTTAGGGAAAGTATATCACAAACACGGCAACGTCGAAGCAGCGATCGCCTGTTTTAAAAGAACATCCGAACTCAACCCGCAGCTTGTTGGTGCCGACTTCCACTTTAACTTAGGTAATCGGCTTTTCAGTCAAGGAAAGCGCGACGAAGCCGTCGAAAGCTACGAAAAGGCGATCGCCATTAAACCCGATTGGGCAGAAGCCTATGCTAACATCGGCAGCGCGCGATCGCAACAAGGCAATCTCGATGCTGCCATCGCTTACTATCAAAAAGCTGTAAGTTTCAAGCCAGAATTAGAAGTTCTGCACTTCAATTTAGGCAACTCATTCTTACAGCTATGCAGGTACGAAGAAGCAATTATTCATTACCAAAATACCCTCAAAATCAAGCCAGATTGGCCGGAAGTTCACGCTAACCTAGGCAGTTGTTTTTCCATGCTGGGACGGCTGGAAGAAGCTTTGACCAGCTATCAGCAAGCTTTGACACTAAAACCGGATTGGGCAGAGGTTTACTGCCGGATGGGACACATTCAAAAACAAGATAAGCCCCTAGAGGCGATCGCACATTTTGAAAAGGCGATCGAATGCAGCCCCAAATTCAGCGAAGCCCACCAACAACTCTGCGACTTGCTAAGCCACTCCACCAACCTCGCCAGAGCCCGCAGCGTCGCCGACAAATACTGCGAATTTTGCGGCGACAATGCCCCAGTCATGTCAGCCACAGCCTACGTCTTTTCCTACCTACAATCAGGTGTCAGTAAACAGGCAATTCAGAAACTCGAAGAAATCGAAAAACTCTGCTACGAAAAAGTCGAAACCTTTAGCGTCATCGAACTAAAACTGCTTTACGAAATCTTCCTATTTGCAGTTTCCCACCTGCGAGACAACCGCCAAAAAAATGCCAGTTTCTACCGATTAGTTGCCAAGGAATACTACAAAAAAGCCGTCATGCAGCGGCAGCAAATCAACCGCATCAAATCGGCAAATTTCCTCACAAAACAACAGCCCTTAAAAATCGGCTTCCTTTCCAAACACTTCCGCCGCCACTCAGTAGGCTGGTGCAGCGAAGCTTTAATCCGCGAATTAAGCCGCATCACTCCCCACGTTCATCTTTACGTCACCGGTAAACTCAACCGAGATGAAGTTACCGAACGATTTGAAGAAATGGCGGGCAAGTTTTACTGGCCGAAAAAATATCCCAACGGCTTTGCTGACGGCGGCGAAATACTCGCAGAAGTAGTGCAAGACGATTTGGATGTTTTAATAGATTTAGACTCGATGACAGTGCCGACAAATGTCGAAGTGCTGTATCAATATCCTGCGGGAATTTGCGTTTCTTGGCTGGGATTTGATGCGCCCTACATTTCGGAAAATCACTACTTTCTCTGCGACGAACACACTCATCCCCCAGGCGTTGAAGAACATTACTTAGAACAGTTAGTTAGGTTGCCTAGTTGTTCGGTAGCAATTGGCGCGCTGCAAAGCATTGCCGTGAATCGAGAAGCGATTAGAAATGCTCTGGGAATTGGGTTAAATCAAATGGCTTATCTGTGCGTTGCGCCAGGGAGAAAAACCAATCCCGAAATGGTACAAGCTCAAGTTAGAATCCTCAAACAAGTACCAGATAGTTTGTTGATTCGCAAAGGCCAAGGCGATCCAGATGTTATTCACAGCACTTACCGCGAAGAATGCGATATTCAAGGAGTAGATTTTGCTCGAATTAAGTTTATCGGACAAACCAGAACCGAGGAAGAACACCGCGCTATTTATTACGTAGCCGACGTGCTGTTAGATTCCTATCCTTACAACGGCGGGACGCACAATTTAGAGGCTTTGTGGGCGAATTTGCCAGTGGTAACTCGATCCGGCGACCAATATCTTTCGCGGATGGGTTACGCTTTTCTCAAAAGTGCAAATCTTGATGTCGGTGCGGCTTGGAGTTGGGAAGAATACACGCAGTGGGGGGTTAAGTTTGGCCGCGATTCTGGTTTCAGAAATGCGGTGAAAGAGCATTTAATAAAGTCGAAGCAGCCAGAACATCTCGCACCTTTGTGGAATCCTAAAAAGTTGGCTGAGGATATGTATGAGGTGTTTCAGAAACTGTTAGCTAAATAGGTTAGTCAGTAGTCAGTAGTCAGTAGCCAGTAGTCAGTAGTCATACCAAATCCTAGTGACGCACCCCCTTTATGATGCGGTAGGGTGCGTCGCTACCGAATCGTTGCAAATAGCCAGAATTTTCGATGGCGACACACCCTACTTTTACTCTTCCTCTGTGCCCTCTGCGCCCTCTGCGGTTCAAAAAAAAAGAGATCTCAAGTACAGAAACGCGATTTCTGGATATTTTTACGCAACGTCGAGTAAAGTTTTGTAACAAGTTTCGTGAAAATGCGTAAAAATTCCGCGCCAAGCCTGATATATAAATGCTGATTCATAGTACGGCGATCGCCCTAACTTTATGCCAGTTGGGGCGATCGCTTTTTTTTACTAAGGATCGAAAACTTAACAACTTAAACACCTCCGACACTCCTCTCTCCCGTAAGTTGCCAGATAAAAGGAGGCAGAGCCTGCGGATCTGCATTACCAGGCTCTGCCTGGTAACGAGCAATAACTGCTGACTGCTGACTAATGACTAATGACTACTGACTACTGACTACTGACAACCGTCAACCGTCAACTAGCTACTCGATCGCGCCCGCCCGACTTAGCCCGATAAAGCGCCTTATCAGCAGTTTCAATCAACATCTTCGGCGAATTTTGATTTTCAGAAATCGTCGCCACCCCCATGCTGAGAGTCACGCAATCGGTGACAACAGACTTGACGTGGGGAATTGCTAAAGCTTTGACGCGCTGGCGGATTCCCTCAGCAACAGCCTGTGCGGTCGCGATGTCGGTATTTGGCAAAATCACCCCAAATTCCTCGCCACCGTACCTAGCAGCTAAATAAATGCGTTCTGCGGGTGCATTCGTGCAACTATCCCCGATCGCCCGCGCGACTTGCTGCAAACAAGCATCCCCAGCCTGGTGGCCGTAGTTGTCGTTGTAAAGTTTAAAACAGTCAATGTCGCACATGATCAAAGATAGCGGTTCCGAACTGCTCGATAGTTCCCATTCGCGGTTAATCACCTCGTCAAACCGGCGGCGGTTAGCTAGCTGAGTCAGACTGTCCAAATTCGCCAAGCCATCCAACCGCTGGTTAGCTGCTGCTAGCTGCTGGTACAGTAAAGATTGTTCGATCGTGATCGCCACTTGAGTAGCCAACTGACTGAGCAAATCCATGTCAAACTGCTGCCACTGGCGGGGGGCAGAACAGTGGTGGGCAATCAGCAAACCCCACAACTTCGGTAATTGACAAGTAGGATTACCGTTGCGATTTTCGATTCCCTGCTGCACGATGGGCACAACTAAATTCGCTTTCACCTGACACCCTGCCAAAAAATTGATGTGGCACTCAGCAAAATTAGAAGTGTGAATGTCCTCGACCGCTCGAATTCTGTTCTTCAAATACTGTGCGACATAAGTATTAGCAAAACAGCAATCCTCTACACCCATACCCATCAGCGGCATCCATTCTTCCCCAACCGACTCCACCACCACATCTCCGTTCCAATCGGGTCGGAAGCGGAAAATAATCACGCGATCGGTTGCCAAAAATTCCCGCACTTCCGCTACTGTAGTGTTGAGAATATCTTCGATATCCAGAGAAGAACGGATGCGCGATTGAATCTGCGCGATCAGGCGTTCCCGTTCTACCTGCTGCCGCAGCGCGACTTGCGCTTGCTTGCTTTGAGTAATGTCCCTACCTTCGGGCAGCAGCAATACTATTTTGCCAGTTTCATCCTCGACAGGTTTGAGAGAAAAATCAACTGTTGCCGTTTCATGTGCGCCTTGAACTTCCACTTCATAGCGGACAAATTCGCCCTTTGCCGATCGAGAAATTGCCTCTTGTAACTGTTCCCGAACTTCCTCAGAACTTCCCCACCACGGCCCCTCCCAAAACGGGCGGTTTGCCACATCCCGCAGCTTAATTCCCGCAAAATCCAGAGAAGTTTGGTTAGCTTCCAGTAGAGTGCCGTCCGGTTTCAATAAGCTGACAAATTGAAACGAAGAATCAAAAATTGCTCGAAAGCGCCGTTGAGAATCTCCCAACATTGCCGTCACCTTTTCGCGAGAAGTAATATCGCGGAAGCGCCACACCCTGCCAATAATATCTTGTCCGACTCGAATCGGCTGCGTGTAGCGCTCAAAAGTCCGACCGTCTTTAAAATCGAGAATATCGCAGCCTTCGGACTCCGCATCGCTATAAATTTCTTTAATTTTCTGCAAAAAAGCCCTCGGGTCTCTAACGTGCTTGGTGAGAAATGTCAGCCGCACCGTTCTATCCATCGAGTTTCTAACTTCTTCATGAATTCCCCACATTAAAACTAACTGTTCGTTAAAACTAATCAGTTCTCCGGCGGTACTAACGGCAAG
Organism: Microcoleus sp. B4-D4; assembly: GCF_036705185.1. Classification (NCBI taxonomy): domain Bacteria; kingdom Bacillati; phylum Cyanobacteriota; class Cyanophyceae; order Oscillatoriales; family Microcoleaceae; genus Microcoleus; species Microcoleus sp. B4-D4. The sequence goes on along the minus strand of NZ_JAUBTX010000005.1, from coordinate 200,140 downwards.
AATGCCATCGGTCGTTGCTTCCATAGTAGCGTGCAGCAAAGAGCGCGATCGTTCTAATTCCGATGCTATTAATTTACGTTCCGTGAGGTTTCGCACTGCTTTTACCTGCACTAAACGACCGTCGCAAACGACGAATTTACTCCGCACGTCAGCAGGAAAAGCAGTCCCGTCCCGCTTGAGAAAAATTGCTTCGCAGACTGTATTGGTGCTGGCGGAAATCATTTGTGGCGCTACTTTATAAGATTTTGGCGACAGCAGTTCCAGCAAGCTCATTCCCACCATTTCCTCTGGATTGTAACCGAACATTTCGGCAAAATCGCTATTGACACTCAACATTGTGTCGCGGTCGGCGATCGCCACTGCTTCAAAATAAGCTTCGCTTTCGAGCAATTGTGCTGCTGTCATGCTGCCATTTCCCACAGTATAACTGCTATTAATTAGCTGTTGTAGTTGCGTATTTGCCGAATACAAAGCTGCCATTGCTTGCCGATACATAGCAGTGCGTTTCTCAACTTTTTCCGTGAGGCGATCGCGATATCTTCGCAGTTCCCTTTCGACTTTAATTAAATCTGTAATATCTACTGCAAACACGATCGCGCCAGCAATTTGACCTGTTTCATCTCGGTAAGGTATCCTATCTATTCGCACCCAGCATTTTTGACTGGAGACTGTGGGCAGAAGTTCGATTTTCCCCAGCTTGGGAACCCCGGAATTCATGACTTCCAAATCTTCTAAATAATATTGTTCTGCTTCGTCTGGATAGATTTCATAAAAAGATTTTCCTACCAATTGATTTGCTGGCAAACCTCTCGATGCAGCGGCAGCTTTGTTAATTCGCAGCAGGCGGCTTTCCCGATCTTTGTACCAAATCATTGCCGGCACAGAATCAAAAATAATTTGTTGTTCTTGGTGTTCCCGGCGCATTTCTGCTTCTGCTTGTTTTCTTCTAATTATTTCTTGTTGTAGTTTTGTGTTAGCTTTTTTGAGTTCTGTCGTGCGTTTTTCTACCCTTTCTTCTAGTCGGTCGTAGTATTTGCTCAGCAAGTTTTGTTGCTGTTCGCGCCGCATTGTTTCTGATTTAGCATTTTCGCTAGCTAATAAACTTGAAGATACAAAATCTGCTAATATTTTGGTTAATTCCTGTTCTTCTTCCGTCCACTGACTCCCAAAATTTTCACGTTCGGCACTGATGATTCCTACCATTTGACCTGCTAGCATAATCGGTACGTTTAACAAAGCAGTCTGACCGCGATCGGCAAAATAAAGATTGGCAATTTCTTGCGTTCTCGGGTCATCTTCTGCCGCCACAGTGGCGATGGTAGTCGCTGATTTTAAGGCTTGAAAATATGCCGGACAGTCGGCTGCTGTGACGATTATTTGTACTGAATGAAATTTAGTATTTTCTTCGTAAAAGTCGATGCAGTGAAGCTGAGTTTTGTCTTCGTCGTACAGCCAAATGCTGGCTCGATCGCAGTTGACGATACTGATCGCGGCTTCTGTGACTTCGCGGATGAATTGTTCTATATTGTTGCGTTCTTTAATTTGAATTTTGGCTAATTTGGCGATCGCCAAAGTTGGACTGTGCCAATTTTTTCTCAGGTTTGGCGACGCTGCTAGGGGCGAAGCCGCCTTAATTTCTTCGCAAACTAACAGTACAGTCGGTCGCTGGAAATTGACAATTGAGCGATCGCCATTATTGTCCTCTATTTTCCAGTCTACCCCAGGCAAAGCGCGCGCCGTTGATTTGACCCAGATAACCCTACCATCTTTGCAAGTCAAGCGACCTTCCCAATAGGCAACTCCAGCAGCCAGCTTACCGTTTTTTGCCTGTGTTAGTGCAGCAAATTCGGTCTGCATTTTCTCTTGATCTTGACAGTAAAATATGTTAAAAATTGAATGATAAATTAATTCCTGCGACCTGTAGCCGAGTCTCGTCTCGCCGAATTGATTGATTGAAAAAACTCTTCCCAAAGCGTCTAAAACGAAGTAAATGCCCGGAAAATTGTCGTAGAGAGTTCGATACCAATCCTGTTCAACTTGTTTGTTGCACGAAATGTTCGCTGCAGCGAGATCGCCGCCCGTACCGCCCAAGTGAGAATTGTGGTTTTCTGCGTTGCTTGAATGAATTTTTTTAGCAAACACTTTTAGCTTAACTCGACTTTAATGAGTTTTACTTTCTGGAATTGAACTTTCTTGTGAAACTAAATTAAACCTGTTATTTGAAAAAAGTTACAAATTGTAACAAAATTGCAACTTGCCCAGGGCGCTGGTTTTTGCTTCCCGACGCAAATCCTCTGTTTGTTCCTAGTTGGTAGATTGTCTGTTGGCGATATTTCCCGCTAGTTGCGGTGCTAGCAGGTTGAGTTGCAATTACCGCGTCTGTACTTGTAGTATCTCCGACAATGGAACAAACCGACACTCAAGGATTTTAAGTATCTATGATAACACTCAACTATCTAATCTTGGGGCTGACTTACTTGGGTTTCGGTTTGGGATATTTGCCGGGGCTACGGATGAACCGGGCTGCGATCGCAATTGTCGGGTCAGCTTTTGCCGTAGCTTTGGGGATACTCGACCTCAAAACTGCTTGGGAGGCGATCGACCCCAGTACGATCATTTTTTTGCTAGGAATGATGGTGATTAATTCTACCTTGGAAGCATCGGGGTTTTTTCAACTAGCTTTAGAGTTTTTAACTCGCTTTACTCGTTCTCCCTTCGGCATTTTAGTAGCTGTTACTTTTGGCAGCGGTATTTTATCAGCATTTTTTCTCAACGACACTACTGCTATGTTGCTCGCCCCATTAACACTCACTCTAACTCGCTCCTTATCCCTCAATCCTCTCCCTTATCTTTTGGCTTTAGCAGGAGGCACTAATTTAGGTTCGGTAGCAACAATCAGCGGAAATCCACAAAACATTCTCGTCGGCTCTTTTTCGGGAATTAGCTATTGGGAATTTTCCCGAACTCTCGCACCGGTAGCTTTAATTTGTTTAGTAGTTCAAGTAATTTGGTTGTGGTGGCTTTATCCCGAAGTGCGCTCTTGCAAATCTTTGCCTGCGGTTTCTCAAGTTCGGTATCGCTTATTCAAGCCTTTACTAGCGAAAAGTTTGTTGGTAACAGCAGGACTTTTGGTAGCTTTTTTAGCCGGAGCACCTTTAGCCGAATCTGCCTGGATAGCTGCTAGTATATTGTTGATTACGAGGCGCGTCAAGTCCGATCGCATTTTGCAGCGCGTGGACTGGAATTTGCTAGTGATGTTTGCAGGATTGTTTATTGTGACCAAGGCCGTTCAACAACTCGGTTTGTTGGATAATTTAACTAATTTGACTGGTACGCCGCTGAGTTTGTTGGGAACAACAGTAATTCTTTCTAACTTAATTTCCAACGTACCGGCCGTGTTAGTTCTGCAATCGCTGATTCCGAAAACAGATACACAAGCTTGGCTGTTGTTGGCCGCGGGTTCTACCCTGGCAGGGAATTTAACTTTATTGGGTTCTGTAGCTAATTTGATTGTAGCTGAAATTGCCGAAAAAGCAGGCGATAGATTGACTTTTAAGGAGCATTTAAGATTCGGGCTGCCGCTAACTTTCGTTACGTTGGGAATTGCCTATTTTTGGATCTAATTTGCAGAGCTGCACCAGCCTAAATTTAGCACTTAACCAGCCAACAATCTCCTCATCTCTTCCCTTCCCTTTCTTCCTTTGCGTCCTTTGCGCCTTCGCGGTTCGTTACAACAGTAAAACTTGCAATTTTCCAAGGCTCTATCTTAAAACCTCGCCCTTGAGACAACTTTTCAGACAAATTTGCAGGTCTTTCTAACAAATCAACTGACTCTACAATTTCCAATTGCAAATCGCTATCCAATTCTAGCACAGCCTCTTTTCCCTCCGATTCGCCACACCGCAAAATCCAAACATTAGCATCATATTCCGACTGTTTAAACGCCATCAGCGCTAAATTTTGTGCAGACAAATCCAAGAACTTGCCAACTGCGGGTAAACTCTTGTTTCGGTTTTCCCCTAACTGCGGGAATACCTTTACTAGCAGCGGCAAATTTAACTCGTAACCCTGTCGAACTGTACCGGCATCTTGCCAATTTCCAGCGTGGGGATAGACTGCACAAGTAAATTCCGAAACTCCTCGATCTGCTTGTTCGTCCGGCCAAGTCGAACCCCGGAGTAAAGTCAGCCGGATTTGATTTGGTTGAATGTCGCAACCGTATTTACAATCGTTGAGCAAACTCACTCCAAAACCGTCATTGCTGATATCAGTCCAGCGCAAAATTGGTACTTCCCATTTGGCTTTTTCGGCGGGTGTTTGCGGTTTAGTTGTGCGATCGATCGCCCCGCCGGGAATTTCGCAAGTTACAAAATCTGCTTCTACATTTAACCCGAAGGCTGCTTTAACCAAAACGTGAGTTTCTTGCCAATCTACAACTGTCTTTATTTTCAGCAGTGGCGAACCTACTTCTACTATATAATCTTGGCAAAACTCGGATTTGCCAATTTGCAGAACAACCCGCAAACTCTGCCGTAATTCTCCCCGATCGATCCAACAAATCTCTTTGAGTATGGGCGCGGGTAATTGATGTTTTTGATAATTCGGATCGATGTTCCAAGCATCCCAATATTGGCCGCTATCTTGAAAGGCTTGCAGTTGATTGCCTCCGGCTGCATTCAACACTTCTCTGTGATTAACTTTATCCCAAATGCTGGATAAATTACCAGTTTGTCGGTCTATTTTTGCCAGAATAAGTTCATTTTCTAAGATGATTTGTGGGGCGGAAAAATGTGTTTCTTGACAAAGTGCGTTTTTTTGTGCTATACCGTATGTAAGTTTTGATAAATATGTCTTGTTTTCGGTGGCTGGACTCGCACCCGCATTACCCACAGCTTGAGAGTCTTCGCGACACAGCCAAAACACGCGGTAGCCGATCGCCGGAACATCCTCTGCACAAAATAACATGATAAATTGCGATGGCGGTCGATCGCCCTTAACAACCTGCGAAACCAGCCTCTGTCCCCACAAATCGTAAATTTGCCAAGCTAAACCAGCAGAATCGGGAAGCGGTAGATTGACAACCTCAGAGCGCGACCAATTGAGAGTATTAAAAATCAGAATCGGTTGAGCGTCCGGCTGCGGGGGAGAAGGCAGAGAAATTTGAGCGGCGATCGCATCTAAAGATTTTAGCAGAATTTGGTGGCAAGCGCGATCGGCCTCAGCAAAGGCTAGATTAGCATCCGCGTAGACTTGGGCGATCGCCGAACCAGGCAAAATATCGTGAAACTGGTTAAACAACACTTGTTTCCAAGCCGATTCTAACTCAGATTTCGGATAAACCGCACCCGTGCAAATCGTTGCCAGCGAAGACAACAACTCCGCTTGATAGAGCAATTCTTCACAGCGGCGGTTTTGGCGTTTTTGGTCAGCGCGAGTCGTGTAACAGCCCCGGTGAAATTCTAAGTAAAGTTCATCCTTCCAAATCGGCAGAGTGCCGAGATTTTTGAGTTGTGAGCTAGAAAGATTTGCATCCGAAATTCTCGACAAATTGGCAAATTCTAGCGCCCGCAAATTCCCCACAGTTTCGCCAACTTGCAAATTCTCCCGATTGTCCGATTCTGGAACATCATTTTCGGGGAAAGTTGGCGTAACTTGCGGCAAAAACTGACTCTCAATCAAAGCCAAATAATCAACAGCCTTGGCAAACTCCAACCTGGGGAAAAAAGGCGACAATTTCCAGCGTTTCGCCACCTCTAGCATATCGCGAGTCGGGCCGCCGCCGTGGTCGCCAACTCCCGGCAACCAAAGAGCATCTGGCAAATTAGTTTTAACTTGCCAATCAAAAGCATAACTTGCCATTTTTACAGATTCTATACTTTCGCCGATCGCCCCAGACATCATGCTAAATATTTTAGTACCATCCAACCCTTCCCACCAAAACGCACCGTAGGGAAACTCCGTCGAATCATTCCAGCGCAACTTCTGAGTCACAAAATAATCAACACCGCCTTGTCGCAAAATCTGAGGTAATTGCCATCCAAAACCAAAAGTATCCGGTAGCCAAGCCACCCGCATCAATTCCCCAAACTTTTCCTTTGCATAACGCTGTCCGTAAACAACTTGTCGCACCATTGACTCAGCAGAAATCAAGTTTAAATCCGGTTCAACCCACATCCCGCCGACAACTTCCCAACGTCCGACAGCCACCTGTTTTTGAATCGCAGCAAACAAGTCCGGGCGGTGTTCTTCCAGCCAAGCATAAAGCGCCGGAGTTGAATGGCAGAAAATCAAATCGGGAAACTCCGATTGCAATTTCAATACCGACTCAAAAGTTCGCTCTGCCGCTTCCCAAGTTTCCGGGACAGGCCACAGCCAAGCTAAATCTAAATGAGCGTGACCGACCAAATAAATTTTACTTGTATATATAGATTTCGCCCCGCCATTTTCTCCTATATATATAGATGTATCTTGATGTTTTTCCACAACCTGAGAAACTGCATCTCCTCCTCCCTCTGCGCCCTCTGCGCCCTCTGCGGTTCCCCCATCTAAATCATCAGAAAAAAATGTACTAGGGTGATTTTCTCCTATATATATAGATGTACTGTGGCGATTTTCCACAACCTGAGAAACCGCCTTTCCTCCTCCCTCTGCGCCCTCTGCGGTTCCCCCCTCCAAATCATCAGAACCAGCCTGCAAATATCCCAGTAAATTGTGCCGCAAAACAGAGAGAGAGCGATCGAACTTAGCGCGATTCGGCAAAGCCGACCAATCAATCAAATTAACCGCCAAATCAATCTCAGATTTCAGTGTTTTCCCCTTGACAAACCTAGGGTGATTTGCTATGATTTCGGTGGGGAGGTATTGGGAATTTTTATTTTCCAAATTACCAGCTAGGGATTTTTGCAAAATCTCTAATTCATCCGCCACAAAACCCGGATCGAAACAAGCAGAATCTGCCGCTTCGTACAAGCAAATCGATCGCACTAAAGCACCATTATCGTGCCCCGGACTTACCAAGCGCAACATCACAAAAAATTCATCACCCGGATTGACCGACGCACTCAACAAAACTCGATCGGCACAATCAAATAAATCGCCCCTTCCGACTAACTCACCGCCCACAAAAATTTGAGCATCTTCCGCCCACCAAGTCAAGCCCAGCAGCAATCGCAAACCAGCCACAGGATAGCCGTGCAAATTGTTAGGAATGACAAATTTCTGCCCTAAATAAATAACTTGCTTCCCAGATGGCCAAGCAATATGTCCTTTCCCGTTCAGTTCGGCAACTGGCCCGTTACAAATACCTACCGAACCCGTCGCCGCGTCACAATCGCAGTACCTCCAGCCAGACTGAACCTCCACTTGACTGAGACGGCGCAACTTCTCTACTACTTCAGAAATATTATTGCTAGCGGGTGGCACGGAAGTGTTCATTTTTAGCTAAAATAGGAATTGCGTAGGAATCAGGGCTCAGCATCGAACCGCGTTGGCGCAAAGGACGCGAAGAAATAAGGGTTTCAGAGGTTTTGAAACTGCGATTAATATCTCGGTTTGATTTTACAGCAAAGTTTAGCAATTCCGGCGCGAATCTAAAACCTGAATTCAATAATTAAACTTATGTCCGACGGTTACTACGGCCCATACCAAAGCCGAATATTAAATTTTATATCCAAACAGTCCCGCCAAGTCGCCGATAATTGCGATCGCACTTGGCGACAAATTAAACAAACAACCCTCAGCAGTACCCAAATTCTACTTTATCCAGCTTACTTGCTGGTGCAAAGTTCCCGAATGTTGACCAGACAGTTGCGGGAATCAAGTCCCAAAGTAGATTTACCTGAATTGCAAAAAGATGTCGGGGACGAAAATCCCGATTTGCTACAAAATTTGGATGAGGGGGAAATGGCGTCGGAAAGTTCGATCGGCAAAATCCTGCACCTAGCCGAAAATTTGCTAAATCCGTCACAAACTGCCAAAACTTTAGCCAGTGCCCCGCTGTTAATAAATCAGACAAATCCAGCAACGGAGAAACCTGCTAGGGGTTTGCTTCCAGCCATCAATTTTTTTAGTGAAAAAACCACCAAGCATCAAACAACTTCCGCCTTAGAACATCCGCTGGCCAAAACTCAATTAGACAGCAAACCAAAACTTAGCGCAATCGCGACTTTCATTCCGGCGCGCACTTTAGTTTTGGTGGGAAGAGAAAATCAGGTTTTAGATATTTTGACACCCCAACAGCAGGAACTGCTGGAAAATCGGATAACTTGGGAAGTCGCCAACAACGGGCCGGAACGGCGGCACATTGCCCAAAAAGAATTAAAGTTTAATCTCGGTTTGGAGTCGGCTGCTAAAAAATCTCAGTTAGCGCCGGTGCGTCGTTTTTGGGAATTGATGGCTTGGCTGCAGACAAGTCCGGTTGCGGTGAAAAGAAATCAGTTTGGAGAATCAATTTTCGCAGTCAAAAAATCGATCGACCGCAACGCTATCTTACTCCAAAAAGCCACAGCGCAGATGGCTGCAGCGACAACCGCACTGCCGTCGATTGCTCAATCAAATTCCACCGATGACAATACCCCAAAATTAGAAACTAATTTTAACAGCAAGCTCGATCGAGCGGCCAATCCTCTCTCATTTGTTACATTACTCGATCGCGCCGCCGTCAACCTCGAAGAATTTACTGTCCCCCCAGCCGCCAAAACCACCGCCCCCAATCCCGAGGTAAAACTTGATACATCAACTACGGGAACCAATTTAGGTCTTACCGGCCGCGAAATCCTGGAGAAATACGCTCAAAACATCGAAAAAATGATTTGGTCATCAGTAGACAACCTGCTGGGAAAAGAAACAGCAGCCAGTGATAGCACGGAGAAATCTGTAGCAATTAGGTATTATTTGCAACAGCAAGGACAGGTAGAGAAAACCGAAAACACCCAGGAGGTCGATCGACCTTGGTTGAATTGGCAAGACTTATTCGGGGAACCAGGGCCGCAGCAGTCGATCGAGGGTAGTTCCGAACCCGACGGCGCAACAGATAAAATCTCAATATCACAAAACAGATCAAAAGTCAAGGAGGAAATGGCAGAAGGTCGATCGACCGCCGTCTCAATGTCGCCCTACCCCAAATCAATTCACCGCCTGCTCGCCGGACTCAAGCAGAGCTTGCTCGCACCAGAGTCAAAAAGTCAACCCCAAAAAGCCTCAAATTTAGCAGTAACTCAAAAAAATAGCCCTGCACCCGCAACACCATCAACCCCTGGGGGGACACAGGAAACCCAAGTGCCAAAATACACAAACCCCAACACCGTGCCAAACAGCCAATCCCCAGCAGCAATCACCCCGCAAACCAGCAAATATACCCCAACAGCCACAGCGGCCCAACCAACAAATCGCAGCGCCACCGTCCCGCCCGCGGACGAATACTTAGAAACAAAATCCGAATCAATGGGTTACATTAAACACCCGCTAGAACAAGTGCTCGAATGGCTCGACCTACTCATGGTGCGACTAGAAAACATCCTAGAGCAACTCTGGAACTGGGCAAAAACCAATTGGCCAACAATCCTCCAAACCAAAGATAAAATTGAGTAATCTTTAGCCTATGATAAAAAAAGTTGCACTCGCAGCAATCAGCTCAGTATTAAACCATCTTTGGAGGCTCCCACAGTGCTAACCCTCAAAATCGTAGTTAATGTAGTTGTCCTATTTTTTGTTTCCCTGTTCGTATTTGGATTTTTGTCCAATGACCCAGCCCGGAACCCCAACCGCAGAGATATGGAATAAGCCAGCTATCTGGGCCGCTAGTTCGGGGGCCCGACACCGCAGCCCCCGAACCAGGGCACAAAGCCACAAAAATGACTCAATCAAAACTTGACCTCGCACCACCAGCGAGGTTATCTTGTGGCAAAACAAACCCGTTGAAATATTCGCTGATTCCCGCGAAACATCTAGCAAGCAATCAAGTTTATAAAGATGAGCCAGCTAACAACTCAGCGCAGCAAAAAAATTTAGGTTAACTTTGAAACGCTGCCTGTTAAGTGCGAAAATTTGGACGATCGATTCTCAGCTATAAAAAACCTCTAAAATCTAAAATCTAAAATCTAAAATCTAAAATCTAAAATCTAAAATCTAAAATCGGATGACTCACCTGTTGTAACTATGCCATATCCGGTACCGCCGCCCGAACCACCTGCCATCATCTACATCGCGAAACCAAAGAAAGCAGCCCTAACTGTCGCAGCCAGTGATGGAGACACCCCCAGCAACTCCGTAGAAACACCGGAACCAAGTTCAGAAATCGTTCAGCCACCCCAGCAACCGGCCCAAGTAGAAGAAGCAGCAGTCCTCGATAACGCCCCAGCCAGCAACCAACAGCCTCCAGAAATCGCACACCCTCCAGCCACAGTCGAAAGCGACGAAGCAGTAGCGGGATTTGGGCAGCCGGTTGCTGCTGAAAAACCCGAAACTCCAGCAGCTAAGCAAGATTCCTCATTTACTGCTTACCAGTTAGGTTCGGTAGAAAATGCTGTGGCAGCTCGGAATCGCCAAAAAATAGCAGGGGAGCAGAGAAAAGAGGACAAGAATGCGCTAAAACCGCAAGAAAGTTGGTATCAGGCCCAAGGCCGACAGTTAGAAGAGAACGCTCCCGTGCCAACAGAGATTCCCGTTCCAGAACCCGCGCCAGAACAGCCTCCCACCGAGCAGGAACAGTTCGACATTCCCACACCAGGAACCGCCCCCGTACCAAGAACCGCCCCCAAACCCGCAACAAGAGAGCCCAAACCAAAGCCCAAACCAGCCGCGCCGGGAGTCCGCACCGCACCATCTCAGCGGACGGTGCCTTTTCCGGTGAGTCCGGCCGATACCATCGAAATTAAGGCAGACCGGCAAGAATTTGACGACAAGCAGCAAATTGTCACGGCGGTTGGTAATGTTGTGGTGCGGTTCAGGCAAACTGTGATAGATGCTGATCGGGCGATCGTCAACCTAGTCACCCGCCAAGTGATAGCATCAGGCAACGTCGCCTATACCCGTGGCCAACAAGTAGTCCGCGGCCAGCAGATGGAATTCAATCTCGGCCTGAACTCCGGCGCAGTCGAACAAGCCAGCGGCGAAATATTCCTCCCCGCAGCAGGTAGCGAATTAACGCCCACACTACCCACAGATATTAGTGCCGGAACCATTCTCGAACAGCCTCTGAGCGATCGAATTACCAGCCAGCAGCCCCTGCGCGGAGTCAAATCCCCAGGAGCGGCCAGCGTCACCATCGGCGGTGGCGGACAGCTAGCAGCCCCCCAAGTTGTCGGCGCAGTCAACCGCATCCGCTTTGAAGCAGAACGCCTCGAACTTCTGCCCAACGGCGCCAGAGTCGCAACTAACATTCGGATTACTAACGACCCTTTTTCCCCGCCAGAATTTGAATACAGGGCGCGGAGGGCGACGATTAGAAGCATTTCGCCCACGGCTGAGGAATTAGTCACAAATTCGCCCCGCTTAGTATTTGACAACCGCATCAAAATACCCGTGTATCCCCGCAGACAAGTGTTTGACAGCCGACAGCAGAACGGCCCTTGTTTGACCTTTGGCTACGACGGCGGGGACAGGGGCGGTTTGTACGCCGAGTGCGGTTTTCAGGTGTTGCAAAACGGGCCGGTGCGGCTCACCCTGACACCCCAAATATACCTTCAGCGGGTGGTGGCAGATCACGGCGGCAATCCGTTTTTTCCCGACAGCTACGGACTCAAAGCGAAGTTGACCTCTAGGCTCGGCCCTCGTACCAATATCGAAGCCTCGGCGATATTTCTGAGTTTCGAGGATTTCCCGAATTTGCCAGAAGAGAGCTTTCGGGGCAATGTGCGCCTGCGGCAGTCGATCGGCACTCACTCTCTAGCGGCAGAATACAGTTACCGCGATCGACTGTTTAACGGCTCTCTGGGCTATCAAACCGTGCAGAGCAGCCTCGGGGCAGTCCTCACTTCCCCCGTCATCCCACTCGGCAGCACAGGCATCAATCTCAGCTATCAAGCCGGGTATCAATTTATCAATGCTGACACCGATCGACCAGACTTGCTCGAACCAGTGCGCGAAAACAACCGCATCGATTTGGGCCGCGCCCAAGCCAGCTTCGCCTTGAGCCGCGGCTTCAACCTGTGGGAGGGTAAACCGCTACCCCGCACTCCCACCCAGGGTTTGAAGTACACGCGCAACCCAGTGGTTCCTTTCTTGCAATTAGCCTTGGGAGTCCGGGGAGTTGGCACTTATTACAGCAGCGGCGACACACAAAACTCGATCGCCAGCAGCGTCGGCATTCAAGGGCAGTTCGGCCATTTCTCCCGCCCTTTCCTCGACTACACTGGATTTAACGTGACTTACACTCAGGTAGCGCGGGACGGCATATCGCCTTATTTGTTCGATCGGCTAGTAGATTTGAAAGTCCTATCTTTTGGACTTGTCCAGCAAGTTTACGGAGGATTTCGAGTCGGCTTTCAAACAGCTATTAATTTAGAGAGCAAGGAAGCAATCAGTACGAACTACACTTTAGAATACAGCCGTCGCAGCTACGCAATTATTTTGCGTTTTAATCCTGAACGTCAAGTCGGCAGCCTGACTTTTAGAATTAGCGACTTCAATTGGAACGGCACTCCCCAACCTTTTTCTGGAGACGTGAAAACAGTCGAAGGAGGCGTCCGTTTATCCGATTAATTCAATTTGCTAATTGGGAATTGGTCAAACAGGGTATTTAAAACCAACAGTCAACAGACAACAGACAACAGACAACAGACAACAGTCAACAGTCAACAGACAACAGACAACGAACCAATAACAAATGATAGAAGTGACGGCAATATCTGCACAAGCAGCGGCTCTGCTGGTTCACTACGGCTTTGACCTAGGTGGCAAAAAAGCCGAAAAATTGGCGGGTGAATGGCTGACCAAGTACCCCGGCTACTGGCTGCGTTTAGCAGTGGTTGAAGCGCTTTATCAAGGGCGCTACAAAGCTGTTTCTGTCGATCAGCTATTGAGTATGTGGCACCGGATAGGAGAACCGCTCTATCATTTTAATCGCGAGTTTGAACGCTTAGTCTGCAACAATTTTCCTCAAGATTTAAACGTTGAAAAAGATCCTAAACTGCCGCAGGACGGTAGAGTTTTATCGATCCCCGCACCGGCAGTCAGTGTCGCAGAGTTAGATTTGCTTGCGCCGTCAGAGCCCGAAATCGATCGCGCGCCAGATGCAGAAGTCCCGAACATAGAAGTACAGGAAACAGAAAAATTACCCGATCGCGATCGTACAAAAGAAAATCAAGAAGTTGTAGTATATGAAGACCTAGCCCTTACCGCCCTCGCCGATAAAGCCGAGGTCGATCGCTTTTTACCCGACAAACCTGTGACAAAATCATTCCCAGTTGTCAAACACACTGATTTTCACACCAAGTTAAAAGCCATTGCCCTCAAAGGCCGAATCAAAAAGCGAGAAAGCAGAAAGAAAGTGTAAATTTTGGGCATGGGGCATGGGGCATTGGGCATTGGGCATCGGGCATAGGCCAAACAGGGCATTGGGAATTGGGCATTGGGCGTTGGGCATTGGGCATACCTCATATCAAATCCGGTAGCATCGGAATGATTCAGATATATATTCTCGGACTCTGTGTACTCTGTGTTCTAGCGCCGGTTAAATCATTCCGATACAAGCGGAAACGATATCACTACGCTTGAGAACCGCTATAGCAGATTCATCAGTGGGGTAAATCTCTGATTCCTCAATTATTCAATTGTTCAATTGTTCAATAAACCGAAAGTTAACTTTTCGCACTTACTCCCATCCGAATTTCCGAACAAAAAGATGCCTGTTGGGTACCGTTAGCTTGCTTAACAACGCTAGTCCGCAGCCGCAGATTGGGCATGAGATACCACAGCCTTTCTTCGGCGCGGACAGTATCTGATTCTGTAATCAATGTCAGCACATCGTCATCGCCCATCACGTAGCGGGCGTTTCCCTTCTCTTGCAACACTTGACCTTCCCTAGGATTGTCGGGATTGGGGACGATCGCTAATATTGTAGAACCAATTTGTTTAGCTTGGTTGCGATCGGGAATACCGTCCCAAGAAATCCGAACGCCCTTTAGCTGAGTTGAGGTAGGGTTAATCGAGTGTTGTTGGCAAAGTTTGACAACTGCTGCATCGCTAGCTGTCACCATTTCTATTTTGAGGTCAGATTTACCAGCCTGCAATTCGCCAGACTGAAGATTGTGTACGGTACGCTGGGAAAACCATTTACCTGCACTTAACTCAAAAAACTCGATAACATCCATAAAACTTGTCTCTAAACTTAAATACTTCTTTATTTTCGATCGCCACGGGCGTGCTATAAACTCAGAAACCCGGTTTCTACCTGCGTACCTAGCGGTTAAACCAATGATTTTAGCCGATCAACCAGGTTTAAGAGTGCAAGTGCCACTCTATATTTTAAAGGAATAGGGCGCGCCTGCAAAACTTTCCGGGATTTGGGTCCAGCAGATTGCAGGTTTGGTTGAGGTACGAAACGCCACCGGGCGACAGCAGGCTGATGCAGCCGAGTTGACAGAAAATTAGATTCGGCATCGTATTGCGCTAAAAAAGTCTGATTCGCGCATCCAATAGGATTGTAGTACCTTAAAAAATTGAGCTTTGAGAGTGTTAGCCGATCGACAATCATCATTCCCAGACCAGCTATATTAAGAAAAACAACGATATATGTCAGGTTTTGTCGATCGGTAGATTTGGCGCTGCAGAGTTGAATTTTCACGGGCTGCGGTTGATAGCAATCGCACTCATTAAAAATTCTCAAAGCAGACACGGACTAAAACACCCGCGATTCATTGAACCATCAGCCTCATCAAGGGCAGTAGCCCGGTAGCAAATAGCCTTTAAATATGTCATCCTAAATAAACGAGAAAAGATTCTCGATCGAGTTTCCAGCAACGTGCAGCTAGCGATCGTATACATTTAAAAAAAAGACATCACCAAATTTATGAGCGAGTTTACGGAAGGGCTGGACACAATGCAGTCTGCAGAACAGACACACTGTCTGGAAATGCTGCCAAATCAGATAGCAGCGACTTCAGACTCAGAAAAATTATACAGCTTACTAACAGATTACAAATTTATTGAATCCAAGCTGTCAGCATCAGGAGTACAAGCCCTAATAGAAGATTATGATTTAGCAACAAATCCTGATACTATTACAGATCAAAAAAACGAAAACCTCAAGTTAATCCAAGAAGCAATTAGACTTTCTGCCCACATATTAGCCAAAGACAAAAGCCAACTAGCAGCGCAACTAATTGCCCGCTTAATGCGCTTTGAAACCCCCGAAATCAACAAACTCCTAACCCAAGCAAAACAGCAGAAAAACCCCTGGTTGCGACCCCTAACGCCCAGCTTTACCCCTCCGGGCGGCAGATTGCTGCGTACCCTCACCGGACATACAGACTGGGTACAAGCTGTAGCTGTTACCCCCGACGGCAAGCGGGTAATTTCTGCATCCTCAGACCACAATCTCAAAGTTTGGCACTTAGAAACAGGAGAAGAACTTTTCACCCTCAAAGGTCATCTTACCTACGTCAATGCTGTAGTCGTCACCCCAGACAGCACTAAAGTAATTTCCGGTTCTTGGGACAACACGATTAAAATTTGGAATTTAGCAACTGGAACAGAAATATTAACATTAGCAGGCGATACTTTTGCAGTAGAAGCAGTAACAGTAACTCCCGACGGCAAGCGAATAATTTCCGGTTCCTGGGATGGCAGTATACAAGTTTGGGATTTGTCAACAGGAACAGTGATTTTCAACCTAAAAAGTCACAGCAGTTTTGTCCAGTCCGTAGCAGTAACACCCGATAGCAAACAGTTAATTTCCGGTTCGGGAGACAACAGTATTAAAGTCTGGAATCTAGAAAAAGGACAAGAACTTTTTACCCTCACCGGACATACAGATTGGGTGAAATCAGTAGCCGTAACTCCCGACGGTAAACAAATAATTTCCGGCAGTTATGATGGCACTATCAAAGTGTGGAGTTTGTTAGAAGAAAAGCAACTTTTTACTTTAGGAGAACACAGCAGTTTCGTGCAAGGTGTAGCAGTCACTCCCGATGGAAAACAAGTAATTTCGGCAGCCGGCGACAAAACCTTGAAAGTTTGGAATTTAGAAACAAAAGCAGAACTTTTTACTTTTACCAATCACATCGCGCCCGTGAATGCTGTCGCTGTTACCCCCGACGGGAAGCGGATAGTTTCTGGTTCATCGGACAAAACCCTGAAAGTTTGGCGCTTAGAAACAGGCAAAGAAAATTTATCACCTGCAAGTCACGATGACTGGGTAAATGCTGTAGCAGTGACGGCGGACGGTACTAAAGCGATTTCTGGTTCAGGAGACAACAGAATTAAAGTCTGGAATCTCAAAAATGGGCAAGAAATCTTTACTATTGGGGGACATCAAGATTGGGTAAAAGCGATCGCAATCACAGCAGATAGCCAGCGAATAATTTCGGGTTCCGGCGACAAAACCGTGAAACTTTGGGATCTAGAAACCGGAACCGAAATCTTGACTTTCAGGGGCCATACAGACTGGGTAAATTCTGTAGCTGTTACGCCTGACGGAACGATGGCAATTTCTGGTTCTGGAGACAAGACTATTAAAGTTTGGAGTTTAGAAACAGGAGACGAACTTTTTACATTTTTAGGTCATACTGACGGGATAAAAGCTGTAGCAGTTACTCCCGACGGAAAACGTGTAATTTCGGCGGCCGGCGACAAAACTCTGAAAGTTTGGAGTTTGGGGAAAGAAAAGAATATTTTGAAAAATATGTGGAATGTAGTCGTCAACAATCAACTTTTCACTCTCAAAGGTCATGAGAGTTTTGTGAATGCTGTGGCAGTTACAACGGATGGTAAATGGGCAATTTCTGGCGGGCGGGAACCAAATTTGAGAGTGTGGGATTTGTCAAGTAGAAAAGAAATTTTTACTTTGACAGGTCATGGGGATGCGGTAACATCTGTGGCGACTTTGGGAAATAAGGTGATTTCGGTTTCCGATGACAATACTCTGAAAGTTTGGGATTTGTTGAGTCGAAAAATAGTTGCTAGTTTCAGGGGAGATAGTGCTTTGAAAGCTTGCGCTATTGCACCGGATGGGGTGACAATTGTGGCGGCGGAAGCTTCGGGACAAGTGCATTTTTTGAAGTTGGAAGAGGGAATTGATTATTAGTTATTGGTTATTGGTTATTGGTTATTAGTCATTAGTCATTGGTCATTAGTCATTGGTTGTTGTGCCGATCGCACTTTTGCGAAAAATTTAAAAGTGCGATCGGCCTTTGCCCAATCCAGTCTACAATTATTCCGGGTCAATTCCCATCGATCGCAGTCTTTCTGCTAGGACAGCAGCCCAAAGTGCGATCTTTCTCAATACAATAGCCTATTCATCTTGCTCTCTCCTCTCTAACTCCGCGCCCTCAGCGCCCTCTGCGGTTCATCAAAAAAAATCTCATTCAACATCAAAAACAGGGCAGACACCGCCCGCCCCAGCCAACTAACGCCTCTGCAACTTCACCCCACGAATAGAATAATCCAAAAGCTCGATCGGGTGCATCAAAGTAACAGCCTTACCCTGCAACTCCAAATGCTTCTTAATTTGCATAGAACAACCAGGATTAGAAGAAGCAATCAACTCCGCCCCAGTATTCAGCAAATTCTCCACCTTCTGCACACCCAACTCATCAGCAATTTCCGGCTGCAACATATTGTAAACCCCCGCGCTACCACAGCACAAAGCCGCATCCACAGGTTCTTTTAGCTTCACACCAGGAATTTGTTGCAACAACTGGCGCGGCTGCAAACTAATCTTTTGTCCGTGCAACAAATGACAAGCATCCTGATAAACAATTGTCAAATCTCCCTCAATCAAAGGATTGAGTTTCGCCGTAATGCCCGCACTTGCCAAAAACTCCTGCACGTCCTTAACATTGGCCGCAAAATTCTCAGCTTTCTCCCGATATTCCGCATCATCTGCTAAAATGTGGCCGTATTCTTTCAAAGTGTGACCGCACCCAGCAGCGTTAATAATTACAAAATCAACATTAGTATTTTCAAAACTGTCAATCATTTGTCGCGCCAAAGATTTCGCCTGTTCGGCTTGTCCTTGATGTTCCGGCAAAGCAGCACAACATCCCTGACTTTTCGGAATCACAACCTCGCAACCGTTAGCCGTCAAAACACGCACCGTAGCCTCATTAACCGGCGAGAACAACAACCTCTGCACGCAGCCTAAAATCACGCCAACTCGATAGCGTTTCTCCCCTTGTGCGGGAATAACTTCGGGTAAATTATCCCGAAAAGAATCAACTGTTACCTTCGGCAAAATAGATTCCATCGCCGCCAAGCGAGGAAATACTTTTTTCAGCAAACCTGTTTGGCGAATTAGTTTTGGCAGTCCTAATTTTTGATAAACAAACAGCGGTACAAGCAAAAGCCGCAACCTGTGAGGATAGGGAAAGAGATTAAAAATCAGAGTACGAATTACATTGTCAGAAAAAGTGCGTTCTTGATTTCTAGTAACTTGGTGGCGAGTTGCAGAAATTAGCTTATCGTATTGAACCCCAGAAGGACAAGTTGTCACGCAGGCCAAACAGCCCAAACAAGTATCAAAATGCTGCGAAGTTGCTTCGTTTAAAGGTGCATCGCCTTCGTTAATTGCATCCATTAAATAAATGCGGCCTCTGGGCGAATCCATTTCTTTGCCGAGTACGCGATAACTCGGACAAGTTGACAAACAAAAGCCGCAGTGGACGCAAGTATCAATTAATTTCGGATCGGGCGGATTGTTAGCGTCGAAACCGGGAATTTCGAGGGTTTCTAAGTGAGGATTTTGGGCTAAAAAATTGCTGTCTTTGGCTGGCCTTAAATCGTCGCTGGGAATTTGAGATGTTTCTGAAGTTTGCATATTTGAAGGAAGAAGGAAGTTCGGCAACGAGCAATGTACGGGATGTAACGGATGTAACGGATGTAACGGATGTAAGTCCGTCGGAAGAGGGAAGAAGGAAGAAGTAATATAATGGGTTTGCTAAATCAAGAAAAATCTAACTTTTAGATAAGTTTCTAGATAGGAAGTCTACATCAGTCAATTAAACACAAACTCTTCTCTTATTTTCTTCTCCTTTCTTCCTTTGCGCTCTTTGCGCCTTCGCGGTTCGTTAAAAAAAAATCAGGTTCACAAAAGACTTAGAAATAGATTCAAAAAGGACGGTTGTCCTCACTACGAACCTTTTAATAGAAAGCGATTTGGACTAAAAATATTTTCCGGGTCAAACTCTTGTTTGATGCGGCTCATTAAATCGATCGCACTTCCAGTATAGCCCCAAACATCTAACCCTTGCTTGATATTGGTCGGCGCTGCCAAAACAGTCAAAAAACCGCCATTAGCTTCGCACCCCCTGCGTACCTGCAACAGCGTTTCAGCAGTCGCCGTCTCAAACCGCAAAACCCCCAAACCGCTACCGGCATGAATCAAAGCGTCCTGTACCGGCAACTCATTAATTGCCTTGACTGCTTCCGACGGTCTGATGCCTATTTTACAAATAATTGCTGAATTATTGGCAGAATCCCACATTGTTTCTGGCAATCTTTGCCATAATTGATCCTCATCATTACCGCCGCAGCTAGTACCTTGCAATCCCAACTTTTCGCCAACTGACCGCAAGCGGGCTGATTGTTGTTTGACGCTTTCGGCGATACTTTGAAACCTTACGATTAATCCCGAACCTTTACCCAAACTCTGTTTTTCTACTAACTGCGGCGACAGCAAATCAACGGCTGTTGGAGTCAAGGCAGAGGATAATAAGATTTGAGCAGCTTCAGCTAAAGCATTAGTTTCCCCAGTCAATATTACAGTTCCCGATGATTCAGGCAATGGATAAACTCGGAAAGTTACTTGAGAAATGATTCCCAAGGTGCCGTAAGCACCGGTAAACAGTTTCATCAAGTCGTAACCGGCGACATTTTTAACGACTCGACCGCCAGCTACAGCAATTTTACCGTCCGATCGCACAAAGGTGATTCCCAACAGCAAATCGCGCACGCCCCGATAGCGGTGCCGCAGAGAACCTGCACTAGCAGTAGCGACAATTCCGCCCAGAGTTGCCTGCTGCGGATATGCTGGATCGATCGGCAAAAATTGACCTGCTGCAGCTAAAATTTCCTGCAAATCCGCAAACTTCATCCCCGCTTCCGCAGTCACCGTTAAATCGCCCACAGCGTGTTCTACAAGGCGATTCAGGCGCGCTGTGCTGACAGCCGCTATCCCCCCTGCATCAGGAGATCCCCCTAAATCCCCCTTAAAAAGGGGGACTTTGACAACATCTTGCTCCCCCCTTGGTAGGGGCGGTGCCCCCTGGCCCGCCCTAGGCTGGGGGGGATCCGGATCTAATTTAACCAAACCCCCCCAATCGAGTTTGCTGCCACTCCCTGCCGGCAAGACGGCCCAGCGATTTTGCCGAGCACAAGCAATCACGGCCGCGAGTTCTGCCTGAGTATGCGGGTAAACAGTGCAGTCTATTGAAGTACCGGGGGCAATTGCTTTTTCTACCCGATTTTGCCAAACCGCCTCTATGTCTTGCTGCAGACAGATGGCAGCAGTGCCAACAATATTTTCTAATTTTTGTGTGGTAACGTAATTTTCGGTAGAGAAAGATTTCATCAAGGTTATCAGACGCCCGGTAAAAAAATAATTACAACACTGCCTAAAACCATTAAATATTAATACGGGCTCGATATTCAAAACATGAACCAACAAATGCCTCAAAAACGACTTTCTGTAGGAATTACCGGTCTCAACGAAGTGATTGACGGCGGGCTGATTGCTCAGCGCTCTTATCTGGTGCGGGGCGGCCCTGGCACCGGCAAAACTACGCTGGGCTTTCACTTTTTGACTGCAGGTATTGCTGTGGGTGAAAAGCCCCTGTTTATTACTTTAGGAGAACCGGAAGCGCAATTGCGCGCCAATGCCGAAACTCTCGGTTTTGATATCGAAGCGATGGCTTTCCTCGATTTGAGTCCCTCCTCGGAATTTTTTACAGAAGTTCAAACCTACGACATTTTCTCCCCGTCGGAGGTAGAGCGAGAACCCACTACACAAAAGATTATCGAACGAGTCCAAGCTGTCAAGCCTACTCGGGTATTTTTGGATGCGATTACTCAATTTCGCTATTTAGCTGCGGATGAGTTTCAGTTTCGCAAGCAAGTTTTGTCTTTTCTGCGGTTTTTGGTGGAAGGGGGGGCGACGGTGGTGTTCACCTCAGAAGGCACGTCAAGTGCTCCCGACGACGATTTGCAATTCATCAGCGACGGAGTAATTTATTTGGAACTGCTGACAGAAGGGCGCACTCTGTCTGTCACTAAGCTGCGCGGTTCCAACTTCCGCAACGGCCGCCATTCGCTGCGCCTGACTCAGACTGGTATGGAGGTATTTCCGCGATTGCTGCCGGACAACTATCAACAGGATTTTGTGGCTGAACCGATTTCTGCTGGGGTTCCTGAAATTGACGAACTGTTGCACGGGGGGCTGGAACGGGGGACTGTGACGGTGATTACTGGGCCTAGCGGTGCGGGTAAAACGACGGTGGGAATTCAGTTTATGAAGGAGGCGGCGGGAAGGGGGGAGCGATCGGTAGTTTACATTTTTGAGGAGTCAATTTCGACTCTGCTGCACCGCTGCGAATCCGTTAACATCCCGGTTGGGGCGATGATGGCGCAGGGAAGTCTTTCGGTGATACCCGTGGAACCTTTGCTCTACTCGCCGGATCAGTTTGCCTGCATGGTACGCCGAGAAGTGGAGCAGGAAAAGACGCGGATTGTGATGATTGACAGTGTTTCTGGCTATCAACTTTCGATGCAGGGGCAAAATTTGGTGAACAATTTGCACGCTTTGTGCAAGTATCTCAAGAATATGGGAGTTACCGTGATCTTGATTAATGAGGTAGAAGAGATTGGTGGAGATTTTCGGATGACTGAGATTGGGATTAGCTATTTGGCTGATAATATTCTGTTTATCCGCTATCTGGAACGCCAACTGCATAATAGAACAGAAATCCGCAAGGCGATCGGAGTAATTAAAAAACGAGTCAGCAATTTCGAGAAAACTCTGCGAGAACTCGATATTACTCGCTACGGCATCAAAGTCAGCAAGCCGATACGGGGGCTGCGCGGCATTTTGAGCTCTGCGCCGGTGTGGGTTGAGGGGGAAGTGGATGAAGATTGAATCGGGGTTAAAAGGTTTCTGGGTCGATCTCAATCGGCTGTTTGGCGGTCGAAAATTTAGGCATTAAGTTGACAGACGGCCTTGTTGATTGAGAGGGATTTTTCCTGAAGTACCCAGACGCTAACTTAAATATAAAATCTCCTACGGCATCAGCCTTATTCCGAGGAAGCTGACAGATGACTGGCAATTCAATAATTTTAGCAGTTGACCGCAATCAGCGAAACTTGCAGCTTTTAGCACAATTTCTTAACAAAGAAGGATACCAGATGCTGGCGGCTTCTAGCTTGGAAGATGTGGCGCGAGCGATCGGTCAGCCTGCTAAAATCGGGATGGCTTTAGTAGATATTTCTGGTTTCGATAGCCAGATTTGGGAATGCTGCGAACAATTGCGAAATCACGAAATCCCTTTTCTGATACTTTCGCCCAAACAAAGCGCGGCCATTGGGCACGAAAGCTTCTCCCGCGGTGCTCGGAGTATATTGGTAAAACCTTTGATCGTTAGAGATTTGCTATCCGTTGTTCACAGCTTGCTAGGAGAATCTGCGTGAGTCGAATTTTATTGCTTGTAGAACAAAAAGAAAATCGCCGCTTGTTATTAGAATGGCTGGCAGTTTACTATGAAATATTGCTGCCAAACTCACAAGAAAATATTGACGATTTTTTAGGGTTAAATCAATCTTTCGATTTGGGGGTAATTGACGGTCAGGCTCTGAAAAGCCACTGGCAATGGGTAGCTGCCAAAAAACAGGCAGAACACCCCCTATGTTTGCCTTTTCTTTTGATTACATCTCGCTCGGATGTAAAGATGGCAACGCAATTTATTTGGCAAACTATTGATGATTTAATTATTGCTCCGGTCGAGAAAATAGAATTGCAAGCGCGGGTGGAAATTTTGCTGCGATCGCGCCAGTTGTCTTTAACTCTCAAATTGTCTCACGACCAACTCGACCGCACTCTGCAAACAGCCCAAGAACTCAACGAGATGAAAACATCTTTGCTGCACATGATTGCTCACGACGTTCGCAATCCTTTGAACTTCATCCTCGGCACTACGCAAGTTCTTACTAAATACAAATCGACATTAACAGATGAGAAAACACAAGAAATGCTAGACAAAACTCAAGCAGCAGCAAAAAGCATCGATCGGTTATTAGATGACGTTTTGCTCCTCGACCGCTCTGAGTCGGGAAAAATTGCGTTTTGCTTGCTACCGCTAGACTTAACAAAGTTTTGTGATGAGTTGGTAGCGGAATTTCAGAACAGCCTGAAATTGAAGCCACAAACTGAGCCGGTGACGCTGGTTTTTGTGAATCACAGTCAATCGGCGATGGCTTGTTTGGAGGAAAGTTTGCTGCGGTGCATTCTCAGCAATTTGCTATCAAATGCTATTAAATATTCTCCTCCAAATACTCAAGTAGTTTTTGAATTAAAAGTTACTGAGGTTGAGGTAATCTTTTCGGTACAAGATGCCGGAATTGGCATACCTTTGGCAGACCAAGAACGGCTGTTTGATTCGTTTTACCGCGCGACAAATGTGGGTATAATTCCTGGTACTGGACTGGGGCTGAGCATTGTTAAAAAATGCGTGGATTTGCAAGGTGGCGAAATTGTGTTGAGCAGTGAAGAGGGTGTCGGGAGTACGTTTACGGTAAGGCTGCCGATCGCCAAAATTGAAAAAGAGTAGATGATTCGGCGGTTGAAACCGCCAGAAAGTCAAACGATGTCGGCCGGAGATAACTGGTGCGTAAAGGAGATTAAACACCCGGATTTGCTATAACAATTAGATGATTCGGCGGTTGAAACCGCGTCTATACAAACGATGTCGGCCGGAGGCCACTGGTTCGTAAAGGGGATACAAAACCCGGATTTGCTATAACAACTAGCAACTAGCAACTGACAACTGACAACTAATACTAAATCTAGGTAACATACCCCTTTATGATGGCACCGCGAAGACGCTTTAGGCGAAGCCGCGCGTCATATCAAATCCGGTAGCATCGGAATGATTCAGATATATATTCTCGGACTCTGTGTACTCTGTGTACTCTGCGGTTAAATCATTCCGATGCAAGCGGAAACGATATCACCGCTAGAACACGAAGAGAAGAGGAAATAGAAAAGTCAGAAGATACAAGAGTTAGAAAGCTCGGATTTGGTATTAGTTATTATTCTGATACAACATTGTGTGACTGCAATCAAAGTTCTAAAGGAGCAACGGCGCTCAATAATTCTTCTAGGATAAACCGCAGCAAGGATTGAGTTGCTAATACTAAACCCAGTCTGGCTTGGGCGAGTTTTGGTGTTTCTGTTTTAACTTCGCCCCAAATCCGACATTGGCTGTAAAAAGTCTGAAATGCTTGGCTCAAATTATTAGCTGTTTTGAGATAATTGACTGGTTTTTGTTGGGTGCAATTATTCCCAAAAACTGGAGATAAATTGTCTAGGGCTGTGATTAGTTGCGAAATTAAAGTACGATCGCCCGGATGTACTAACCGCAGTTGTTGGCTGCTGTTGAGCCAGGGTATGGGATTTGGGGCCGCCAGCGACCAAATTTGCGGTGCTGTACGGACATCGGGCTGTGCGATCGAAATTAGGCGATCGCGGTGGGCCATTAGCAGCAGGGAACAGCAGCGGGCGTGGCTGTATTGAATGGGAAACAGTCGATCGCCTGACACAACAGGAGATAATATGCGAGATTCGGGATCTGGGAGGGAATTTTGAGCTAAACGCTGCAACCAGAGGGCTAAACCTGCATCAGTCAGCTCCAGCTCAATTATGCCCGCCGCTGCGACTTTAACGGCAAAATCTGGCTCGCACAGCGGTTTGAGAGTTTCGACCAACTCGGCGGCGATCGCCTGCGGTGTCTGTTGCCGAGTTTTAGCCAATTTCAGGGCGATCGCAGAGACGTACAGCACCCCGGCGCTATCTTTACCCCGATTTAACGGAATTTGTGCCAGTGTCTCCTGGTGGGCGATCGCGCCCTGCAACCTTAAGAGCAAAAAACACTTCACTGTAACTTCGGGGCACTGCTCCATATTTGGTGTATCCATATCGCCCATCATTAGGTAAAAATTACTCTCTGAGTGTTACCGCTGGCGCTGTTGTTGTACGTTAAACTGCTGATATTACAGATGAGCGATCGGCTCGCCCTGATCGGCTCGCCCTGACCGGCTACATCCAATTAATCGGCGTTTGAGCGATTTTTAGGCTACATAACAATAATTTACGTGAAACTCTTTGCTGAACTCTACCATTTTCATGTATTTTTTGCTACATTGAATTTTAGGTAAAACTGAAAATAATCAGCACTGTTAAGAAGCGTGCAAGTTCGATCGGGGGTTGGTTGTCTCACTTTGTATCAGAATGCTGGCAGAAGCTGTTTTTCTAACTAATTAAATATATCCCAGAGCCTCACTTATGCAATCAACTTCCACACATCTAGAGACGATCGATCGACCTTTTATCACTTGGCAGCGAATTATCGACTGGGCCCAGGAACACTACCGCTGCCGGACTTTTAGCAAAGACGAAAAGATTCCCGCCAGACCCGGACTGCTTTATTTAGTCCAGAAAGGTGCTGTGCGGCTCGTAGGTAGCGCTCAAGTTAGCGTCGGGGCGAAGCCGGGGCTAAAATCCGCTCGCAAAACTACAGAAGAAGCTTTTTTGGGCTTCGTCGGCGCGGGTCAACCTTTTGAACTGGTTGCTCAGTCTCCGTTTACCCTCCAAGCTTTCGCTCACGCCGATCAAACTCACGTAGTTTGGATGTATTGGCACGATTTGGATAATTGGCCTCACTTTCGCCGGGAAATTTTGGATGCGTTTCGCTACCAGCACCAGCGGAAACTCCTCTGGCTGAGCACTTTGGGACAGCGCCGGACGATCGACCGACTGCTGGGTTTTCTCACTTTGCTGATCGAAGAGTTCGGCGAACCTTACGTAAGTGAGGCAGAACCGGATGTGGTTCGGGGCTACAGGCTGCCTTGGGTGTTGACTCACGCTCAAATTGGCAGCGCTATCGGCTCGACGCGGGTTACTGTGACGCGACTGATGGGCAAGTTGCGATCGAAAGGTTTGATTAATACTGAGGATGACAACTTAATTTGTTTGCCGACTAAGGCTAATCCTCAAAAAAGTAAAAATCAAAAGCAGGATGTAGAAGCATTCCTCGAAGACGATATCGAAGATTCTCTAGAAGACGATATCGAAGATGATATCGAAGATGATATCGAAGACGACCTCGAAGATTCTTGATAAAATCTTCCGGGCCAGTGTCAGAAACAGCGTTTAGCTATTATATCAACCGCACCAGACGGCGGGTAATTTGTTCTCGCATTGCACGCCGATGCTGTCGATTGCTTATGCTTTGGTTCTAAACTAAAGCGTTATTTTGCGACGAAAATTCAAGGCTTTCTTCTCTCTTGTTTCTTCCTTCTTCCATTTCTATTATTGTCTCTTTTTACCCGAAGAACAACTGGTAGAGTGTAGCCGAAGGAAGCCGAAGCGAGCCTTCTTCCTGATGACCAATGACTGATGACTGTTGACTGTTGACTGTTGACTGTTAGCTGTTAGTTGTTATTTGTTATTTGTTATTTGTTATTGGGAATTGAGAAGTGGAAATTGGGAATTCGTAGCAAGTAACCAATGACTAATGACTAATGACTAATGACTAATGACTAATGACTAATGACTAATGCCCAATCCCTCCGCTTCGCTCCGCCCAATCCCTCCGCTTCGCCCTATTTGGCCAATCCCTCCGCTTCGCTCCGCCCTGCGCGGGCCAATGACTCCTTCGGTGTACGATGAATTGTGTAAACTTTTCCCGTTCTCCAAAGGTGCGACTGACAATGACTGATGACAAGCAAAATTCTCCAATTCCGAACAATCAGCAACGGGTGGTATTCTGCGATTTTGACGGCACGATAACTGTTGAAGAAACTTTTGTGGCAATGCTGAAGCATTTTGCACCGGAATTATCGTCTCAACTAATGCCGGAAATGTACGCAAGAAGGCTGAGTTTGCGATCGGGTGTGCGGCAGTTACTAGAGTCTATTTCTTCGGAACGTTACGGGGAAATTGTGGAATTTTCTAGGGGACAACTGATGCGGCCGGGATTGGTGGAATTGCTGGATTTTTTGGACGAGAAACAGGTGCCTTTTGCGATCGTTTCCGGTGGTTTGCGGATTATGGTAGAGGCGGTTATGGGTGATTTGGCACACCGGGCGATCGCTATTTACGCCGTGGATCTGGACTCTAGCGGCCCTCGCTTGCAAGTCAATTCTGAGTTTGAAGGAGATGCAGAATTGGTGTCTAAGGTGCGGGTAATGCGCCGTCACCCTGCAAAGGAACAGGTGGCAATTGGAGATTCGCTGACGGATTTTAATATGGCTTTGCAGGCTTCGTCTGTGTTTGCGCGCGATCGGCTTGCCGAGTATCTAGACGAACAGCAAAAGCCTTATACTAAATGGGATAATTTTTTTGACGTGTTGGAAAATTTGTCCCAGAAATGGAATTGAAACTATAGCCTTTCTCAGGTGAATTAGATTCTCTTGGGCATTGGCCAAACAGGTCATAGGGCATTGGTGTTTCCTGTTCGTAGAAGGGAATTGTGAATTACTTTCTTCGTACCTCACTCTGCGGTATGTGTATTGGTAAGGTGCACATTGTGCACCATACATTTAAATAGACTAGCGCAATTCTGATTAATGTAAAAGCTGGACAAAAAACTGAGGATTTGCAAAGAATGAGTGGCGATTTGAGACCGGATTTAATTGCAGCAGCCAAACATTTTTACGATCGCGGTTGGATGGTGGGGACTGCTGGCAATCTTTCGGCCCGCTTACCAGATGGTAGTTTTTGGATTACTGCGAGTGGTCGTGCGAAAGGGCAGTTGACTGAAGTAGATTTTATCAGAATGAGTTCCGACGGAGCGATCGTGGAGCAACCTGTTGCCGACAGCCGCCCTTCCGCCGAAACCAGCATTCATTTAGCCGTTTACAATTGTTTTCCAGACGCTAAAGCTTGCTATCACGTCCACTCCATCGAAGCAAATTTAGTTTCTCGGCTAACCGAAGGCGATGCAGTGCCTTTACCCGCGATCGAAATGCTCAAAGGTTTGGGCGTGTGGGAGGAAAACCCCCAAGTGGCGATACCCCTATTTGCAAATTATTTGGAAGTGCCTAAGATAGCCAAGGAAATCTGCGAATACTTTGCCATTTGTGCACCATCTGTACCAGCTTTATTAATTCGCGATCACGGCATCACAGTCTGGGCAGACTCCCCAGCCGCCGCCTACAATTACGTAGAAATTGTAGAGTACATTTTTCGATACACGATCGCAGCCCGCCAATTAAATTTAGATTTGAAATATTAGATATGAATTTAGGAAATTCCTAAACGTAAAATCTAATATATCTAGGGTGTTTCGGGTGTACCTTACCGCTAAGTATCGTATCAAACACTTTTGATTTCAAAAGTGTAGCCAACAAGCAAATATCCAAAAAAGGAAACAACAATCATGTCTAAATATAACAGAGTTTTATCCATAGACGGAGGCGGAATCAGAGGAATTATCCCGGCGCAAGTTGCAGTTAGCATCGAGTCAAAGCTGCAACAGAAAAGCGGCAACCCAGATGCGAGAATAGCTGACTATTTCGATTTAATCGCCGGCACGAGTGCGGGAGGAATTTTAACTTGCATCTATTTATTTCCCGATCCCAAAAATCCCAGCAGACCTCGGTGGTCTGCACTAGACGCTGTTAATTTTTCTATCAACAGCGGCCGCGACGTTTTTAAAAGTTCATTTTGGCAAAAATTTCGCTCTATAGACGGTTTGATAGATGAGAAATATCCCAGCCCTCCGTTAGAAGAATTCTTTCGGAAAAACTTTAGTGATTGCCAACTCAGCCAACTGCTGAAACCTTGTTTAATTTCCAGTTACGACGTGGAAAGAAGAAAAGCTAATTTTTTCAACCAAATGGATGCGAAAGAACATCCCGAAGCTGACTATTTTATCAGAGATGTTGCCAGAGCGACATCGGCCGCTCCCACTTACTTTGAAATTCCCAAAATTTACTCTTTGACAAACGAATGCTACGCTTTAATTGACGGGGGAGTATTCGCAAACAATCCGGCACTTTGCGCCTATGCGGAAGTGAGAAATAAATTCACATTTTCCGACGATCGCCCAGAGAGAGGCCCGACAGCAAAAGATATGGTCATTTTATCTTTGGGGACGGGAGAAGCTCAGAAAAAATATCCCTACGAAGAAGTGAAAAATTGGGGTCAAATTGAGTGGGTTGAGCCTTTGATTAATATCATGATGACGGGAGTTGCTGAAACTGTAAATTATCAATTGTTCCAAATTTATGATGCGATTGAAAGACCAAATCAATATTTGAGAATTACTCCCGATTTGAACCACGAACCACCGCTGCGGATTGATGATGCTTCGGAAGAGAGGATATTGGATTTGGTGAGAATTGGTAAGGATCAAGCCGAAAAGCATGACGAAGAGTTGGATAAGTTTATCGACTTGTTGCTTGCCGAGTAGACATCAAATTTTAGATTTTGGATTTGAGACTTGAGATTTGACAAGTGGGAAAAACTGAGGATGACCACAAAACCAATCAGTCTCAATCTAAAATTTAAAATGGTATAACCTACCAACGGCAAGGCTGGCAGACTAAAAATATGTTGACAAATCGCGCAGTAATTGCTGTAGAATTGGGTAAGTCTCTATTTAGCAATGCTTTGCCCTGTTTGTAATTAATCGCGAGCTGTCAATAATATCGTTTCTGGTTGCATCGGAATAATAAAATTGAGTCAACAGTTAACACTCAACTATTCAGTTTTTCGACCCGCCAGTCAACAGTCAACAGTCAACAGTCACCTGACGGTGCAACCGGAATTGATATAATTGGTTAAAAAATACCAAGAAAAGCGCGATCGACATTTAGATGAAACCTTCAATAACAGGTGGTTTCAGCGGTTTTTAGTGACTTTGTTCCTGGGCGGTCAAGTGCTGCTGCGGATACTCCAATGCAAAATTGACCGCCGCAAAATCATGGAACATTTAGTAACAGTAGGCCTGGATTCTTTGCGTTCAGTGCTGCTAATAGCCTTTTTTGCGGGCATGATTTTTACCGTTCAATCGGCCAGAGAATTGATTCGGTTTGGGGCGATTGGGGCAGTGGGAGGTGCTTTTGCTGTGGCATTTTGCCGGGAATTAGCACCGGTTTTAACGGCGGGCGTGGTGGCGGGACAAGTAGGTTCGGCTTTTGCTGCGGAGATTGGAGAAATGCAGGTGACGGAACAAATAGATGCCCTGTATATGTTGAGAACAAATCCAGTTGATTATTTAGTAGTGCCGAGAGTGATAGCTTGCTGCATAATGCTGCCGGTTTTAACAATTTTTGCGGTAGCGGTGGGGATTTTGGGCGGGCTGTTTGTGGCGGCTTTTTTTTACGAGTTGGAACCGTCGGTATTTTTGGAATCGGTGCGGACTTTTTTGGGGCCTTGGGATTTAGTAACTGTGGCGATTAAGAGTTTTATTTTTGGGTTGATTATTGCCCTTGTCGGTTGCGGTTGGGGGTTGACAACGGCGGGTGGTGGGAAAGGGGTAGGTCAAGCTGCAACGGCTGCGGTGGTGACTTCTTGGGTGTTTATTTTTGTGGCGGATTTCTTTTTATCGCTGTTGATGTTTCACGAGTTGGGAATCACGAGAAGCGGGTAATTGTTGGTATAAGACTCGGCGGTTGAAACCAGGACTATAGAAACAAAACCCGGATGGTGCGTGGGTTGAAGAAATAACTACAGAAATTAAGTTTGCAGTAAGGACTTTAGGATCGAAAACTTAATAACTTAAACACCTCCTACAGTCCTCTCTCCTGTAAGTTAGCAGGTAAAAGGAGGCAGAGCCTCCGGCTCTGCATTACCAGGCAGAGCCTGGTAACGAGCAATCGCTTAAGTTATTAAATTTTCATTCCTTAGTCCTTCTTCATGGCGCAGGAATATCAGGAATATAAGGAGGGCGATAGACTCGAATTGCTTGAATGGGAACTGTGCCTTCTGTTTCAGGAATGATTTCAAGGATGTGTTTGGAGTTGCTTAAATTCTGAGCTAATGTTGTAGGATATTCGCGGTTGGAATCTGCAATTTGTGGCGGAATGTATGAATCTACAAACATCGGCTTAACTTGCCACGTAATCTCAAAGCCTTTTGGTGTAGGCTTTTTCGAGTATTCGTAGGCATTTTGCAGCCACCAGTTTTTCGGTTCAATGGCGATGCGGCTAGATTTTGAAACGAACATTTTGTCGTTTGTACCGCTGCCGTCGTAACCTGTTTTGGAACCTATGACGTCAAATTTAAACTTGCTGGAGTCGCTGTTAATTTCGGTAATTACTGCTTTCCAATCTTCGACGATTAGCGGTTTTTGACTGGATATTTGGAGAATTGCGGGCCAAGCGACGCCCAGACTAGCGCTGGGTCTGGTGATGGTGTAAAGTTCGGGAAATTCTGAGGGTTTTTTGCCGTCGATCGCAATTTTAGCAGAAATCGCGCCGCCGTTGAAGGTTTTATCGGCGATCGCATCTATCCGATTTCCTTCAAACTCTAAAACCAACTTGCCATCTTGCCATTTAACATCAGTACCAACTGTATAGGTTTTGACTAACTCCGGCGGCGTTTGAGGAGAACTTGGGTTATATTGCAGGTGCGGTTTGATCAAAGCAGCTAGCAGAAAATTTCCCCACTCGTTGAGGTGAATATCGTCGCTCAATAGCTGTTTTGGTTGCAAGCGATTGTCTTGCAAATACCTGCGCCAAGGTTCGCGAATTTCCGCGATTTCGCAGCCATATTTATCTGCCAATTCTGGCAGCCATTTTGTAGAATGAGTATTGTGCCATTCATATCCTTTGACTTCATCTGGATTATCGCTACTGTTACCTGCGGGCAACCAATTTATATGGTCTGAATGCAAGAGTATTTCGCTAGCGGTGCGGCTGCGGACATTGGCAATTATCGCTTCGTAATCCTCATCACCTCCGTAGACGTGAAAAATTAGCAAATCTGGATAAAAAGGATACAAATCGTGTTCGCTGGGACGGATTAAAATCGGCGCGGCAAATCCTCCGATTGCCCGATTTTCAATAATCAAATCAGCGTAGGGAAATCGCTGTTTCAAATCCTTTGCGACATCTTTCCACCAATCTTGCTGAGTGATAGATTGACCGTAAAATAGGATGCGTACTTGGCGGCGTTCTGTGGGAGTGCTGGCAGCAAGTAACTTCATTGTCCTTTGAATTCTGGCTCCCAAATTAGCATTATTTGCAAGAGGAGCGGGCGGGGGAAATGGCGTTTCGGCAGCTATTTCGGGGAGGAGCGGAACTAACAGGAAGCTCAGACACAAACAAAGCAGCCATAAGTAGCGATAAATCTTTGATTTTCTACTATTTCTCTGCCGTTTTGCCATTGTTTTATTTTTCCGTTCTATAAAACTTATTCATAACTACCAACCGTAGCTGTAGGGTACGCTGCGGCGCACCTTCCGAAAGCTGTGCAGCCAATGAAAATGCGTTGTTACAATTAGCTGTACCGTAGATGACAATACGCGCTTAACGAGTTGCTTTTTTTCTTCTGTCTGCTATATTACCCAGTTGAGCGCGACAAAAGATGATATAATGCCAGCTAATTAATTGCAGGAGATCGATCGCACATCCAATGGATTACAAAACAGCCCGCAGTTTTCTGATCGACCAAGGAAGCGCCCTCGAAACTAAAAAAAATCCCGATGCCTTCCTGATGCGCCTCAAACAAGGTCAGCCACCGGTACCCGGACAGGTGACATCGATTTTATTAGCTTTAAAAATATTGTTTGAGGGCCTGCAAGAATCTCCCATGCTCGATCGGCAATTAATCTCGGCACTGCATTTACTCTCAGTAGAAAGTTTGCAGCAATTTGAAGCCGGACTCGGCAAAGGAGTTTCTTGGCCCCCGCTGCTGAAAGAAGATTTAAGTCGAATTGCGATCGCAGTCAAGAATATTTTTGCCGGAGTGTGGCAATAGTTTAACTCAGCCAACTCCAGATTTTTAACAATCAAAGTGATCAAACTCTACTCGCGAAAGCTTTCCAAGGATGCCAAAAGAGCCGGCAGTCCCGCCAGCGCAGCAGATACCAAAGCCTCATCTTTGTAAACTCGCGATCGCGCATAGCTGATACTTTGACAGCCAGAGGCGATACAGCCTCCCTGTTCCAAATTTCCTGTTTCAACCCGCCCTAAATTTTTGGTTTTTCGCGTCAGGCCCAACATAGCAGCATCCTCAATTAATCTCTAGATATGCGCCCGTGAGATTTCTCATGGCTTGCTCAATATTT
Organism: Microcoleus sp. B4-D4; assembly: GCF_036705185.1. Classification (NCBI taxonomy): domain Bacteria; kingdom Bacillati; phylum Cyanobacteriota; class Cyanophyceae; order Oscillatoriales; family Microcoleaceae; genus Microcoleus; species Microcoleus sp. B4-D4. The sequence continues at coordinate 166,484 of NZ_JAUBTX010000005.1, read as the reverse complement.
CTATTGTTACGCAAATTTGTAATAGAGATGAAACCGTGAAATAATTATTCACGATAGGCAGGGATCAAGTTAAACTGCATAACAACTCTTATTAATTTGTTACAGGCTGCGCTTGTTTCAGCCGATCGCCCGCAGCGCCACAGACACCAGGAACCCAAATCGCTGATTTTGCAAAAAAACTCAGATAAATGATGCTAACTCTCAGTGCAGCAACCGTTATAGCTCAAATCAGGCCCGACATCCAAAAATTGCCCGATGGAGACTATCGCTACCGAGACTCATTTGCGATCGATCGACCTTTTCGAGAAATCCAATTTCGCAAACGAGATAAATACATCACCGGTAGCGACTCCGACAAACGCACCGGAAAAAGCTACTGTTTTCGGGGAATCCCGCAGCACAACAGCATTATGAACATCACGGTAGCGATCGATATTTCGCCGAAAACAGCACAGAAAATCGAGTGGAAATTAGCACCGGGAAACCCGATTAATTTCGATCGGCTTTATCCACTACAAGCTGGGCCGGGATTAGAATTATACAAATGTCTGACCGCATTTTTACCGAAGTTAAAAAAATCATGAATCAGTCAATGTAACCTAAGAATCAGCATTTTCCAATTCTTCCCGCAGCATTTTTTTGTAAACTTTCGGCAAACTCGAACTCATAGAATTGTTCTCAATTCCATACCCCAAACTCGTCCAAGTTCCCGAAAGCATCCGAAAAACATCAGTTAATCTGTCCTGCCGCAACATCTGTGAAATATCAGCTTTCCAAAACTTGCGATCGCTCAACCAAGCATAAACCACAGCATCCTGATATTCCGGTTCAAAACTGTAATCTTCCCAGAATAAAAAATTAGCGCGACGGGCGTGATAGCGCTTCGCCTTCTCCTTCCAAGTCGTAGTCAAAAATTGATATCTGCCCGCCGCCGTAGTACACTTACCTCGATTCGGGCCGTTAACAATTCTCACGCACCAGTCAGGATGACGGCTCAAATCCAATACATATTTGCCGCCGTAAACAACGTGATAAGGCCGAGAAACATTTGACTCGCTAGCAGAAATAGTTCGCATCAAAGCTCGAATGTAAGGATCGCCCGTTTTCATAGCCAGCGGCGGCGATTTCCTGACATCACTTGCTGACTGCGAAAACGGCAAATTTCGCGGCAAATTGGCAACAAAAAAAACACTGCCGCCGATCGCAGTGCCGATTAAAAGTAGAAATCCCAGGATTTGAATTTCCGATCGCCTCAACAAACCAGTTTGGCGACGGCCCCATTTCTGGGCTTCCAGTATAGTCATTTCCATGTCGGTCATTTCGGCTAATTTTCTCGCCAGCCGCCTCCGCCGCACCCGAAAATCGTACTGATATAGCGGCGCAGCTAACAGCGTTAAACTCCATAAAACCCCCGCCAATTTTACCAGCCAGAAATCGAATTCACCGGCGATCGCCACATTTGTCAGAGTAGAGATTCCTGCGAATAACTTAACCGGATCGATCGCGCGCGCGGGCCAATAAAAAATCGCCAGTTGCAGCAACAGCGCCAGATTAAACGCAAAAAAAAGCACTACAACAGCATTCAAGCCTTCTCGCAAGTGCGATCGCATACCAGTAAGCCCGCGCTTGAACTTGCGCCCTTTCCCCTTGGGGCCAGGTAGCATAATTAGTAACGGATTTAAGATTTTGACGGCGAAAAAGTGAGCGACAAAGAATAAAGGTAACTGAATCAGCCAAGCCGCCAACAACAAAGTCAGAAAGCCAATTTCATCGCTAGCGAAAGGAATGCCCCTGCGAAGGATAAAACTAAAACTCTGGGCGAGAGCAAATGCCCTTAACCACGAAATCGGATAGGGGAACCAAGCTGGCCACTTGAGAGTTTTCATGCTGGGAGAGGGAAATTTCAACGGCGGATGATAAAACTATTAAGATTTTGTCAGATTTGGCGATCGAAAAATTGCTGCAGGGTGCGAAGCCTCAATTTTCGATCGGGGCACTGAAGATTTGAGATTGACTCCACAGATGCAGGGTGCGCCAGCCCAAATTTTTGACTCAACTCGAATAGTTGTTTTTGCCTGACGCACCGAACCCAAACAAGCTTAATTCAATCAAACCACACCGGCAAACAACTCCTCAAAACTCTTTTGTGGGGCATCCGGCTTCGCCACAATTTCCACAATCTTGTTGCGAGAAGTCGGCTCAAACAGCGCCTCCACGCAGACTTGAGCTACCTTAGTGCGAGGAATGCTGTTCTCAAACAGTGTATCCGCACTGCTCATGACGATCGCATCTGAATTATCCTCATTTTTGAGACCGCCCGGTCGGACGATCGTATAAGTCAAGCCGCTTTTTTGCAAATACTCCTCCGCCTGTTTTTTCCACACCAGAATCAGCCAAAACAGATTTAGCGGGTGAAAAAACTGAGAAACGCACAGAGAAGTCACCAGCACAAAATGCTCAATTCCCTGAGCCTTAGCGGCCTCCACCAAATTTTTAGTACCTTCAAAATCCACCTTGTAAGGCCCTGTCGGGTCAAAACCGGGGGCCGCCCCCGTCGCGCACAGCAACACCGTACTATCGCCGAGCGCAGCTCGCAGAGAAGTCGCATTTAATACATCCCCTGTCACTAACTCAGCCTCCGGTGGTAAAATCTGTCTAGCCGTCTCCAAATTTCGGACTAAAGCGCGCACGGGAATGCCTCGCTTGACCAATTCTGTGACAATTCGGCGGCCAGTCTGGCCTGTGGCTCCTGCTACAAATGCTTTCATAAGTCAGGTTATGCTGTTCTTGGGTAAATTTTGTTGCAATCTATTTCCCAATTGTAGGGAGGAAACTTCCTTACCGCATCCCCAAGCCGATCGATTGGCGTGTATTACAGGAGAGCATATTATGAAGCAGGATTCCGCTGAATATCAAACTACTGTTGAAGCTTCTGACGAAAATTGCTACCCAGATGCGAGTTTCCGACAGCCCGAAAGTGGAAGTGCGGATGCAGCAGAGGAAGTTGAGCCGATTTGGTTTCACGCCCATTTTGAAGACAGCATGGAGATGTACGCCGATGCTGCTACGGTGGCTGAGCATTTGAACAATCACAAGAGTTGGTTTTGTCAGTGCGCTTCGCCGATGAAGGCTGAGCCGATCGGCGAAAACGGCTACGATCTATTAATCGGGCGTTTTGGGGCTTTCGGCTACCGAGTTGAAGCGAGAATCGGTTTAGAGTTGCTGCCGCCGGACGCTGAAGGCTGCTATTTGATTAAGACAATCCCGGTTCCGAATTATACCGCGCCTGGATATGAAGTGGATTTTCGATCGGCAATGAACCTAGTAGAGATACCGTCTGAGGAGTTTGCCGCCGATTGGCCCGCGTCGGAACGCGCTCAGCTACCGCCTGCGATTACCAGTGCTAGCTGGAAGCTGGACTTGGCTGTAGGGGTTTGTTTTCCTAAGTTTATTCGATCGATGTCTCAACCATTAATAGAAAAAACCGGCGATGCGCTTTTGGAAAAAATCATCAAACAAGTTAACCGCCGCTTAACCTATAAAACTCAGCTTGTTTTTCACGAAAGTTTGAACATTCCTTTTCCCAAAAATCCTAAAAAACACTAACAAAACTTCCATTTCAACTAACCTGTGTAAGGTGTGCAGCGCGCACCTTACCTTATTTTATACCAATTTTCAATACTCTTGCAACATTATTCCTAGGGCGTGCCGCCATCAAAAATCTCGGCATCAAGAGCAACATACCCCCTTTACGATTCGGCGGTTGAAACCGCATCTACACAAACAAAGTCGGCCTGCGCCGACTGGTTCAGAAAAGGCATCCCGAACCCTGATTTGGTATTACACAATCGTTCACAAAACAAACCTAACAATTGTCGTTTAATAAATACCTTTAAATTTAATTTTTGGGGCGGACTCTCCAGCCCAGCCCACTCATGGTTTCAAAAAAAAGGATGGGGAAAATTAGAGCACGCCAGTTTCTCTTAATATCTGATGCTTAAATTTACTTCCGCACCATCACGGACTTAATCGCAGCATTCGGCTGATACTTATTAGTCTGATAAAATCCATTTTGGCCAGTACCGTAAACTCCAGCAAATTGCTTTCCATCAGCCTTGGGAACAAACATAATTTTTCGAGTCGGTTGTTTGGCAAAAACCACTCCTTCTCTCATTTCATTGTCCACATTATAAGATAAAGTAGCTTTGCCGTAAATTGCTTCTGCTTGTTTCAATTTCATTCCCGGCCCGACGCCATGAACTGTTTTATAGTTAGGATTGTCAGTCATCAGAAGGTCAATAACATCGGTATCTTTCAGCTTTGTACCAGCAGCGTAGATAATCCGATACTGCACTTTGCCCGATCGACTAATCGCCACAGCATCAAAGTCTACCATAAAAGGAGACTCTACCTTAAACTGTGCCGTTGAACCGAGAGCTTGTTTCAGTTGTCGGAAAGTCATTCCCACTTTTGCTTCGCCAATTGCCCGATCGCTAATTGCTACACTTGTAGAGGAAGGTTTTGTCGCAGCATTGGCCGTTTCCCCCAGCTTATGTGCGCCCCCACGCGCCACAGCAGCGCCGGGAATCGAGATTAAGGTGAGGTAACTGCCGATCGCCAGCAAAACAGCTATCATCGATCCAGATAAAATTTTTAGATTCAACATGAGTAATTCCTCAAGATTTCAACTTCGATTATCAACCCGCATCTTCTTAACAGTTTTCGGGATAACTTTGTTAGTTTGGATTCTCCGAGGTGTTGGCCTCTTGACATTCCTTCCCGGCGGTGTTATTTGGGTACTGATTTTTTTGTCTTTTGTTACGGGTATCCTCAGCACTTTACTGCGCCGATAACCAGACATCCGGTATTTATTGCCTTTCTCAAAAAGGTGAAAAGTCAGTCGATTTTAGATTTTAGATTTTAGATTGGGGATTTAAAAATTTTAGACTTTAGATTGTGGGATTGAGCGATTGAGAAAACGATCGATCGATACCTCATATCAAATTCTCTCTTCATCGGAATAGTAAATTCACTGTTGACTGTTGACTGTTGACTGTTGACTGTTGACTGTTGACTGTTGTTGTTTGTTATTTGTTATTTGTTGGTTGCAATACCCAATCCCTCCGCTTCGCTCCGCCCAATCCCTCCGCTTCGCTCCGCCCAATGCCCTGTTTGGCCAATCCCTCCGCTTCGCTCCGCCCAATGCCCTGTTTGGCCAATGCCCTATACCCTATACCCTATCGATTGTTTCATGGCTTTTCCTACTGTCACGTTTAACTGAGCTCCGAGTAACATCGCCAAAGAAGAAAGATCGAGCCACAACAGCAACATAATAAAAGTTCCGATCGTCCCGTAAGCCCAAGTGAAATTGCTCAAATGCACAACATAAAACCGAAACAAAGCCGAAAACAGCGCCCACAAAATAGCAGCAAAAACTGCTCCCGAAAAAATCGGAATATCGGCTTGGTGGCGGCTGGGCCCGTAGCGATAAACAAAGGCAAAGGCAACTGATACAATCCCTAAAGCAATCGGCCACCGCCACAGCCCCCAAATAGCTAATAGTTGCGACTCTAAAGGGCAGTTTTTGGCTAGCAGCAAGCAATTTTGGACATCTTTTAAATCGCAATTGGCGACGGACTCCAACAGGCAACTCTGGCGGGCAATAGCTTGTACAATTAAGTCGCTGACAAATATGGCTGCCGATGCTATAATTAACAGCACAATTGTACCGATACTCAAACCTATAGAAATGAGTTTCGCTTTCACAAAAGATCTAGTTCGATCGCTAGGGATTTTATGGATGCGATCGAGAGCAGCCATCGCCGCGCTCATGACTCCAGAAAATGCCCACAGCGACACTACAAAACTCACGGAAAACAGCCCTTTATTGCGAGTTAACAGAATTTCTTTAATGACGCCGCGAATCAAATTGCGAATGTCATCGGGTATGACTTCCCCCAAAAGATCGGCGATTTGATACAGTGTTGACTGCAAAGGTTCAAAAAGGGCGATCGCCGACAACACCGCCAACAGCCCCGGAAATAGCGCCAGTATAGAATTGTAGGCCATTTCTGCAGACAGCCCTGGCAAGCGCTGCTCTCCCGCTTGCGCGCCGACTTCCCTGAGCGTGCCCCAAGTCAAACACCGACAAAACACTAAAAAATCACTAAACTTTTTTGTGATGGCTCGAAGCTGCTTTAAAAGCGCCTTAAACAAAGCTAAACTCAGGTAGCGCAACCAGTAATAAATGTTCATAGGGCACAGGAAAGGGGAAAGGTGAAAATGCAAAATGGATGTAGGGGCGATCTTCTTCGAGGGTTCCGCTAACGACAATTGGAAATCAAGAGCGTTAATTAATTAATTAAGCTATTACCCATTCTTCAATCTAAAATCTAAAATTAACAATATGGCTCAGGATGTCAGACAGTGGTTAGATGAAATTAAGCGGCTGCAACAGCAGTTAACAGAGGTTTCGCGCGATCGCGATGATGCCGGTGAAAGTGCGGCTCAGTGGCGACAGCTTTACAATACAGAAGCCGAACAGCGCCGGAATGATGCTAAATTAACTCAGCAAAGCATCGCTGCTTTTGAAGCACAAATAGAAGAGTTACAAAGTTTTTCGCCGATTGCGCCCGAAGGCGAAGATGCTGGAATTGCTCGCCAGCAGGAAGTCGCACAACTGCAAACAGTGGGCGAACTTAAAGCTAAGTTAGCAGAAGTTCTCGAAGAGCGCGATCGGGCGATCGAACAAATTAAACAATTGAGTCAAGCCCTCAAACAAGAAGAAGCCCGTCACGCCGATACTAGCAGGAATTTAACCACCGCCCTCGGAGACGCAGTTGACTTGCTGGCGAAAGCACAAACTGTTCCTACTACCAAAATGGAAACACCAGCATATTCTCTTGAAATAGTACCTACCCGCACTGCAAATCCCGGCGAAACTGCGATCGAAATTCGTCAAAATCCCGCTCCAACCGGTAGAAATTCCGCTCAGCTTCCACCTTCTAAAAACCAGTTAATAGATTTACCGCCCTTTGGGAATTAGAAATGAGCAAAGTGACTTGTGGCGAAGATTTGTTGGACGGTTAGATTTTGCGCGATCGACTCATATAACAAAAACGGTTCGTATGTACGAACTTTATTCCACAAAAAAAGAACTACTAATATAACAAAAACGGTTCGTAGTACGGACTTTATTCCGCACTACGAACCGACTTTATTCCGCACTACAAACCTGTAGTGTTGACTTTAACTGGTTCCCAGGCTCCAGCCTGGGAACCCATATCACTCTTGCTCTGCCTCGCTTTATGTAACTGTTTCCCAGATGGAGGTAGAGCCTCGCCTATCTGCGTTACCAGGCAGAGCCTGGTAACAAGAAGCAAGTAGTTTCTTCCTTCTTCCTTCTTCCTTCTTCCGACGGACATCGGACTTACATCCGTTACATCCGTTACATCCCGTACATTGCTCGTTGCCGAACTTCCTTCTTCCGACGGACATCGGACTTACATCCGTTACATCCCGTACATTGCTCGTTGCCGAACTTCCTTCTTAAAATCCCATCGCCCCAGCTACAGCATCCAAACTAGGAGCAATTCCCTGTTTGAATTTGTTATTGCTGTGATTGATTGCTGTATCCGGGTCTTTTAAGCCGTTACCGGTGAGTACGCAAACCACTGTCGCTCCTGTCGGAACTTGGTCTTTTACCTTCAGCAAACCGGCTACAGAAGCGGCGCTTGCGGGTTCGCAGAAAATCCCTTCTTGGGATGCTAGCAGGCGGTAAGCGTCGAGAATTTCCTCATCCGTAACAGCACTAAAACTGCCACGGCTGGCTTCCGAAGCGGCGATCGCCTGTTTCCAGCTAGCAGGGTTGCCGATCCGAATTGCTGTCGCCAAGGTTTCCGGGTTCGCCACCGCTTTGCCGGTTACTAACGGCGCTGCTCCGGCTGCTTGAAATCCCATCATCTGCGGCAGGCGCGAACATTTTTTTGCTTGGTGGTATTGACAAAAACCCATCCAGTATGCTGTGATGTTTCCCGCATTTCCCACGGGAATGCAGAGCCAGTCGGGCGCGTCGCCCAAAGCATCCACTACTTCAAAGGCGCCGGTTTTCTGCCCTTCTAAGCGGTAAGGATTGACGGAGTTGACTAAAGTCACGGGATAGCTGACGGCCATTTCGCGGACGATTTCTAAGGCTCGATCGAAGTTTCCCCCAATCGCAATTACTTCGGCACCGTAAAGCAAGGCTTGCGCCAACTTGCCCAAAGCGACGTATCCTTCGGGAATCAGCACGAAAGCCCGCATTCCGCCGCGTCTGGCGTAGGCTGCCGCAGCGGCGGAAGTATTGCCGGTGCTGGCGCAAATTACTGCCTCTGCGCCGGCTTCCTTGGCTTTGGAAATTGCCATTGTCATCCCCCTGTCTTTGAAACTACCAGTGGGGTTGAGGCCGTCGTATTTGACCAGGACGCGCACGTCTCTACCGATGAGAGAGGCGATCGCCGGTGCTGGAATCAGGGGAGTGTTGCCTTCTTGGAGCGTCACTACGGGCGTGGTTTCCGTCACCGGCAGGTAGGGGCGATAAGCTTCGATCAAGCCAGGCCAACCGTAGCGTTTCGGCGAGGCTGCAGGGGCAGCGGAGTTAGCCGCGGAGTGAGTAGCAGAGTCAGTAGCAGGTAGGATCGGGGTCACGATGTCAATGGTTTCTAGGCTTTGGCAAAGAATTTACACTAATTTTAGCTCGATCGGTTAATTTGATGTTTAATACGATCGGTTCAGGTTAAAGTAACTTAATGGTGTGAATGCGTAGATATGTCTACTCAATTACTAATGTCAAATAATTCATCCACTCTTTCCCGGCCTCAAATCACCGCGAGCCATCCCGAAACGGCTAGTCCTTCTGCCCGATCGACCTGCTTGACTCGCAAATTAGATTTGGTGAAGTGTCCCTACCAAGCCGATCAGCAAGTTAAGTTCCTGCACTTACAAGCGGAAATTGACTCCTTGCTGTTGCAGGTACAAACTCTCAAACAGCAGCGCTCTGTTGCTTGCTCTCAATTGGCGATCGAACACAATTCTGCTGTCAGCAACGGCAATTAGTAGTGACAACTCGTGCTAATTGTGCCGCCCCTGTGGTATAAAAAGTAAAGTTTTGTTAACCCCAGTTAACCTGAGTGTTTTTTAAACCAAAAGCGCTAGCCATTATCAACGGCGGCTAGCGATCGCTAGCATTTGCTAAAACGCCCCTGCCTGTTGTTCAACTCGTCTGTCCCTAGCTGACAGCGAGCTGATATTTTATTGCGCTTTTGTACTGCGTTAATTTTGTTAAGCCATCCACATGGCATACGGAGAATCGAAATCAATTTATGACAGCATCGATCGAAAAACCACTAAAATTGACATCCGCAAGTGACACTTCCAACCTGCGCCTCAAAGATATTCTCAAAACCCTGCCGCGCGAAGTTTTTGTCAAAAACCCCCGCAAAGCTTGGACAAAAGTCATCGTCAACGTTTTATTAGTAGCTGTCGGTTATGTTGGCATAGCAGTATCACCTTGGTATTTACTGCCCCTGATGTGGATTTTCACCGGTACCGGATTAACGGGTTTTTTTGTCATCGGCCACGACTGCGGCCACCGGTCATTTGCTAACCGCCGCTGGGTAAACGATTTAGTCGGACATCTGGCATTTTTGCCGTTAATTTTCCCGTTCCACGCATGGCGGCACGGACACAATTATCACCACAAGCATACCAACAAAATTGGCGAAGATAATGCTTGGCAGCCGATGACAGCAGCCGACTATGCTGCTGCACCCAAAGCTTTACAAATAGCTTATAGTTTAATCTTCGGCCCGATGTGGTGGGTTGGCTCGATCGCCCACTGGGCAAAAGTACACTTCATGTGGTGGCGCTTCAAAGGCCAACAGCGCGAACAAGTGCGGTTTTCAGTTTTGGTAGTTTTAATCGGTGCTGCGATCGGATTTCCGCTATTAATTGCCACCACAGGCATTTGGGGATTTGTCAAATTTTGGTTGCTGCCCTGGATGGTTTACCATTTCTGGATGAGCACTTTCACCATTGTTCACCACACAGCACCAGACATTTCATTTAAAGCACCCGAAGAATGGAACGAAGCCCAAGCACAACTATCGGGAACAGTTCACTGCGATTATCCCCGCTGGGTAGAGTTTTTGTGTCACGACATTAACGTCCACGTTCCGCACCACCTTTCAACAGCGATACCCTGGTACAACTTGCGCCTCGCCCACAGCAGCCTCAAGGAAAACTGGCAACCTCATCTCTACGAAACCAAGTTTTCTTGGTCTTTAATGAAGCGAATTGCCGACAACTGTCACCTGTACAATCCTGCAGGCGGCTATCTGACACTAGAGGAAGTTAACGCTCAAACCAAATAGTCAGCAGTCATTAGTTGTTGGGAATTGGTTATTAGTTATTGGTTATTGGTTATTGGTTATTGGTTACTTGCTACGAATTCCCAATTCTCAATTCCCAATTCCCAATTCCCAATTTCCAATGACAACTAACAACTAACAATTAACAACTAACAACTAACAACTAACAACTAATAACTAATAACTAACAACTAACAATTAACAACTAACAACTAACAATTAACAACTAACAACTAACAATTAACAACTAACAACTAACAACTAACAACTAATAAAATCCCTTGAGTTTTAATCCCAATAACTGTCGCAACGAAAGCGAAGTAGAAAGCAAACTCATTGTCACTTATCTGTTGCCAAAACTGGGCTATACCCCCGACAGTTGGCATCAAGAAATCGCCTTTGGGAATATTCGCCTAGACTTCCTCTCATTTCGCATCCAATACATCCCCTTAATGCTCGATGCAGACTCGCAGATGAGTATAGTCATCGAAGCCAAACATCCCAAGGAAAAATTAGACCGTCACGTCAGGAGACTGAAGCGTTACTTAACAAGTTTAAGTATTCGCTACGGAGTCATAACTAACGCTAAAGAAATTAGAATTTACGAAAAAGTCAACGATGATATTCAGCTAGTTTTTCAGTGTGCCGGAGAAGAGTTAGAAACTAGACTTGATGAAATTATCGCTTTAATTGGCAGAGATAGTTTAAAATCTCTAAAAGATCCAGAAAATCTCGAACAGAAAGATAGTAATATTGATTTATTAATTCCTGATTTAATTAACGAAGTATCAATACAACCGGACAATCTCGCCACCTCAGAGCCACAGTCAAGTGACATCTCAGAACCCCAAAAAATACCTGAAAATAATGCAGTTAATCTGCAAGTTCAATCAGATGTAACTGTTTCCTCTAACAAGCCAAATACTATGAAAATAATTGCAGTCTACCACAACAAAGGCGGCGTTGGCAAAACTACAACAGTAGTCAATTTAGCGGCAGCGCTGAGCAAGGAAGGTAAAAAAGTTTTAGTCATCGACTTAGACAGTCAAGCAAATACAACCTTTGCAACTGGATTGGTAAAATTTGATGATGAAGAACAAGACGATTTGAAAGATAGCAATATTCTTCACATTTTACAATCAGAAGATTTTTATTCAATAGCCGAAGTAGCACGCAAGTCTAATTTTTGCAATCCCGCCATTGATGTGGTTCCTTCCCACATCGATTTAATGTACTACGAAACGGAACTAAATCAACTAGATTACAGCCGCATGATTTTAATTCAAAAACTAGCGGAAGTTCAAGATAAGTACGATATTGTACTGATTGATACGCCGCCGTCTTTGAATTTTTATGCGAGAGTGGCGCTGATTGCTGCGGATTATTTGATTATTCCTTCTGACTTAAAACCCTTTGCCAATCAAGGACTGATTAATGTCAAGGATTTTATTAAAAAAGTTAATGGATTCAAGAAACAAATTGGCAAGAAACCTCTAGCAATTTTAGGAGTTCTGCCTTGCAAAATCTCGACAAATGCTAAATTTGTACAGTACAGTTTGCCGAAGCGGCGGGAAACAATTCCCCAACGTTACGGTATTGAAATTATGGACAGCGTGATTTACGAGAGAGATGATTTGGCTAAGTGTGCAGAACAAATTCAAATCGTGGGAGATATGGAAATTTCCGATCCGATTTCGGTACTGGACTTTAAGCCAGATTCCATCGCTGCTCAAGAATTTGAAATGTTAGCAGTAGAAGTTTTGGAAAAAACAGGTAAAAATTAATGAAAAAATTATTTCCGTCGCTGGTTGCGGTGAAAAAGATTGTATCTGCTGTGCCTTCTTCCAATTTTGCTCAGCCGGATTTGGAGAAATTAGCGAGACTGATTTTAAATTTGGGAGGATTGATTAATCCGATAATTGTTCGCCGCACGGGTATGGATTCCTACGAAATAGTAGATGGAAATTTTGAATTCTACGCGGCGGCGAGAGCAAAGGAAATTGAACCTTTCAAGGGCGAGACAATCGGTGCATTCATTCTGGAACCAGAAAATGAAGAACTTCTCCTCGCACAACTGGAAATTCTCAGAAGCGGCGCTGTCAGTGAGAGTAGGGGTGAAAGTGCAACTCCCGAAGAGTCATCTATAACTGAAAGTGTGGGTGAAAATCCGGTTTCGGAACCGCCATCGAGTTTTGAGCAGCGGTTGATTAATATTGAAGCTAGGTTAGAAAATGAAATCAATGAATTGAAGGCGGAACACGCCCGCGAAAAACAGGTGTTGGCTGAGAGAATACAAGAAGTTGAAAATTTATTTTCCCAACAATTACCTCTGTTAATTGAGGCTGGGCTGGATCGCAGAATTGAGCGGTTGAAATTAGAGAGTGAAGCTGCAAAACCTCCGGCGGTAGAGCTGGAATCTGTTACACCGAGCTTGTCAGGTTCGATGCCGCTTTTGGAGGCATTGAATACTCAAGATAAAGCTCAACTGAAAGCGAGTTTAGAAGCCACTACGTTTTTGAAGGCTCCGGTGATACAATTAATACTTAAAGAACGAGATGTGCGGCCGTTTGTGTCCTTTGCTAATGTGGTGGAACGCATTAAGGGGTTAACGGACAAAACAATGATTAAAATTATTGATTATTGGCAAAATACTCATAAGCTGTGATCTGTTTAAATTTCATTGTTGGGGCGGGCTAGAAGCTCGCCCCACAAGAGTTGAAATCCGAGTTGAAACCTGATTTTTGACAGGTAATTGACTAGGGCAAAAATACTTATCACTTGCAATTGCATTGTTGGGGCGGGCTTCTAGCTTATCCGACAAAATTTGAAACTGCCCGATCGCCTTTCATAGCAAAACATGGCCATCAGCAAGACTGGATAAACCGCGATTAAAAACCAACCTGCTGCTCAACAGATTTGCTTTTTAGCGTTTTCCAGCCAAATAACTAATACCAAAGCGACTAGCATCGCGATCGCGGGTTTCTGTAACAGCGTAGGATCAGTAATCAGCATATCCGATTAACCGAACTATCTCAAATCAAGTTAACGGCCGCGACTACTTGATAGTTTTTTCTGTATCAAAAGAATTATTTGCATGATTTGGCAACTTTAACTCTTCTTGCATTGACATAAAAGAGTATTTACTAGAACTAATTCGCTGTGAACTATAAATGCCGGCATGACCTGAAAAAACATAGCTCATCACACAGGATATCGCAATAAATACCCCCGATTCGAGACCAAAAAGTTCAATTCCCATTAAAGTTGAGGCGATCGGTGTATTCGCCGCACCGCCAAAGACAGCAACAAATCCCATTCCTGCCAATAAAGGTGCTGGTAATGCCAAAATTAATGACAAAGCATTGCCTAATGTTGCACCAATAAAAAATAGAGGAGTCACTTCCCCTCCCTTAAAACCTGCCCCTAAAGTTAATGCAGTTAACACTATTTTTGCTGCAAAATCCCAAGGCGGTAACTGAGTGTTAAACGCATCGACAATGGTAGGAATACCCAAACCGATATATTTAGTCGATCCAATCGCCCACACACTCAGTGCGACAATCGCACCACCGATCGCAGTACGAAAAGGAGGATAGGATATTTTTGATTTAAAAAAGTGGCTTATTTGATGAGTGAGTCTGGCAAAAATCATCGCTACAATTCCGAAGATTGCACCAGCGACAATTGCAGAAATTAGCCCCATTGGAGTCATTGTGGGTACAAAGGTAGCATGGCGGTATGCTGTATGATGCAGACCCAAAGCTAAGGTAACGCGATCGCCCACAACTGCTGCAACTAAACAGGGAAAAAGAGCATCATGTTGAATATTTCCAATTGCTAAAACCTCTAAACCAAAGATAGTTCCAGCTAAGGGAGTTCCGAAAACGGAAGCAAATCCACCACTGAGAGCAGACATTAATAAAATTCGTCGATTAGCGTGTTTAAAGCGGAATATTTTAGTTAATTGGTCTGCGAGTGATGCAGCAATTTGCAGTGCTGTCCCTTCACGACCTGCGGAACCCCCAAATAAATGAGTTATATCTGTACCTAGCAGCACCATCGGAGCCATTCGCAACGGAATAATATTTTTCGGGTTATGAATCTCTTCCAATAAAAGATTATTTCCCGCTTCTACCCTCTTTCCATATCGATGATAAATCCAACCACTTAAGAATCCCGCTAATGGCAATAAGGCAATAATCCACAGATGAGACTCTCGCCAATTTGTTGCCCACTCTAAAGATGCTAGGAGAGCAGCAGAACCTAAGCCGGAAAGAATACCAACTAGACAAGAAATGATGAACCACTTACTGAGTTGGAAGACTGCAATAAATTGCTCAAATTTCTCAAACCTTTTCATAATCAAACTCCTATTTGTTACTTTGGTGACGCCGCCCTCTGGGCGGTTTAAATACCCTTCAGAGGGCGGCAGTACGGATATATTTCCTAAATGTTTTGGCAGGTTAAATTTTGCGCTCGTCTACCAAAATTACGGGAATAAAACTATTTTCTATCACTGCTTGCGATACGGAACCAACCAACACCTTTTTCCAAGGTTGATATCCCCGTTTTCCCATCACAATATCTGTCACCTGATACTGTTCCGCGACGCGCATAATTTCCTCTGGAACTGAGCCAGTAATGGTAATGAATTGATGACGGATATCTGAAAGTAATTTTTGAGTGCGATCGCGCAGTTGTTCTACAGCCTCTTTTTCTGCCATATTAATGATGTGTAACACAATTACTTCACCATCAACACGACGTGCTAGGCTTGCTGCTTTGAGCAAAACATCTGTAGAAAAGGGAGAAGTATCGACTGCTGCTAACAATATATTACGAGTTACTACTGTTACTTTTGTCGGATCGACTTTTCCCCGTTCTAACAATTTTGGGGCAAACATGGGAATTGCCCAAGCGCCTATCGGTGCTGTTGTCAAAATTGAGAGGACAGCAACGGCTAAGATAATTTCTCCTCCCTCAATCCCCACAGATAGAGGAATCCCACCAATGGCAGCTTGAACGGTGGCTTTTGCCATATTTCCGGGTAGCAAAAATAGTCTTTCTCGCCAATTCCAATTACTACCCAATGTGGAGAAATACCAACCTATAGTGCGACCAATAAACAAGCCAATTGCCAATACAAAAAGCCCCGGCAAAAAAGTCTTCCCTAATACCTGAAGTTGAATGCTGGCTCCCAATAAGACAAATAAAACAATCTCAGCGACAATCCATAAGCTGTCAAATCCACCGCGTAGTCGTCTAGCTAAAGGTGGGTCGAGTTCAATCAAAAAAAAGCCCATTGCCATTGCTGCCAAATAGCCGGAGTAGGGGAAAGCTTGCTCAAAAATTACTAACAAAAGCGCAAGACTGGCGGCAATTAATACATCTTGTACGGCGTTCTGCGTCCAGTTTTGTTGAGTTAGTAGAGAGACAGTTAAACGAGCAGCAATGTAGCCAATTAAGACCCCAAATCCTACTTCCATTGCTACCTGAAAGGGGAGCAATTGAACTGCGCTCAGGCTAAATCCTCCAGGGAACATGATATTCTCAACTTTTCCACGATCGAAGAAACTCAAAAGTAAGCTAAAGACTAACAGTAATAAAACATCAGATAAGGCACTACCCGTAAGAATGGCATCGGGAATTCCTTTGGTGACACCCCAGCCTAAACTTTTTAGTCGTAGCATTCCAGGGACAATTACAGCGGGTGATTCTGCACCAATTACACAACCCAAAAGTAACCCTGTGGGAAAGTCGAATTTAAAAATTAGTATCGCAGCGAATGCGATCGCAATTGCCTCAATTGCCGCTGGTAAAACTCCTAACCGCAGCGCCACAGTTCCCTGCTGTGATAGCTTTTCTCGATCTAATCCTAATCCCGCTTTCATCAGGATAATCATCACTGCCACAATTCGTAGATTATCCGCCGATTTCAGCACTTCTGGACTCAGGACATCGCTAACTTGTGGCCCTAAAACTATCCCTACCAAAATCATTCCAATCAGAGGCGGAGCACCTAAGCGGCGGGCAATTTGACCCGCAAAAAAGCCCATCAATAAAATCCACAGCACACTAGCTAACATGAGATTCCTTTCTCCAGATTCTGGGTATGGACAAAGGCTTGCTATCTGTGAGTCGTTAGTGAGAAGTTTTCACGGCCCCACTCTCCGGCAGCAAGCCAGAAAAGTAGGAGCCATCAGCCTTTTAGTCTTTCAATTAACGCAAGGAAAGAATGACGCTTCAGGCGGTTTTGGCGAGCTCCATCGCCATTAATATTCTTATACCATCTTTTGTACAAAAAGCAAAAGAAGATTATTTCTGGCAGAATCGCGATCACAACTCGCAACGTCAGCCCGTTAGCGAAGCCCTCGCAGAGGCTCGCCCTAACTCCAAAAAAAGTAAAGATGAGTAAAGCGGTGTATCATTTGTGTCCCACAGCCAGTTAAACTCATCACAGTCGCTTTTTTTAGGAATTGCAGTCTGTTTTGTCGATCGCCCGGGTTCTCACCGCACAGCCAGCGGCACAGTAAAGCACTGCGGCGATATGTCCTCCTGAGCGCACAGTCTGGCTAAGGTGTTTGTCTCGCACCTTATGGCTGAGAGTTCTTGGGTTAATCTCGCATCACTCAAAACGCAGGCTGTAAAGTGCAAATATACATAATTACCCAAACACCATAATTTTGATGACAAAAGGGGACTTGTAACAAGATGGATCGATCGCAAGATCAAAACCGAATAGTTGAATATTTACGGATTAAGCCAATTAGTCACAGTCAGATTTATACTTCGCAAATTGCGGTACCTGAGACTGAGGGGAGAGAAATCCCTCGCGAACGCCGCGAAGCTCTCAGAAGAAGCCTCATCGAGCAAGGTAGCAACTTAATTCCTTTAATTGTACGTCCTACAGAAGCTTACAGCAACGAAGAAGAATATGAAGTAATCTGCGGCTCAGATTGGTGTATTGTTGCCAAAGAACTCGGCACCGAGCAAATGTGGGCTTGGGTGTTTGAAATGACGGATGAGGAGGTAGCTGCTGCTCGATCGGAAATGGAACATTTAGCTCCGCAACCGACTCAGAAAACCGCACAACTTGAGACTCTACTGCAACAATTTGAGCTGTCGTTTCAAAAAAAAGTCGATAGTCTAACTAAACAAATAGAACAATCTGTTAAAAAAAATGAAGATTTACTAAAAAAGCAACTAAAAGCTCTAATTGAGCCTAATTTTGAGAGTGACAGAATAGAACAAATTCAGCGCCGGCTCGAACAAGTTGAAAAAACATTTCACGAAAAGGTAGATAAATTGGCTAAAAAAAATGAACAGTCTGGGAGCGATAATTCTCCGAAATCGGCGGTAATTTCTGAGATAAATCTGGCAGGTGCGTCGATCCAGTTGGATGAACTAGAAAAGCTGCTGTCAATAAAATTAAAACGCACAGTCCAAATTATTAATCAGTTTGTTTCCGAGGCGATTGAAGATGTAGAAAGCGATCTCAAAAATCAAATCGCTATACTCCGCAGCCAACTTTCCGACGGTGCGACGCCCTCAGAAATACCGCCGCAAATACAGGGTAAAAAGCAGCCGAAGTCGCAGCGTCAGAAGCAGTCGAAGGCGCAGCAAAAACCTCAGCTACCGCAGTTACAGTTGCCGTTGCCGTTGCCGTTTCCGCCCCAAGAGGAAGACTACGAGGATCTTTCACTGAGACGGTTAAAGGCGATCGGCAAAGACCGGAAATTGCCGGGATACGCGCGCATGAAACGACCGGAAATTCTAGCGGCTCTCAGAGAATCTGACGCGCAATAAAGGGGTAATTGCTAATATTTCAAGACTAATTGTTCGGTGTTCGATCGCGTTTTTAGACAAAAGCGCGATCGGGATTTCAGAATAGTCCTCGGCAGAGATATCAAAAGCTTGCTAAAATAGACAGATAACCTCTTACTCCTCACCCAGCAGCCATGTCCGCAACGGCAGAATTAGCTACTACCCAAGAAATACCAGAACAAGAGATACCGGAAAACTTTATCTTTCCGCCCGACGATTTATATAGTGATGAACATTCCGTAGAAACAGAACTGCACCTGCGACAAATAATCCTACTGCTCAACTGTCTAGAATGGCTGTGGCGAGATAGAAATGATTTCTATGCTGCGGGAAACCTCACCCTTTATTACTGTTCCAAGCAACTCAAATCGAAGGACTTCCGAGGCTCAGAATTTTTTGTGGTACTCGGAACTGAACGAAAAACTCGGAAAAGCTGGGTTGTTTGGGATGAAGAGGGAAAGTACCCGAATATTATCGTTGAAATCCTGTCGCCCAAAACAGCGAATATAGACAAAAACTTTAAAAAACAACTCTATCAAGATACTTTTCGCACTCACGATTACTTTTGGTTCGATCCAGAAACTTTAGAGTTAGCAGGGTTTCATTTACTTGACGGGGAATATGAAGCAATCGCACCTAACGAATTCGGGCATCTGCGGAGTCAGCAGCTCGATTTGAGTCTGGGAATTTGTGGGGAAAAATTGCGTTTCTTTACTGCTGAAGGAGAGCTTGTTCCTACTTTAGAAGAGGTTGCAGAAAGGGAGACTCAACGAGCCGGACAAGAAGCTCAACGAGCCGATCGCCTGGCCGCGAAACTGCGAGAATTAAATATCGATCCAGATACAATTTAGCGCCCGGTTCATCCCAAAAAAACGGTTGATGGCTTGGTGTATTCGAGGTCGCCAAAATCGCACAGCCGACCAACTGGCGCGCCCGAAACCGCCTTTTTGAACAACAATAACCGCAGGACATGACAGTTGCGGGCGATCGGTCAATCAACACTCACACACTATGTCAAGATTAATTAGCGCGATCGGCCAAAACTCCCAGTTTCAGTCAAGCGTACAAATCCGACGCAGCAAGTTCCAATGAACAATCCCATTTACCCAGGCATAACTCTCAACAACCACTACCGCATCGTCCGCGAATTGGGACACGGAGGCTTCGGGCGCACCTACCTAGCTGAAGATGCCCACCGATTTAACGAACCCTGCGTTTTAAAAGAATTTGCGCCCCAAGTGCACGGAAGTTACGCCTTACAAAAATCCGAGGAACTCTTCGAGCGAGAAGCCGGAGTGCTCTACAAGCTGCAACACAATCAAATCCCGCGCTTCCGCGAACTGTTTCGAGTCAGTATTAGCGATCGAGGCTACCTATTTCTCGTCCAAGACTACGTACCGGGCCAAACCTACCGCTTCCTGCTGGATGCCCGCAAGCGTCAGGGTTTGCGGTTCATAGAAGCAGAAATCAATCAACTGCTGCTCCAGATTTTGCCAGTGCTCGAATACATACACTCTCTGGGAGTGATTCACCGCGACATCTCCCCAGACAACCTGATTCTGCGCTTGTCTGACGGAATGCCGGTGTTGATTGACTTCGGCGGAGTAAAACAAGTCGCAGCCACCGTAGAATCTCTGTTTGCCGAAGCTAACGGTACTCCCGCCCCCGCAACTCGCATCGGCAAGCTCGGCTATGCTCCCGTCGAACAGATGCAAATGGGCATCGTCAATCCCCACAGCGACTTGTACGCTCTGGCGGCGACAGTTTTGGTGTTGCTGACGGGGAAGGAACCGCATCAGTTGCTCGACAGCCAGACGCTGAATTGGAACTGGCGGGCAGAATGTTCTCTATCTCCCAATTTGTCCCTAGTGTTGGATAAAATGCTCGCTCACGGGCCGAACCAGCGTTACTCCTCGGCTCGCGAGGTAATGCTCGCTCTCTCCGGCAATCCGCCTTTACAGCCACCGCAGCCGGCCCCAAATTTTGCGCCCGCGCCGTCGCCGGATCGATCGCCCATACCCATGCCCGCCCCAGTCCCAACACTGCCGGGAATTCCTGTGCGAGCCGCTATTAACAACCAGCAAAAAATGCCTGCTTGGCAAATGGTTTTGTTTGTGGTATTGGTGCTTGTTGGTATGGGGGGAGTTGGCTGGTTTGCGGGCAATTATTTGTTAAACCTGCAATCAAAAGTGCAGAAAATTCCCCAAACTCGGGGCCCGAAGCAGCAGCAAGAAGATGTTTTGCGCGATCGCTTTTCAAGGCTCGGAATTGACGATCGATTCTATAGCGGTTACGTCAACCTTGTAGACGAAAATTTCTATGCCAAATACCCAGAATTGGGTGGGCGACTGCTAAAAGAAGGTGAGGACGATCGCCTGTGGCGCGAAAGGTGGCAGAAAATCGGCGACGAGTTGCTCGACAAACTCCAAAACCTCAGCAGCGACGCTAGAGCCAGGTTGGGGAGTTACACCACCGCCGATATCGATCGCTGGAAAATAGAGGTTAACAAGCTGAATTTGAGCAGTCGGGCTTTGTACGATTTGGCTGATGCGAAGTTCTTTTATTGGTTTCCGCGACAGCCGCGCGATCGCAATCTGATTGGTTTGCCGATCGGACAAATTTGGCAAGCAATCACCGCCGACACCCTCGCAGCTTTGCAAGCAGGAGCAACTCTCGAAAGCGTAGAATTTGACAGCCGAGCTAACAGCAAAACCCTCACCGGTAATCTCAAACCCGGAGAAGGCAAAGCATATATTGCGCGGTTAGCTCAAAATCAAACTTTGCGAGTAAATTTGCAAGCGCCGCCAAAATCTACTCTGCTGTCAATGTATTCTCCTGGGAGAACCACCAAAGCTAGAGCTTTGCTGCAAGATGCAGAGGATCAAAGTTGGTCGGGATTGCTGGATGATACTGGTTTTTATGAATTCGTAGTGGTTTCTCAGTCATCCGAGCCGATCGCCTACGAATTGAATCTGACAGCAAAGTAAGAGGTTATAACACAATTTTCTCCAAATTATACAACTGTCGGGCAATTCCTAATCCATATCCAGTCAATCATCCCCAATTCTTGAGAATCGAGTTGCACTCAATCGCTTTCAGTCATGGAATGATCTGCGTCCATAGGTGTTTATCCGTTTAAAATCTGCGGTTAAAAGGGCGATCTAATATCGAATATTTATGCAGCTCAAGTTTTTTAATCTCAAATCCTATAACCCGCGCCCAAAAACAGACACAAGCCCCCGACACTCGTCCCGGGCCGCCCCAAACTTTATATGCAAGATGGATTTGCAAATCAATCTAAAATCTAAAACTTGTACCCTCGCGACTTGTCGGCTGGCGCAGCCGAAGCAAGCCGAAATATCTAAAATCTCAAATCGATTGATGGCTATTGACGCTTTGAGGGCGATCGGGCAATAATAAGGTAATCCTGAGCTGGTGAATTTTTAGATTCAAAAAAATAATATGGTGAGATTTGCGATCGTAGCTTTATTAACTTTGGGATTAGTATTAGTGACAGCATTTGGTTTGCGTCCCGCCAGTGCAACAGTCAGCAATCCCGAATTTTATGCTTGGAACTTTGCCTCTGTAGGCAGCAGCGAACTTGTGTGTAAAAAGACAGTTGTAGTTCCGCAAAACAAAATCGTTCCGTCATCAATGCAGGCTGTCAGTATCAATTCTGCAATTGTAGATAACAAGTTTTGTGAGAACTCCACTAAGCCATTGAATTAAAACGGTGTATCCGAGCCTATCCTGATGAGCTAGCATTAAAATTGGCTCGCGCGTGCGGACTTTAGTCCGCAGCCGGAGAGCGGACTAAAGTGCACATTACGAATCGTTGTTATGGCGATCGACCCGATATGATATGACCTGGAATTATATAAGTAATTGCCACCATCTGCTCGCAGAAAGTGTTGGCGACATTTTTTGAGGCTCAATCTCCGCGAGCTTGTAATAATAATTTATAAAACTTGTATCGCGCCGCAGTTTTCTGACCTTACAAAACTGGACAAATATCGAACTATTCCCAATTTTGTCAGGTATTCGATTGTGATTTAAGAACAGATGCAAAATTATTAGCCATTTGGCTAATAATTTATTGGCTAATTGGCCTAATCAGTAGCTCGTTAGTTTGAGTATGCTAGAGTTAGTCAGGTTCTGATATATAGTGCCATCTGTAATCTAAGTATCATGCTCAAAATTTTGGTTATTGAGGACGACGAATTAATCCGGGAAACTCTTCTGCAACTCCTGGAATCTCAAAGCTATCGGGTGATTGTCGCCGAAAACGGTCGATTTGGGGTGCAGATGGCACTTTCAGAAATCCCCGATTTAATTTTGTGCGACGTGCAGATGCCGGAAATCGACGGTTATGACGTGTTGCGGACGTTGCGACAAAACTCTCTAGCCGCAACAATTCCATTTATTTTTCTCACGGCTCAAAGTTCCAAAACCGATTTTCGTCGGGGGATGGAATTGGGAGCCGACGATTACCTGACAAAGCCCTTTACTAAGGCTGAATTGCTCGGAGCCATTGCTTCTGGCATCTCGAAACGGCAAAGAATTACTCAACCGCTGACATTCGCGCTTCACCAAGCAGAAGCCAGACTCAAAGATTTAGTTAACGAATCTACCAATGCTTCAGTCTTCTCTCCTGAAAAGTTGGCTCTGGAATCTCTGCTGCGCCGCGCTTTGGCACAAGGTGAGTTTCAGGTATACTATCAGCCGCAGGTGGATATTGCTACCGGACAAATCATCGGTGCTGAAGCCTTGGTGCGGTGGCAAAATCCCGATCGAGGTATAATTTCTCCCGCCGAATTTATTCCCTTAGCCGAAGAAACAGGTTTAATTATTCAGATTGGCGAGTGGGTACTGCTTTCAGCTTGCGCTCAAGCCGCTAGTTGGGTGGCGGCGGGGTTTTCGCCCTTTAGGATATCAGTAAATTTGTCGGCCAGACAGTTATCCGACCCGGAACTCAAAGCGCGAATCGTGCAAATATTGGAAACTACAGGCTTGGAGCCTGCTAATTTAGAATTAGAAATGACCGAAAGCGCTTTAGTGGAAAATGCGACAGTCGCAGGCGCTACTTTAAACGAACTTAAAGCTCTAGGAATTCGGATTGCGATCGACGACTTCGGCACGGGTTATGCTACTTTAGGATATCTCAAGCTATTTGCCTTTGACAGTTTAAAGATCGATCGAATTTTCGTCCGCAATGCCAATGAAGACTCTCAAAATGCTGCTATTACTACAGCAGTAATTTTACTGGGTCACAGTTTAAACATGACAGTAATTGCTGAAGGGGTAGAAACAGAAGCAGAACTAGCCTTTTTGAAACAGCACAACTGCGATATCATCCAGGGGTATCTGTTCAGCCGCCCCGAACCCGCACCGATATTTGAAAGTATCTTAGTTGCCGACCAGCGTTTGTTCGCGCCGCCCGCGGCTGCAGCAACTGCTCACTTTATTCCCTTTGTACCCCTGTCGGAACCAGAAAAATCTAAAAACCTTTCCATGTCTAGTCTAGGAATAGTCTAAATGTTAGCAAGATTTGTGTATAATAAAACAAAATTCTGGCTTTTAGCTGCTATTTTCTGCGGAAAAGTTGACGATGCTTCATAAAAAGTTGTACTTTTTTTGGATAGGCAAATAAAAAAAGGAGATTTTCCCCAATATTCCTCTACTTCTTCTCATTATGTGGGAGCGGCACCGGTAATTGGACTATTTGAGGAATTGTGCCGTCTTGAAATTGGGAGCCTTTATCAAGTTGCAGCAGGTAAACTCATTTAAGTTCCTACTTTGGGAGCCGCAGTTTTAAAAACTGTCAACGGGAATTGGTGCAAGGCTGTCATGGAAAGAATCTTAGTAGTTGACGACGAAGCAGACTGTCAAACAGTCTTAGCAATGTACCTGGAAAGCCAAGGATACCGGGTGGAATGCGCTACTTCTGGAATTGAGGCGCTCTCGATTTTTGAAAATGCCCCTCCTGATTTGGTAATTTCCGATGTGATGATGCCGGAAATGGACGGGTTTGAGTTTTGCCGGCGCTTGCGTACTACCCGTTTGGGACAGTTAGTGCCGTTTATATTTTTATCAGGCCAAGGCGAGATTGAGTCCAAAGTTGAAGGTCACGCGATCGGCGCTGACGATTATCTGGTAAAACCTTTTCAGTCTGAAGAAATCTTGGCTAAAGTGAAGGGACAATTAGAGCGCTCTCACCGCATTCACGCCGAGATTGTCCGACTGCTGCAAACTTCTAGCGCTAGGCTGGAGCCAAAACTTGTGGCCGTATTGCCAAATCCTGCACCTTTGCCGCTCACACCAGCCGAGGAAAGAGTATTTTGGGAAGTTATCCAAGGTTATACTAACAAACAAATTAGCGATCGACTGTTTATTAGCCCCCGGACTGTACAAGCTCATTTAGGCAGCATATTCAGCAAACTACAGTTAGAAAATCGCGCCCAGCTTGTGAAATTCGCCCTAGAAAGGGGATACAAACCACCTCAAAATTAGCAAGCGTCGGAAAGCAAGCATAAATTTTTGGGGCGGAGTCAAAAACTCCCGCAGCAGCCCAAATCAAGGTTAGTAGTGAGAATTTTAGTCCGCATCAAAAAACTCGCATTCAACGCAACGAACAGGTTATTAGTGAGGACTTTAGTCCGCATCAATCAAAAGACTAAAGTCCGAACGATCCAAATCATATTATAGCAGCTCTAACCGACAGGATCTTACTCCAAATTCCCAACACAATCAGGAAAAGTAGTTATCACACAAACCCCCGGCCCCAAATTCGTCCCCCGCAAGTTAGCACGTTCCAAATCAGCTTGCCGCGCATTATTAGCCGCGTCAATATTTGTCCCGCTCAATTGAGCTTTAGCAAGCCGAGTATTTGACAAAATAGCATTCTGCAAATTAGTATCGCGCACGTCAGCAAAAGACATATCCGCTCCGCTTAAATTCGCGCGATTCAAATTCACTCTAAACAGCAGCGAACGCCTCAAATCCACATTCGACAAATTAGCTTGCAGCAAATTAGATTCGCCCAAATTAGCATTAAAAAGTTTAGCACCGCGCAAATCAGCTCTCGTCATATTTGCCCGCCCCAAAAAAGCATTAGACAAATCCGCATTTCGCAAATTAGCACTGTCCAAGCCAACACCGTACATCTCCGCATTAACCAAATTAGCATTCGCCAAATTAGCACCACTTAAATCCGCTTCTAGCAAATTAGCTTCGTAGAGATTAGCTCCGCTTAAATCAGCCCCCCTTAAATTTGCTCTGTACAAACTCGCCTTAAACAAATCAGCATTTCTTAAATCGCAGCCCTCACACTCCTTACTTTCCAGCAACCGCCGGACATGATCTGGATTTTGAGCTTTGACGGGATCTGCCAGCAAAAACGGCGCTAAAACTGCTATAGTTGCCGTTACACTTGCCAAGATTTTAAGTTTCACAAACAAACCTCACTGCCACTTCAGATCGATCGTACTCGCAAACAGTAGAATTTCAACCCATTTCTTTCTCTCTTTTCTCCCTCTCTGCGCTCTCTGCGCTCTCTGCGGTAAAAAAAAACAGCATTCGCAGCCAATGATTTAGACCTGCTTACAGCAAGGCGGGCAAAGCCCGCCCTACTTAAATCAATCAAGCCTCATCTAAAGCTGCAACACCAGGCAATTCCTTACCTTCTAACAGTTCCAAACTAGCACCGCCACCAGTAGAAATGTGGCTCATTTCAGACCCCAAATTTAACTGTTCCACAGCCGCTACCGAATCACCGCCACCGATAATTGTGGTAGTGCCGGTTTTAGTAATTCCCGCCAAAGAATGGGCAATTCCTTCAGTTCCAGCAGCAAACTTCTCCATCTCAAACACGCCCATCGGCCCGTTCCAGATTACTGTTTTGCAATCGGCCAAAGCATCTTGGAAAGTTTTCACAGAATCCGGGCCGATATCCAAACCCATCCAACCGTCGGGAATATTCTCAACAGAGACAGTTTGAGTGTTAGCGTCAGCAGCAAACTTGTCAGCAACTACCACATCAGTAGGTAACAGAAAAGTAACTCCCCGTTCCTTCGCCTTAGCTTCCAAAGACTTCGCCAATTCCAGCTTGTCATCTTCCACCAAAGACTTACCAACGCTCAAACCGCGAGCCTTGTAGAACGTGAACACCATGCCGCCTCCCAGCAGCAATTTGTCGCACTTTTCAAGCAGTTTTTCAATGACTCCAATCTTGCTGGAAACCTTGGAACCACCGATAATAGCAGCTAAGGGACGCTGAGGATTGTCGATCGCACTACCGAGATACTGCAATTCCTTCTCCATCAAAAACCCAGCCACAGAAGGACTCAGATACTTAGTAACGCCCTCAGTAGAAGCGTGAGCCCGGTGAGCCGTACCAAAAGCATCATTGACATACAAATCGGCCACAGAAGCTAACTTCTTGGCAAATTCCGGGTCATTTGCTTCTTCTTCGGGATAGAAGCGGACATTTTCGAGCAAAACCACATCGCCATCAGCCATCGCCGCCACTGTAGCAGCCACTTCATCGCCGATGCAGTCGTCAGTCTTTTTGACCTCTTTCCCCAACAATTCCGACAGCCGCTTAGCAACCGGAGTCAAGCGCAACTTCTCCGTCACACCCTTGGGACGCCCGAAGTGACTGCACAAAATGACCTTAGCGCCCTTGGACGCTAAATCCTGAATAGTCGGCAGAGCAGCCCGGATGCGAGTATCATCAGTGATATTGCCGTTGTCGAGCGGCACGTTAAAGTCCGCCCGCACCAATACCCGTTTGCCCGATAAGTCTGATGCTGATAAATTTGCTACAGTTTTTTTTGTCACAGGATTAACCTCCTAATATGTGTGTTTTTGTCTAATTCCGTTGAAATGGTGGCACTCGTCACTTGCACTTGGGGCCTCGGACGCATTCAACCGCGCCCGCACACAAAACGGAAGATGAAACAAACGGCACTGATTTGGCTCAACGTAAACATTTTATCGGAGTCCGTGTCCGGGAAATGCGAACTATGTTCAAGACTGTCTTATTTCCTGTAGATCAAAGCCGAGAAGCCCGCGAAGCTGCCGAAAAGGTTGTCAATATTGTGAAAACCTACGCTTCTCGTTTAGTTATTCTGTCGGTAGTCGAGCCCCCAGCCGAGGAGGGCGACGCGCCGTCAGAGGTGATGAGTTCGCCCGAAGCAGTGGCCAAGCTGCTGTCAGAGGCCCAATCGATGTTTTCCCAGCAGGGAATTGAAGCTGAAATCATTGAACGAGAAGGCAAACCGGCTTTCACGATTTGTGATGTGGCTGACGAAATTGGCGCTGATTTGATTGTGATGGGCTGTCGCGGGATGGGTTTAACCGATGATGGGGCGTCTGACAGCGTTACCAATCGGGTGATCAATCTGTCTCCTTGTGCAGTTTTGATTGTGCCTTAACAGAAGGAAGAGGGAAGAAGGAAGAAGGAAGAAGTAAGAAGGAAGAAGGAAGAAGGAAGAAGGAAGAAGGAAGAAGGAAGAAGGAAGAAGTAAGACAACTCTTTCTTATTGCTTCTGGCATTTTTCTCGATTCTTTTTCCATTTTCCTGATTTCTTCCTTCTTCCCTCTGCTTCCTTCTCTCTGCGCTCTCTGCGCCCTCTGTGGTTAGTTCCTTCTTATTTATTCCTTAGATTTATTGTAAAAGTCGCTTTTCAATGAGGAAATTATCTACATTTATCTGCCTTTCATCTACGGTTGGCTGGCTCGATCAAAGATTTATGTAATAAGCCCCTTCCTTCTTCCCTCTTCCCTCTTCCCTCTTCCGACGGACTTACATCCGTTACATCCGTTACATCCGTTACATCCCGTACATTGCTCGTTGCCGAACTTCCCTCTTCCTTCCTCTTCCTTCTTCCTTCGTATTATGAAAATTCACTGGTATCCCGGTCACATTGCCAAAGCTGAACGGGCATTAAAAGAACAGCTAAAGCGAGTAGATGTGGTGCTCGAAGTCCGAGATGCCCGCATTCCATTGGCGACTTACCACCCCCAAATGCCTAGCTGGGTGGGCGGTAAGGCGCGAGTATTGGTGGTCAACCGCATGGATATGATTACGCCTCGAACCCGCGAGGCGTGGGAAACATGGTTTGAGTCCCAGGGAGAAACCGCCTATTTTACCAATGCCGAGCACGGCCAAGGAGTACACGATGTTTCCGATGCTGTCCAGGAGGCTGGGGTGCAGCTAAATAAACGCAGGTTCGATCGAGGTATGCTGCCCCGTCCAGTTCGGGCGGTGGTAATGGGCTTTCCAAATGTCGGAAAATCTGCTTTAATCAACCGGCTGTTAGGACAGAGAGTAGTGGACAGTGCCCGCAGAGCTGGAATAACTAAATCGCTCAGATGGATTCGCATTTCTGACGAAATTGAGTTATTAGATGCCCCCGGAATCATCCCCACCCGGATTAACAATCAAGAAAATGCCATAAAATTAGCTATTTGCGAAGATATTGGCGAAGCTGCTTACGACAATCAAGTAGTAGCCGCGGCTATGGTAGATTTGGTCCTAAAACTTGAGGCGGATGATGACACTTTAGTATCAGTATCTGGTTTCAAATCCCGGTATAAAGTAGATATAGGATCTAGTAACGGTGAAGATTATTTGCACGAGGTAGCAAAAGACAGATATAAAGGAGATGTCGAACGAACGGCGCGACAAATGTTGAATGATTTTAGAACTGGTGTGTTGGGTAAGCTTAGTTTGGAATTGCCAGTGGATTAATCAGACTCGTGCTGTACCACTAATCAGGAATGGCATTAAATAGGGATTTGGTGACTCTGAGGATTTGAACTTCGTCTCCTATTCGTACTGTTTTTCCGGCGGCTTCCCGTGGTACTCGCGTGTTAACTATCAGTCTGCTCAAGTGATTTAAACCCCCATCTTTTGCCAAGTCAGGCATAATTTCCTTGTACTTGGCTATTAGTACATTTTTCAAATTTGGATAAGCTTCTGTCGTGGCCGAATTTCGCGTTGATAGGAGACAGGGCTGACGGGGTTTAATACCTTCAAATATTACTGTCCCTATTTTAAACCTAACAATTTCGTCTGCTTCTGGAAAAAGTTGGTCTTCCCAAAAAGCCGGGACATCTCCTATTTCAATATTAGCTCGCAAGCGATGTCGCATCTCGTTAACGCAAACTCTCGGAAACCAAGATGCAGTTTCGGCAATTGTTTGGGTACTGACAATAGTTGGCCCCGGTGCTGCGGTATCGTCGGGAAAGCCTGTCAGCAAGTTTTCAATTAATTGAACGGAGAAACCGAAGTAGCTACTCAACCAATATTCTATTTCGGGGCGTTCTCTATCTACATGAAAAAAAAATTCTTGTTCGGTGTCTTTAATTTTTAGACCGGCAATTCTTTTTTTGATGTCAAATGAAAAGTGCAGAAAATGGATTCCGCTGTTGCGCTTAGTGTTAATAAATTCTCCTGCTGCGTCGCAGATTGCAAAAGAGCGATCGCCTTCTAGAGCTCCGCTAGCAAGAATAGTGGCTTGACTGACTGCTATGCCGTCCAGAGACTTGACTGGATAGATATGAATGCTGGCAACGTAAGACATTTTGATTTATTTATAAATAATTGTCTTTTTAGATACACTATAGCATCCTCTGCCGGCAGAACGATGACGGCTGTTGACTTTTTGAAATAAAATTGGGCAATTTTTTTGAAGTGTAATTTTTGCCCTAGCTATTTGTAAAGAATAATTAAATAATTTGGGCCGCTATTGCCGATCTTGTGGTAACTCTTATGCTATAAAATATAGGACTTAGGCACGGGCGACCCGAAACCGGGTTTTTCACTAAAATATTTGTTTAAAACTTTCTTGGGAGAGTTTAAAAATTCGGTTTTTTTGTTGGGGTGCGTCCATGACTAAAGTACAAAAAATTGAACTGAGTTGCAAATAATGACTGAAAGCGAAAAAACAAGCAGGATTTCGCGAAGAAATTTAATGTTGAGGGCTGGTGCAGGGATGCTGGCGGCAAGCATTGCACCCACGCTTTTACAAGCCCAAGCTGCAAATGCTGCAGAGATTATTTCTGAGATCACTCCCGACGGTGCTCTCAAGAAATTGATGCAGGGGAATCAACGCTACATTGAACAAAAACGGACATTTCCCGACCAAGCCCGATCGCGAATTGTCGAAGTAGCGCAGGGTCAACATCCGTTTGCAACCATCCTTGCTTGTTCTGATTCGCGGGTTGCTCCCGAAATTATTTTCGATCAAGGATTGGGTGATTTATTTGATATCCGAGTAGCTGGAAATTTTCTCGACGATGTGGTTCTGGGAAATATCGAATATGCCGCATTAGAATTAGGTGTTCCGCTATTAGTAATTTTGGGTCACGAACGCTGCGGTGCTGTTAAAGCTGCTTTAGACGGCAAAGCTGTACCCGGTCACATTGGTACTTTGGTGGCGGCAATTAAACCGGCTGTGGATGCGACAAAAAATCTCGATGGCAATGCGTGGGATAATGCAGTCAGAGCTAATGTGAAAATGAATGTGCAGAAGTTAAGTTCTTCGTCGCCTATTTTGGCTGAAGCTGTGAAAGCGGGCAAGCTGAAAGTTGTTGGGGGGCGCTACGATTTGGATAGCGGCAAAGTGGAGATAATTGCTTGATTTTGCTGGTAAGTCATTAGGCATGGGGCATGGGGCATGGGGCATGGGGCATGGGGCATCTTGCCCGATCGCGAAGTCGAAGGCTAGTCATTAGTCATTGGTCATTAGTCCTGTGCCCGATCGGGAATATCATTGGTTAATAAAGTAGATATGCCAGCTTAAATCAAGCCCATTTCTTGCAGGCCTCGGCGGAGGCGTTCTGCTTCAAAGGGGCGGGACTGTTCGTGAAGGGCGATCGCTCTTTTGAATTCTGCTAAACTCTCTGGCATTTTGCCAATTTTCAGTAGGGCTACTGCCAAGTTTTGATGAGCTTCGGCGTATTCGGGAGCGATTTTAATGGCTTGTCGGTAATAGGCGATCGCATCTGCTAAATTTCCGCCTGCTTTCAGCGTCAGTCCCAAATTGTAGTGACCTGTTGCAAAATTGGGGTCTATTTTTAATGCTGCTTTGTAAGCTTTTGCTGCGGCTGGCAAATCTCCTTCATCTTTGAGCAAATTGCCCAAATTGTTGTAAGCGCCCAACTTCAGCGCCGGGAACACATTCGTATTAATTGCCGCTTGATAGTGTTCTTTTGCTTTAACAAACTGCTGCTGCAGGCAGTAAGCAATTCCTAAATGATAGTTGAGTTCATAAATAATAGAATCATCAATTGCGACATTCGTCAACCCTCTGGTTAATAAATTAATTCCCCGCCCAATTTGCCCGCTTTCTACATAAAGCGCGCCTAATTTGCTACAAGCATAGGCGTCGTTTGGATAGTAAGCTATATAGCGTTCCATTGCTGCTTGAGCTTTTTGGAATTTATTTTTGGCGGCGATCGCATTTTTGTGATAACCAGAGTGGTAAATCGCCACATCGGGGAGAGAAGCTATTTTCCATGTGGGTTCCCTCTGCAAAATCTCAGCCGCGCTGTCGTCTATCATGGCGTGGTAGGGGCGAGAAAAGCGGATTTCGGGGCGATTGCGAAACAAGCGCGAGACGAGGGAATAGGGAGATTGAGATGCACCGATTTCTTGGCGGATGAGATTGATGAGCAGCAGTCGATCGCTCTTAATGGCCTGCTTAAGAAGAGGTACAATCTCCGGTACCAAAACCTCATCGGCATCCAAAACCAAAATCCAGTCGCCTCGGGCGTGCTTGAGAGACTCATTGCGGGCTGCTGCGAAGTCGTCGCACCATTCAAAGTCATAAACCCTCGCCCCAGATTCACGGGCAATTTCACGGGTGCGATCGCCCGAACCAGTATCAACCACGACTATTTCGTCAACAACACCTTTAACGCTGTCCAAAGTCCGCGACAGTGTTGTCTCTTCATTCTTGGCGATCGTGCACAGTGTCAGATTCATAGGATAATTGTAATTTTTTTTACCAGTAACACACAAAAATTCCGAGAAAAGATTCTCCTATATCAGCTTAAAAATGATAATACTACTGCGGGCGCGTGCTGCAAACCTCAATAGTCCTCCGTCATTTTCATCTAAAATTTCAAATCTCAAATCGGATGCTTTTCCTTTGGCATTGAGCATAAGTACCTTGCGTCGCGAAAAAGACTGGGTTAACTCTTTTGACTGATTAAATAGCCTCAAATTCCGAGGATTCACGACAAATTCTACCACTTTCGGTTCCTCCTTACGGTAGAGGTAATGGTGAGTCGTCAGTTGTTATTCTTGGTACATAAGACAAAGAACGAAAGAAAGTTAAGTATTCAGGAGAAAAAGAAATGTTTGGAATTATTGCTTGGGTCGTTTTAGGATTGATTGCCGGTGCGATCGCCAAAGCCATTTATCCCGGAACTCAAGGCGGCGGTTTTCTCGCAACGACAGGTTTAGGAATTGTGGGTGCCTTAGTGGGAGGTTATCTAGGTCAAGTCTTTTTCGGGACAAGCGCGGGAGCTTCATTCGGAGCATTGACTCTACCCAGCATAGCTTTTGCAGTCATCGGTGCTATCGTGGTACTTTTTGTCTGGGGATTGTTAACTCAGCGTGCTGCATAAAAAATATTTTCTATTCCCAATCCTGCCGATTTTTAGGGTATTCATAAACCCGGTTTTTTGAAAAACCGGGTTTTTCAGTGAATAGCCCCCGCTGCGATCGCTATAATAAGATTAGTTCGTAGTGAAGACTTTAGTTCTCTAACAGATGCAGACTAAAATCCTCACTACAAACCTTGTTTATTTCATCGGACGGGTGCGGCTAAAACCGCTGCTGCACAAACAAAACCCATGCCAATCGGGTTGAAGATTCAAGTTAATTAATCCGTAAATTGAAAGGCAAGCGAACGTAAACGCCTTGCGGGTCGTTCATGGACTTGACAACAGCTAATTCATCCTGCATTTTCTTAACTTCAGCAGTCAGCGGGTCGAGTTTGGTGGCTGGTTCCAAAACATGAACGCCTGAAAGTCTTTCCAAAATTCGCTCCTCCAAAGTGCGATTTTTTGGATATTCTTCTAACTGCCAGTTTTCACCTAGTTTAGCTTGCTCCGCCGCAGCTTTGATAGCGTCTTCTAAACCGCCAATTTCATCGACTAAACCCAACTGTTTCGCGGCGGTACCAGACCAAACTCTGCCTTGAGCAATTTCTTGCACCTTGTTTTTTGGCAGTTTGCGGGAGTCGGCGACTTTGGTGATAAATCGATCGTAAATGCGATCGACTACTCTCTGAATATTCGCCAATTCTTGAGGAGTTTTCGGGCGGGAAATCGTTTTACTATCGGCAAAGCGGGCGGTTTTCACCACGTCCCAAGTCACGCCGTTGTTAGCAGCCAACTTTTCGACGTTAAATAGCATTCCAAACACGCCGATGGAACCCGTAATCGTACTCGCTTCGGCAAAAATTTTGTTGGAACCCATCGAAATCCAATAGCCGCCGGAAGCTGCTAAATTGCCCATCGACACGATAACTGGCTTTTTTTTGCCCGTCAGCGCGACTTCGCGCCCGATGACTTCCGCTGCCGTCGCGCTGCCTCCGGGACTGTTAACGCGCAAAACTACTGCTTTTACGTCGTCATTTTCTCGGATTTTCCGCAATTCTCTAGCAATGCGATCGCCCCCTACTTGAGTCGGCCCGCCGTCCCCATCGACAATCTCACCCTCAGCGTAAAGCACAGCAATCTGGTTTTTATTGTCAGCGCGAGTTGAATTTTTACTCTCAGCAACTCTCGCGTAGTTTTTTAAGCTAATTTGCTTAAAAGATTTGTCTTCGCGATCGGTTCCTGTGAGTTTTTTGAGTTCCGTCGTAATTTCGTCAAAGTATACAACTTTATCAACTAACTTACCTTTGAGAGCTTCGTCAGCCATCAAAGTTCCGCCATTATCTGCCACCGCTTGCAGTTGCGGCACGGTCAATTTGCGGCTGGGGCCGATAGTTTTTAGGTATTCTCCCCAAATATCTCCGAGCAGTTTTTGAGTTTGCTGGCGATTTTCGGGACTCATTTGTTTGAGCAAAAACGGTTCCACGGCTGACTTGTATTTGCCGACGCGAGTCACTTGCACTCCCACGCCGTACTTTTCCAAAGCACCAGTCCAGAACATTGCCTGACTGCTAAAACCGTTGATTTCTAAAGAACCGTAGGGATTGATAGCAATTGTGTTGGCGACTGAACCGAGGTAATAATCTCGCTCGTTCCAGTCCATTTCGTAAGCAATAATGGGTTTTTTGGCATCTCGGAAACGCTGTAAGGCCGATCGAACTTCTTTGAGATTAGCAAACCCGCTGCTGCTGGAATCCGAACTGCCTTCGAGATAAATGCCCACGATTTTGGGGTCTTTTTTCGCAGATTCGATCGCGTCTAAAACAGTCCGCAGCGTCACTGCATCGCCGGAATCGTCCGAAAGCACTCCTTGAATCGCCGCACTCGTGCTGCGGTTCGGTTTGCTATCGGTGATATTTAAAGAAAGGTCTAATACCATTACAGACTTATCTTTAACTTGCGGGCCTGAATCTTTTGAGGACGATGCCGCAACAGCAATTAGCAGTACCAGCCCTCCCAATCCGACGCCACCCAGCAGCAACAATCCTAGGAAGGTTCCCAGCAAACTTGCACAAGTATATTTGAGGAAATCTTTCATTTAGGTAATCGATAATTGGGAATTAGGCATTGTTAGCTGTTGACTGTTGACTGTTAACTGTTAACTGTTGACTGTTAACAATGTCAACTAACAACTGCCCACTGCCAACTGCCAACTGACATCCTTCTATCTTAGCCTTTCCAAAACCGCTTCTAAAAACCTATGTAAATCTTTTCTTGAAGAACAAGATGTCACAGAAGCCCAAGTCCACGGTGTAACTTCCTCAAGGTAAAAAGTAGTGCATTACTGCTTGCTTATCGCTTGGCGGTTGCCCAGTTTTCAGCATGGCCACAATTCCTTAGTTAAAGTTTACGACCTTGAGGGGGTAAATTATTTAGTTGTAGTGGGATGATTAATTTGTGTTAGGTGTTTTACGGCTTTCACCCCGTCTAAGCCTTAACAACCCGCATTAATCCAGCGTTATCAAATCATACATTAATTTTGCCTCATCGGTGTCAAAAGCCGAAATACTAAGAATTAGATATTCTAATCCTTGGTAAACCTAGATATTCCGGCTACTGAATAAAACCCCAGAATGCTTTAACTCGTCGAGGTTAGCGCAGCCGGTACAAAACATCGTTGTGGCAATCTCTGCAATCAAAACCTCAGCTAGGAGGGCTGTGGCTGATTCCGATTCCGCTGCGGCTTGCAAAAACGGCCGCGCCAGTCCCGCCACATCCGCGCCGAGGGCAATCGCCTTCGCTGCATCCAAGCCGTTTTGCAAGCCTCCAGAGGCAATCAGGGGAACATCTGGGGCGGCAGCGCGGGTGCTGACAACGCACTCGGCTGTCGGGATTCCCCAGTCAGCAAAGGTGGCACCCAATCGGCGCTGCTTGCTATCTGTGGCTCGCTGTCCTTCTATTTTCGCCCAAGAAGTGCCTCCGGCTCCGGCAATGTCGATCGCGCTTACTCCAGCCTCCAGCAATTTCTCTGCCATTTTGCCTGAAATACCGTTGCCAACTTCTTTAGCAATTACCGGTACTGGTAATTTTTCGCACAATTTAGCAATTTTATCTAGCAGTCCTTTAAAGTTAGTATCGCCTTCGGTTTGAACGCATTCTTGCAGCGGATTTAAGTGTAAAATAAGGGCATCGGCTTCGAGAATGTCGATAATTTTTTGGCACTCTTCTAAACCGTAATTGTAGTTTAATTGCACCGCTCCGATGTTAGCAAATAGCAGAATATCGGGAGCGCGGCGGCGGACTGCAAATGTCGGAGCTAGTTGAGGGTTTTCGACAGCGCATCGCTGGGAACCGACTCCCATTGCTAGTTTGTATTCTTGAGCGACATCGGCGAGGCGGTAGTTGATTGTCTGGGCTAGTTCTGTGCCGCCTGTCATTGAGGATATTAACAGGGGAACGGCTAGTTTTTTGCCGAGGAATGTGGAGGTTAAATCGATTTGGGCGCGATCGAGTTCTGGCAAACAGCAGTGAGCAAAACGGTAGTTTTCTAGTCCGCTGGTAGTTTCGCGAAATTGTACGTCTTCTTCGAGGCAGATCCGCAGATGATCTGCTTTGCGGGTTTCGGTTTGCGAGGGCGAGGTTTGCGGCAAGTTCACAGTGGCTGTTTGGGGAAAGAGTTGTGATTTGGGAATATAGTAATTTTATTTCATTTTTGAGTTTTTTTTTACCGCAGAGAGCGCAGAGGGCGCAGAGAGTAGAAATGAGAGATGTTTGCAAGTTATGTTTTCTGTTGCTTTGTTATCCGGGAACGGTCATCGGTACGCCGTTATCTGAAGGTTTTAATTTCAGCAGCAAAGGCACTGCTTTTTGCACCCACGCTTTGATTGAGGTGTAATTTACCGCATCTTCGCCGAAACAAATGTCTAGCATATCGGTGTGAATTATGCCGGGATTTAAAGGAACTGCTGCCATACCTCGCGGGAGTTCTTGGGCGAGCGATCGCGTAAGTCCTTCTATTGCCCATTTGGAAGCGCAATAGGGCGCGACTTCCGGCGAAGTTGACCTTCCCCAACCGGAACTAAAGTTGACAATTATGCCGCTTTTTCTCGCAATCATTGCCGGGACAAAGTGGCGAATTACATTAGCAGTACCTTTAATATTAACATCAATTAGCTGAGAAAAATCTTCGCTGCCGATATTCCAAAGAGGCGCGGGATGGTTGACTAAAGCTGCATTGTTGATGAGCAAATCTGGAGCCTGGTTATTTGCAATAATTTCTGTAGCCCAAGCTTTGACTCGATCGTCGCTGGTGACATCCAAACAAGTAAAATAATGGGGTTTACTATATTTTTGGTTGAGTTTTTTCACCGCTTCCGAAGAACGGGCGCATCCCACAACTGTGTGTCCCAATTCAATAAATTTTTCGGTCATGGCAAGACCAAGACCGCGACTGACTCCGGTAATTACAATTAATTTGGTCATAGATTTGCTGAAGTTTGGCAGAAAGTAATACAATACATATTGACTGGTTAATTGACAAATCGATCGCAGGGAATCAACCATGAAAGTAAAAGCAGCAGTTGCTCGCAGTGCCGGCCAACCTTTGACTATTGAGACGGTGGATCTGGATGGGCCGCGGGCCGGAGAGGTGCTGGTGGAAATTAAAGCGACTGGTGTTTGTCACACAGACGCTTACACTCTTTCCGGCGCAGATCCCGAAGGTTTATTTCCTGCTATCTTAGGCCACGAGGGAGCCGGGATTGTGGCAGATGTTGGGCCGGGAGTGACAAGTGTCAAAAAGGGCGATCGGGTAATTCCACTTTACACTCCCGAATGCCGCAACTGCGAATATTGTTTGAGCTACAAAACGAATCTCTGTCAAGCAATTCGCCTGACTCAAGGCCAGGGAGTGATGCCCGACGGCACGAGTAGGTTTTCCAGAGACGGTGAAAAAATTCACCATTACATGGGAACTTCTACCTTTGCAAATTATACAGTATTGCCAGAAATTGCGGTAGCAAAAATTCGCGATGACGCTCCTTTTGATAAAGTTTGTTTGATCGGCTGCGGCGTAACCACGGGTATCGGCGCTGTCATCAATACGGCAAAAGTAGAACCAGGTTCTAATGTGGTAGTTTTCGGTTTGGGCGGCGTGGGTTTAAACGTAATTCAAGCCGCTCGCATGGTAGGAGCTAACATGATTGTCGGCGTAGATTTGAATCCCGACAAGCGAGAAATGGCAGAAAAATTCGGCATGACTCACTTTGTTAATCCCTCGGAAGTGGAAGGCGATTTAGTGCCTTATTTAGTAGATTTAACTAAAGGCGGAGCTGATTACAGTTTTGAATGTATCGGCAACATTAATGTAATGCGCCAAGCTTTAGAATGCTGTCACAAAGGTTGGGGCGTGAGCGTAATTATTGGGGTAGCGGGAGCAGGTCAAGAAATTAGCACCCGCCCGTTTCAGCTAGTAACTGGTAGGGTTTGGAAAGGCTCGGCTTTTGGCGGGGCGAAGGGCAGAACTGATGTCCCCAAGATTGTTGATTGGTACATGGATGGTAAAATTGACATTGACAGCTTGATAACTAAAGTAATGCCGATCGAGCAAATTAACAAAGCCTTTGATTTAATGCAAAAAGGCGAAGTAATTCGCACAGTCTTAACATTTTGAACAAACAACTTCTCTCTTCTCTATTCCTCTGCGTCCTCTGCGCCCTCTGCGGTTAAAAAAAATCTAATTCCAAAATGAAATATAATTAACATGATCTCTCACACCCTAAAACTGCACAAAGAATATCAAAGCTTTGGCGGCAAACTCGGCTTTTACAGCCATCAATCCTCAACCTGCAACAGCGAAATGAAATTCACTGTTTACCAACCCCCCCAAGCCCAACATCAACCCGTACCAATTCTCTATTTCCTATCAGGATTAACCTGCACGGAAGAAAACTTTATGGCAAAAGCGGGGGCGCAGCAATTTGCGGCAAAATACGGGTTAATGCTAGTTGCGCCCGACACTAGCCCACGCGATACTGGGATTCCTGGGGAAGATGACAGTTGGGATTTGGGAAGTGGCGCTGGTTTTTATATTGATGCGACAGTTGCACCTTGGAATTCTCACTATCGAATGTACAGTTATGTAGTTGATGAATTGCCAAATTTAATCGCCGAAAACTTTCCAGTGATACCAGAAAAACAGGGAATTTTCGGTCATTCAATGGGCGGACATGGGGCTTTAATTTGTGCGCTGAAAAATGGCGATCGCTATCTTTCTGTTTCCGCTTTTGCGCCTATTTGCGCGCCCGTGCGCTGCCCTTGGGGACAAAAAGCTTTTGCAAACTACCTCGGTGGTGACAAAGAGATTTGGAGCGCTTGGGATGCTAGCGAATTGGTTGTGGCAGCGCAGTACAACCGTCCGATTCTGATTGACTGCGGCACTGCTGATTCGTTTTTGGCTGACGGGCAGTTGTTGCCGGAAGTGTTCGCGGAGGCTTGTGCGAAAGCGGGACAACCGCTAACTTTAAGGATGCAGGATGGTTACGATCATAGCTATTATTTTATAGCGAGTTTTATGGAGGATCACATTCGCCATCACGCGGCTGTTTTGTGCGGGTAAACTTTGTTCGATCGTTCGGACTTTAGTCCTTAAACCTAATTTGATTGTGCAGGGCACCCCAAGGAACTAAAAGCATATCAGCTATTTGCGATTGTCCTCTCGCCCTGTAAATATCCATAGCTTTCTCAAAATCTTCAATTCCCCCCTGTAAATCTCCAGCAGCAGCTCGAACATCAGCACGGATCATATAAGCTTCTACAAAGTCAGGATTGAGATTAATTGCTTGAGTAAAAGCTTCAACTGCTTCATGGTACAGCCCTCTACGACCGAGGTCAAATCCTTTTTCATAAAATTCTTGAGATTCCATCGCATTTCTTAATTTCTGCTATTCATCTTGCTTGTATAAAGGAGCGAGTGATGGTTTGTAGTGAGGAGTTTGGTCACGAAAAGAAGGACTGAAGTCCTCACTACAAACGGTCAATTTAGGTCAATCGCAAATACCCAGTCTTTGTATTGGCTGTCGCGATTTTCGATAATCCCGGTGAGTTTGTCCAAAATCTTTTCGGTGATGGGTCGGTTTTGAGGCAATTGATAGTTTTCTATTCGGTTGATTGGGGTAATTTTGGCGGCGGTTCCGCAGAGGAAAATCTCGTCTGCAATCAACAGTTCTGATTTATCAACTGGTCTTTCTATGACTTCTATTCCTAAGTCTCTGGCGATAGTTATAACGCTGTCTCTGGTAATTCCTTCGAGAATATCTTGATCGAAACCTGGTGTCACTAATTTACCGTTTCGGGCGATAAATATGTTCATTCCTGAAGCTTCGCTGACTTTTCCTTGGGTGTTCATCATAATCGCTTCGTCGAAGCCGGATTCGACTGCTTCTGTTTTGGCTAAGGCTGAGGTGATGTAAGCGCCGCTAATTTTGCCTCTCAAGGGTAAGCTGCGGTCTTCTTGGCGGTACCAAGAGCTAATTCTACAGTTGACTCCTGCTTTGGGCAAGTAGTCTGAAAGTTCTAATCCGTAGACAAAGAAGTCTGTTTCTACGTTGTGCAGTCGGGGGGCAATTCCTAAGCTGGATGTGTAGACGAAAGGGCGGATGTAAAATGATTTTGTGGGCTGGTTTTTATGGACAAAATCAATGATTATCTGTTGAATTTTGTCGGCGGGTAAATCGCAGTGGAGGAAGCTAGCACTTTGACTTAATCTTTCACAGTGGCGGTCTAATCTAAATAGGAGGATGCGATCGGCATTTTGGGGGTCGGGAATTCCTCGCAACCCGCCTAAAACTCCGGTTCCGTAGTGCAGGGCGTGGGTGGCTATGGAAATGTTGGCGTCGCTAAATGGCAGAAATTGGTTTTGAAAGTAGGCAATTGGTAGAAAACTATCCATGATTTAAGCTGGAGATGAGTTTGGCTTTCCGCGAGGAGTCGTGAATTGGGTTATACTACCATAAGTTATACCAATTTCATAAAGTAGCGCTAGATATTACCCCCCCCAACCCCCTTCGTAAGGGGGGGCTAAGACTTCATCAGCACATCTTTAGAAAAATGGTATTAGACGATTTTAGATACTTCGGCTTCGCTGTACAAGTTTTAGATTCTTCGACTTCGGCTTCACTCTACAAGTTTTAGATATTAAATTGAGAATGATTGATGACTATTGGGCTTTGATGCTTGCATACAGTTGCATTATTTGTTGAAACTGGGATGATTATTTTGTGATTGTATCGATCGATAAAATAATA
This sequence comes from Microcoleus sp. B4-D4, assembly GCF_036705185.1. Taxonomy (NCBI): domain Bacteria; kingdom Bacillati; phylum Cyanobacteriota; class Cyanophyceae; order Oscillatoriales; family Microcoleaceae; genus Microcoleus; species Microcoleus sp. B4-D4. Next base: position 125,335 of record NZ_JAUBTX010000005.1, on the reverse strand, counting down.
TAAATAGCGGTCAGGTTGGGAGATAATTGTATTGTTTTGAGAAAGAGTGCGATCCTCTTTGGGGGCTTCGCTAACGACTGCAAGCAAATATCAACGAAGGGGTAACTGTGGCACGTAAATGTTTCATCATTGAAATGGGGATGGGTATTGACCAGCACGGGCAGGAACCGACTGTAGCGGCGGCTAGGGCTGTACGGAATGCGATCGCCAATAATGCTCTGTTAGGTGTCTGGGAAGTGGCGGGTTTGACTGACCCAAATCAGATGATTGTGGAGGTTAAGGTGGCTGTTCCTTACCCGGAACAAGTGCGACCCGATGAGGTGTTGGCGGTGCTGCCTTTTGGTAGCAAAACTCTGATTGTGGAGCAAGGAGGCATGGTGGTGGCGGGAAGGGCGATCGCCTCTCTGAATGATAAAAATGATGAAATGTTAATCGCTGTGGCGGCTGTGACTGTTTTTGTGGACACTCAGGACTAATTTTGTGTTGTTTGAATAAATCAGCGCTGAAGTGCGATCGCCCGTGAGAAAATTACGATCGATTTAGGCAAAGTGGTAGGGTGCGTCAGAGATTTTGCCTCAAACACAAGAGAAAAGGCGAGGTTCTGACGCACCCTACAAAATTCAGTTTTACTCCGATCGGGTGAAAGTGCGATCGGACGCTGTACGGTCTTTCCGAAGCAAGTTGAGCAAACCGAACACGCCGAACACGCCCAGCCAACCGAAGTTATTGGGGCGATCGCGCCGAGCACTCAAAACTCCAGAATTCGCCCCAGCCGGCGTCACTGTCGTAACGTCTGTCGTAACGTCTGTGGAGCTTCCGGTAGTACCAGTTGTACCTGTCGTACCAGCCGGCATCGGTGTCGTACCAGTTGTACCAGTAGTGCCTGTCGTACCAGTAGTGCCTGTCGTACCAGTTGTACCAGTTGTACCAGTCGTACCCGTGCCAGCACTTCCAGGAGTGCCTGTCGTACCAGTTGTACCAGTTGTATCGGTTGTGCCTGTCGTACCAGTTGTACCAGTTGTACCTGTCGTACCAGTTGTACCAGTTGTACCTGTCGTACCTGTCGTACCAGCACTACCAGGAGTGCCTGTCGTACCCGTGCCAGCACTACCAGGAGTGCCTGTCGTACCAGTCGTATCGGTAGTGCCAGCAGTACCAGTTCTGCCTGTCGTACCAGCACTACCAGGAGTGCCTGTCGTACCAGTCGTATCGGTTGTACCAGCAGTACCAGTGGTATCGGTTGTACCTGTTGTGCCTGTCGTACCAGTCGTACCTGTTGTACCAGTGGTATCGGTTGTACCTGTTGTGCCTGTCGTACCAGTCGTATCGGTTGTACCTGTCGTATCGGTTGTACCAGTCGTACCAGTGGTATCGGTTGTACCTGTTGTGCCAGTGGTATCTGTCGTACCAGTCGTACCAGTGGTATCTGTTGTGCCTGTTGTGCCTGTTGTGCCAGTGGTATCTGTCGTACCAGTGGTATCTGTTGTGCCTGTCGTACCTGTTGTGCCTGTTGTGCCTGTCGTACCAGTAGTGCCTGTCGTACCCGTACCAGCGCCTGTACCAGTTGCATCCGTACCCGTGCGAGTGCCTGTACCGTTGGTGCCAGCGCCTGTACCGCTGGTGCCAGTGCCTGCGGTACCTCCCGACTGGGCAGAGGCAGGCACTGTTAAGGAAACCGTTGCCAAACCTAAACTACAAGCCCCTGCTAAAATAACTTTCAACAACAATTTAGAAGATTTCATGATTATGCTTGCTTTTGCATTATAGATTCCTGCGATCGGGTTTTGAGGCCAAAACAGCAGGTTTAAATTGACAGCGTAACTTACAACTTTTATAAGATTCACTGCGGGACAATCAAGGTAATGAAGCCCATTGATTGCGGTTACTTTGGTGTGATTTTCCGTGGAAAATCACACCAAAGTGTCCATACTTTATAAGGTATTACCACTCTGGCAACTTCGCCATTCATCTTTAGGAATATTTCGGAAAATGGCGTTTATTTCAAGTGGATGATATTTGCTTTTGGGGTTTACGAGATCCATCAAAACTTAGGGATAGGGCATATAAACCCGGTTTCTCTGATTTTGAGGTTTAGTGTTGCGTTCGCTTAACTCCCTCAGATGAGTTAGTTGAATATTTTTTTAGCGCTACTGTTTCTGATGTTGCTGCTGGCATTTTTGTCACTCGCAGCCTACGGATCAAACTTTCCCAGCAAACTCAATGATCTCAAAAAGCTCTCAGGCGATCGCCCGCTGGTTGCCGAATTCGCCCGTAACCTTTCAACGGCAAGGTTTTGATGAGGCTTGGGGCGCGGCCGCAGCACAATTGCTTGCTGGTCAGTGCGATCGGGCAAAACCCTGATATAGTAAAGCCAAAGGTATGCCAGAGAGCGGTTCTTCTCTCACAAATTTCCCCAGCGGATATCAACTATGCTGCATCGAATTCTTGCCAAAAGTCGCTATCTAATGATAATTGCTGTACTCGGTTCTTTTGTAGCCTCTGTGACACTTTTGATCTACGGTGCCCTAGAAACGATCGCTACCATCGGCTACATTATCACTACAGGGCCGATTTCCAGCGAAAACTCTAAAACACTGATTCTGTCCTTTGTCGAAGTTGTAGATTTGTTTCTGTTAGCCACAGTATTTTACATTACGGCACTCGGACTTTACGAACTGTTTATTGACGAGCGCATCAAAGTACCAGACTGGCTAGAAATTCACACCATAGACGACCTCAAAACCAAACTTGCCAGCGTGATAGTCGTCGTATTGAGCGTATTATATCTCGGCCAGGTAGTTAAGTGGAACGGCGATCCGAACATCCTTTCATTAGGAGTGAGTATCGCTTTAGTAATCGCTGCGCTGACGTATTTTCTGAGTTCGCAGGTAAAAAAGCCCAAGTCAGATTAAGGCCTGTTTGAGCAGGGAAATTACCAAAATTTTGCTGATAGAGCAACGGCATCCTAATGGGACTCTAGGCTCACAATAAATTTTATATAAAACCTGTTAATCACTATAGCAATCCTCGCAGGATTTGTAGGACTGCTCAGTTCGAGCGAAAGCAGGGCCCACAGGCGAGGAAGAGCCGATCTAATCGTGTGCCTAGGCTCTTCCTCGCTTACACAGTTTCCTTTCGCTCGAACGGGGAACCACTTATTTAAATTGATAAACGGATTGCTAGGGAATTGCAATCTATCAATAGGATGAATATTATTAATTTTACGTTCAATCGAAAGTAATACTTTTACAATCGCACGAAGTCAAACAGGAAGAGTTTTTCCATTTTTTGATTTGAGATTGAAGAATTGAGGGATTGAGAACTCGATCGCTCAATACCTCATCTTTAGATCGAACTGCTATAGATTTTTCATTTTTTGAGTTGAGATTTTAAATGGGGGAATCGAACGAAAAATGAGGGAGCGAGCTCTCCCTTATCTTTGGATCGAAGTGCTATAAAAATTTATTAAATAGCTCTTGGGACAGATGGCTGCACTATTACTGATTAGATACTTTTAAAATAGTAAACTTTGTTACAGAATTTATGCTCACTTCATCCAATCCTCTCAAACAGGTATTCCACTGCCCGGAAGAATCAGATTTTTACTCGCACTGCTTGGAAAGTTTAGTGTTAAATGCCAGCGACAATTCTCAACTTATCGTAGAGTTTGGTTCAGGAGAGGGAAGTCCAGTTATTAAGTCTTTGCTGAGAACAGATTTTGACGGGGAAATACAGGGATTTGAGCTAAATAATGTAGCTTGGAAAATTGCTCAGTCTCAAATTAAGCAATATCAACTCAGCGAACAATACACGGTCAACAATTGTTCTTTTTTTGATTCGCCTTTATACGAGTCGGCGGATTGTGTAATCTCCAATCCGCCTTATTTGCCTGCGGTGGATGACAATATTTATCAGCCGCTGTTGCACGGCGGGACGGATGGTTCGACAATTGCTAAGAAACTTTTATCTTTGGACTGCGATCGAGTTTTACTGATGGTTTCTAGCTATTCTAATCCTGTGGGTTTGATCGATTATGCCTTGGATCTAGACTACTCGGTGGCGAATTTTGAGATTGCACCTTTAACTTTTGGCTATTACAGTTCGGAGCCCAAGGTGAAAAGCGCGATCGCCAATCTCCGAAAACAGGGAATGGCTTTTTATTCGGACAATATCTATCTGCTGGCTGGAGTTTTGTTTCAGAAACAGCAAAAGTCGCGCAGAGATTTGTCGATCGAACTAATTCAGTTAATGACAGCGTTTTAAGATCGAGCCTTGGTATGGTGCATCAGTCACAAACTGCACGAGTTGAGTAAAAGCTTGTGACTGACGCAACCGCAAGAGATAGCTGGGAGCTCGCAGTTTAATTCTGTTCTGCCGCTTGGATCGATCGCACCACAGCAGCACCAGCCCGATCGCCGATCGACTTCTCCTGATCGTAGCCCAACACCAACTCCCACGCCTCCTGCGGGTATCTGTCAACCAGCGGTAGCGCCACCTCATCAAGCATCCAGCGCCCGTGACGCTCATCTTCGCGGATGTGCAGTTCCCAATAACCCATCGCAGCCTGCGAGAGGCCCAGACGCTGGGCGGCGGCTAGATAATTGCGGTAAGCCACGGGCCCCGCCACTTCAAAATATGTCAGTCCGCCGTTGTAGCGCAGAAAATGGCGCTTGCGTTCGGTAAGCAGGAAATTGTGATTGATGCTGGCGAGCACTTGCCAAGGCACCAAATCGAAATACGCCTCCGGTTCCGTGCTCATCCCGAATTCTGCCAGCATTTGGGCAAAATAGGTCGAGTGTTTGCGGGCTAAGCGACCGCCGCCGTATTCTTCGATCAGCACCCGCGTCAGGGTTGACTGAATTTCGTTGCCGGCACCGCCGATGATGCGAGAAACGCGGCTGGCTTCCACTAAACCGTCGAAGGAAGCGATCGCCAGCAAGTGCTTGTATCCCTCTTCAGTCATCTGTTCTCGCAGGTAGCGATCGATCTCAGTGAGCTCTGGATCGACATCAGCGGCCGCGCGATCGCGCAGGGCTTGCTTGACATCCTCGATGTTTTGCAGCGCTGCAACGTCGATTTGGGCGATTTCCCATTGCTGCCAGGGTGCTTCGATGCGATCGCGCACTGAACGTAAATAGTGCGATCGCTCGTTGTTGTAGCGGCGCAAATCGTCGTACCAAAATAAGTTGAGGCGGTTGATGCGGTAGAGCACGCGCTGCAAGAAGCGGTGAGTGGCCTCGTCGGCGGAATCTTCCTGATAGGCCGATCCCAGGGCAAAGGCGATCGCGCTTTCAAAATCGCTGACGAGTAAAGGTTTTGCCGCCACCGTCTTGTCTAAATCATCTACCTCTAGCAAATTGACAAATTGGCGATCGGCTGCTTCATAATTTGGTAGCGCGGGTGGCTTTTTGGGAAGACTCGGCGACTCAGAAGAAGAAAGTATCTCTAGGGTGTTTTGCATGGAATCAAATTATGCTAACTCAGATTATTGTGCTGCCTGCCAAAACAGCCAACCTTTGCAGATTGCCGAATATTCTGGCTGCTTATTTTCAAGATACTTAATCAGTCAGCCAGATACACCTTTCTATTGATAGATATTTTTGACTTCCCCTTGTTCTCAGCTCTTCCTTTCTCTTCCTTCGTGTCCTTTGCGCCTTCGCGGTTCGTCAAAAAAAATCCTTCCACATTTATTAATAGAGCTGTGTTTCCATTAACTATAATGGAATCAAGAACTAGAAGAACGGTAAATTATGGCAGTACAGTTGCTCAAAAAACTTTTCACCCGAGAAGAATACTATCAGATGAGGTGGATTTGGCTATCGGCTAAATAGGCATTATTTGCATTCTAGCCGATCGCCAAAATACTCCTAATACAACCGACATCTCGCACTACCATAATTGCCGATCGCAAATTCCAGCAATCGTCACATCTGCGACAGAGTTAAAACCCGATATTTACCCACATTTTTAATTTGTTATTTACCAAATAACCAGCCTTCGGTTCAAACCCACGGCGAGCCATCTCACATTCCATAAAAAAAGCTCAAAAAACCAAAAAGTTAGTCTGTTTTAACAGACTCAAGCTATTAGTCAGGGAATAAATTCCCTGGCGCAATCGTGGCCAGCGTGAGGATTTCAGCAAATGTGAGTAATGACAATGGTTAAAACTCTGTCAGTCAATCGAGTTAAAATTGAAGAGTTGAGAGGAAAAAATTACTCAAATAAACCTGATTTTTATGTAAGTATTGATATGCTTAAATTTGGTAGCAGCTAATCAGTAATAGGTCAGGGCGATAGGTGTATTCAACTCTAGAGCAAAAGTATCAGCATCTGGAAAAAGAGTTAACGGGCGGCGCGATCGCCCTTGGTGGCGTTTTTTGCACGGGTACTCTCTGGTATTGGCAAGTGGAAAAATGGTCACTGCTGGATGCAGCTTATATGACTGTATTTACTTTAGCAACTGTCGGCTATGGCGAAATACACCCCCTCGGTAGCCGCGCGCGAATGTTTACCATGTGCCTGATTTTGATGGGTGTGATGGTGATTGGTTATATCGTTAACCGCTTTACAGAAGCGCTCATTCAAGGCTATTTTCAAGAAGGAGCAAGAATTAGGCAGCAGCGGCGTTTGGTAGATTCTTTAATCGGGCATTATATTCTCTGCGGTTTTGGGCGCACGGGCCGGCAGATTGCTTTGGAATTTGAGGCAGAAAATATCCCTTTTGTGGTGGTAGATTCGGCGATAAAGTCGATTGAGGCTGCTTTGGCGCTGGGGTACAAGGGCGTGCAGGGAGACGCGACACTCGATGAAACTTTGCTGAATGTGGGGATCGATCGCGCAATTTGCATAGTAGCAGCTTTGCCTTCGGATGCCGAGAATTTATACACTGTGCTGTCGGCGAAAACTCTGAATCCGAAGGTACGGGCGATCGCCCGCGCCACGACAGAAGAAGCCGTAAAGAAGTTGCAGCGGGGCGGCGCGGATGTGGTTGTATCCCCCTACATTACGGGCGGCAAACGCATGGCGGCGGCGGCTTTGCGCCCTCAAGTTATGGATTTTTTAGATGGGGTTTTGACGGGAACCGAAAATTCTTTTTACATGGAAGAATTTCTGGTAGATCCGAATAGTTGTATGTACGTCGGAGAAACTTTAAGAAATGCCAAGTTGCGATCGCAATCCGGGGCCTTAGTTTTAGCAGTGCGGCGGGCTGACGGCCATTTGATTGTGGGGCCAACTGGAGAAACTGCGATCGAAGGAGGAGATATGCTAATTTGTTTGGGCACTGCGGAACAATTGCGCGCCCTGAATCAAATCCTCAGCCCGCTGAGTTCTCGCGTCCCTCGCCCTCCAAAATAAAATCAATTAATCACGACTAAAGTCTGGACTACAAACCTAATTAACCGTTCGATCCTTCGGAATGCCTGTTCTTTCTTCTCTCTTCGTTAATTAATCAATCAGGACTTGCATTCCTCACTACAAACCTAATTAATAGTTAATATCAATTCCGGCTGCACTCCTGGTGATGTTAACAGTTAACAGTTAACAGTCAACAGTTAACAGTCAACAGTAAATTTACTATTCCGATGAAGAGAGGATTTGATATAAATTTAATGGCTTCGTTTTCGCAAAAACAGCTCAAACCCAAAGCCGATGGCGGGATTTGAACCCGCGACCGACCGATTACGAATCGGTTACTCTACCACTGAGCTACATCGGCACAGACAATTTAGAATCATAGCACAAATTCCAGAAAAAAGCAATGAGTTGTAGAATTTTCTTCAACACTCTACAACTCCTAACTCAGAACTTGTCAAACAACCAGTTCCCCGTCAGTTGAGCCGGCTCTGGCTCCGGAATAAACCAAACCCCGCTGCATATCCAGCGTCAGCATAGTGCCGTCCCGAATTATCCGCATCGCATTCTCCACGCCCACCATCACCGGCACGCCCAAGCGCAAGCCGATAATTGCAGCGTGAGAAGTCAAACTGTCCTCTTCCGTCACCACACCTGCTGCTTTGCGAATCATCTCCACAAAATCGGCGCTAGTGTGCTCCACTACCAAAATGTCTCCAGCGCGGAAATTCGATACATCTGCAGCAGTGCGAGCCACCCTGGCCATCCCGCTTACCGATCCCAAACCGACACCGGTGCCTTTGCCTAAAACTGCTGTCACTACTTCAACTTTGATCAAATCCGTCGATCCGGCAACCCCTTGCAGAGTACCGGCGGTCATCACCACTAAATCTCCGTCGGACAATAATTCTTTTTCTTGGGCGACAGTTATCGCAGATTGAAATGTCTGGCCTGTGGAGGGCAAATCTAGCACCAACAGGGGTTTGACTCCCCAGACTAATTGCAGTTGTCGGGCTACGTCTACGTGGGGAGTAACTGCCAAAATTGGAGTTTTCGGTCGGAATTTGGAGACATTGCGGGCTGTAGAGCCGGTTTTGGTCAGTGTCATAATCGCCGCGGCGTTTAGCTGTTCGGAGATTTGGCTAACTGCTTGGCTGATGCCGTTGGGGATCGATCGACCGACATCTTCTACATTTCTAATATTGCGCTTAATTTCTTCCCTTTCGATGCGGATGGCAATTCTCGCCATCGTCGCCACCGCTTCGACAGGAAAATTGCCGACAGCGGTTTCATTGGAGAGCATTACCGCATCAGTTCCGTCGAGAATCGCGTTAGCCACGTCGGAAATCTCGGCGCGGGTAGGACGGGGATTGTTGACCATGCTGTCGAGCATCTGGGTCGCGGTAATCACCGGAATGCCCATGCGGTTGGAAGTCGCAATCAGCCGCTTTTGCAAAATCGGCACGTCTTCGGCGGGAAGTTCTACTCCCAAATCGCCCCGGGCGACCATCACGCCGTTGCAAAGGGCGAGAATTTCTTCCATTTGTTCGATCGCCTCGTGCTTTTCGATCTTAGCAATCACCGGTACTTGCTTGCCCGCACTGGCAATCAGTTCTTTAATTTCCAGCATATCCTGGGGATTCCGCACGAAGCTCAAAGCCACCCAATCGACACCTTGGTCGAGGCCGAACATTAAATCTTTGCGGTCTTTGTCAGTCAGGGCTTTGATTGACAGGTAAACTCCCGGAAAATTTACGCCTTTGTTGTTGGAAAGCGGCCCGCCAACGACGACGCGACAGAACAGTTCTCCCCCGCCGCGGTCTACTTTTTCGACGCGCATTTCTACTTTCCCGTCGTCTAGCAAAATCAGCGCTCCTTCTGGGACTTCGGAAGCTAGGGGCTCGTAGGTGACGGAAGAAATGAGTTCTGTGCCGACCACCGGGCGGCTGGTCAAAATGAAGGAATCGCCGTTTTTGACAACTATAGAGCCTGTTTCAAAGCGCCCTAAACGAATTTTAGGGCCTTGGAGGTCTTGGAGGATGGCGACCGGCTGGTTGAGTTCAAAGGAAGTTTGCCGGATTAAGCGAATGCTGCGCTGGTGGTCTTCTTCTGTTCCGTGGGAAAAGTTGAGTCGCAAAGTTGTAGCACCAGCTTCTATGAGGTTTCGCAGCACTTGTGGTTGGGATGTGGCAGGGCCAATGGTGGCGACAATTTTAGTTCGGCGTAGGGCTTTTGGCAATTGCATCAGCGGTGTTCTGGGGAGGCGGGTGGAAAGACAGTCGGTCGATTTAAGATTTGAGATTCTTCGACTTTGGCTTACAAGTTTTAGATTTGAGATTTAGTCTGCAGATGAATCTGGGATCTGAACTCTTAGTCTAAAATTTGGGGCTGCTGGCGAGTTTTGTGGGAAACTTGTATCCGTTTTTGGGCGGGGTCAAGATGCCTATAATACAAAAACTCTACCATTGTGGCGATCGAATTTGCGATCGGGCGAAATTTTAAATATCCCGTCTCGAAAAGTTGGTCAGCTTGCGGGTAAAACAATTTTAATTTGGGATTGGATATTTGGGATTGTCCCGCGCACCTAAGAGTTTGAGTCCAGAGACATCTCTAAACTTAGTGGGCGATACATTAGATTCAGTTTTTTTACCAAACTTTACTATAGGGAGACTTGTATCTTATACTACGCAAGGGTGAAATATTAAGGAGTGTTAACAAAGATGTCGGAGGCAGGACGGCCGCTGACAGTGCCGAAAGAGTTTCTGAGTCCTCCCGGTGACTTGAATCCGACGCTGCTGTTGTTTGTGAGTGCATTAGCGACGATCGCGATTTCCTTTGTGGGTTACTGGTACGGGGAATGGCCGGATTGGTGTTGTTTTTTGCTGAACGTGCTGGCGTTACACATGGCTGGAACGGTGATTCACGATGCGTCTCACAATGCGGCGCACCGCGATCGCACAATTAACGCTATTTTGGGACACGGTAGCGCGCTGATGTTGGGCTTTGCTTTCCCGGTGTTTACGCGGGTACATATGCAGCATCACGCCCACGTTAATGACCCAGAAAACGATCCAGACCATTATGTTTCTACTGGCGGGCCTTTGTGGTTAATTGCTGCGAGGTTTTTTTACCACGAGATTTTCTTCTTTAAGCGCAAACTGTGGCGGAAATACGAACTTTGGGAATGGTTTTTTAGCCGTTTGTTTGTAATTGGAGTGGTTTGTATCTCCATTCAATACGACCATTTAGGTTACGTGCTGAATTTTTGGTTTTCTCCTGCTTTGGTGGTGGGCTTAGCCTTGGGGTTATTTTTTGATTATTTGCCGCACCGTCCGTTTCACGAGCGCGATCGCTGGAAAAATGCCAGAGTATATCCGAGTCCGATTCTGAATATCTTAATTTTGGGGCAGAATTATCACCTGATCCATCATTTGTGGCCTTCAATTCCTTGGTACAATTACAAGCCGGCTTACGAGGCTGTAAAGCCGCTGTTGGATGAGAAGGGTTCTCCTCAAAGTTTGGGAATATTGGAAGGGAAAAAGGACTTTTGGAGTTTTATATATGACATCTTTTTAGGGATTAGGCTGCATCACAAGAAAGCCACTGATTAATAAAAACCCGGTTTCTTCGAGAAGCCGGTTTTTTTTGCAATTTATTAGTAAATCAAACGGCTCTCCCGATATTTTGGCGATCGGTTAATCTAATGTCTGGTAATGGGTAATAGGTTCCGAATCGATCGCCAATTACCAATTACCCTGCAGCCAAATATACATTTTTCCCCAAAGATCCGAAAGAGCTGTCTATTTTTCCCCAGCCACCGCCACAGCTAAATTCCAATCGGGGCGCAAATTTTGAGCTCCGCGCAAATAAGGATGATAAATTTCGGTATGTGCCGGCCAATTGATGTGAATTAAAAAGCGGATGCAGCGTTCTAAAGAACCCTTAACGTGCATTTGTTGGACATCCAACAAAGGAACATTGCACCAGCGGGGACGTTCGCGGGCGATCGCGGCCGGAAAGATAGCATCTAAATCGCGGGTGACAGAAAACGTAGCACTAATTATTAATTGCGGATCTAAATTATTTCTTGTTTCTAATTCATCTAAAAGTTCTCTCACCGATTCTCGAATTGCTTCCACCGAATTCTCGCTAGCAGTTGTTGCCCCGCGAATCGCCCGCACTTGCCATTCCACGCAAATATTCTCCATTTTTTTGTCAGTTGGTAGTTGCTAGTTGTCAGTTGTCAGTTGTTAGTTGTTAGTTGTTAGTTGTTAGTTGGTAGTTGTGAGTTGGTAGTTGTGAGTTGTGAGTTGTGAGTTGTGAGTTGGTAGTTGTGAGTTGTGAGTTGTTAGTTGGTAGTTGGTAGTTGTGAGTTGCAATTACAAATTACCAATTGCCAATTACCAACTGCCAATTACCAACTGCCAACTGCCAACTGCCAACTGCCAATTAGCAACTGCCAATTAGCAACTGCCAACTGCCAACTGACTATTAAATCACGGGCGATACAGCCACAGCGGTAAACCGCTAGTCGAAAGCTCGAATTCCAGCAAGTTTTTGTAAGCTGAAAGCCCGGATGTATCCAGACTACTCCCCAAGACCCGATTTAGGAAAGGTTTAGCTTTTTCTAGCGTGCAGCACTCGGTTTTTTCCGGGTCGAGGCCTGCGAGTTCGGCTGTCCAGCGGCGAGCGTCCTCTTCGGTTCCGAGTCGATCGACCACACCCAATTCTAAGGCTTGCTGACCGCTAAAAATGCGACCGTCGGCAAAGGTTTTGACTTTTTCAACTGGGAGTTTCCGGGCTTCTGCGACGGTTTCGACGAATTGCTGGTAGGTGGTGTCGATCAAGTCTTGCAGAATTTGCTGTTCTGGCTCGGTCAATTGTCGATCGAATGCCAAGATATCTTTATACGGCCCCGATTTAATCACCTCAAAAGAAACGCCGACTTTTTCTAGCAGCTTTTCTAGATTGTTACCCCGGATAATCACGCCGATGCTGCCGGTAATTGTACCGGGATTGGCAACGATATGGTGAGATCCCATGCCGATATAGACTCCGCCAGAAGCTGAAATATTGCCGAAACTGGCGACTATTTTGATTTTTTCTTGCAAACGCTTGAGCGCGCTGTAAATTTCCTGGGAATCGCCGACTGTCCCTCCAGGGCTGTCTATCCGCAGCAGCAAGGCGGGAAATTTGCGCTCTTCAACGGTTTTGAGCGCTTCTAGAACTCGTTTGCGGGTTTCTCCGGCGATGGCTCCGGTGACTTCGATACGGGCGATTTGTTTGCGGTAGCGGGGCTTGAATGGCCAAATCATGGGCAGTTTACAGGCAATGTAGGAAATTTTGTAGCTAACTTCTAGTGTGACTCATCTGAAGGCAGTTGGCAGTTGGCAGTTGGCAGTTGGCAGTTGGCTGTTGGCTGTTGTCAGAGGGAAGAGGGAAGAAGGCTACTCGATGAGACTGAAGAAACCGGGTTTTTTGCAGAGATTCAGGGTTTGAAGCGAATATCTGGGTGAAAAAACTGGGTTTCTTGCCGATCAGTCGATCACACTTAACCCACCTTCGATATATAATTGTAAAAATTGCTTAACAAATCTACATTATTTTTCTGAGAGCCACTCTCATCAATTATTTGGAGCCCCCGCCATGCAGCTAAAAATTACCGATTCTAAACTGCCCTTTGCGCCGCTGTTGCTAATCGCGCCGTTTTTCCTGTGGGGAACCGCGATGGTAGCGATGAAAGGAGTCATGCCGCACACGACACCGCTATTTGTGGCATTTGTGCGTTTAGTACCTGCAGGCGTGTTAGTGCTGTTGGCGGCGGCGCTGATGGGAAAGGCACAGCCTGCGGGTTGGAAAGCTTGGCTGTGGATTTCGCTGTTTGCTTTAGTTGACGGTACTTTGTTTCAAGGCTTTTTAGCCGAAGGTTTGGCGAAAACCGGTGCGGGTTTGGGTTCGGTGATGATTGATTCTCAACCGCTAGCTGTGGCGATTTTGTGTTTGTGGTTGTTTCAAGAAAAAATTGGTTTTTGGGGCTGGTTGGGATTGGTGATTGGCGTTATCGGCATCAGTTTGATTGGGTTGCCCGATGGCTGGATTTTGGGGCTGTTTTCTCCCGAAGGCACGCAGGTTTCTGGGGGTATGGAACAGTTCTTTGAGGGTGGGGAATGGTTGATGCTGTTGGCGGCTTTGTCGATGGCTGTGGGTACGGTTTTGGTGCGCTGGGTTTGCCGCTATGTTGACCCGGTGGTGGCGACGGGCTGGCACATGATTTTGGGCGGTTTGCCGCTGTTGGCGATTTCGGCTGCAACTGAGTCTGAGCAGTTTGTGAATATCGATTTTTCGGGTTGGATGGCGCTAGGTTATTCTACCGTGTTCGGAAGTGCGATCGCCTACGGTTTATTCTTTTATTTTGCTTCTAGCGGCAGTTTGACGAGTTTAAGTTCTCTGACGTTTCTTACCCCAATTTTTGCTTTGCTGTTCGGCAATTTGTTCTTGGGCGAGGTGTTGAATTCGCTGCAATCTATGGGGGTAGGGCTGACTTTGGTGAGTATTTATTTAATCAACCAGCGGGATACTTTGGCGGAAAAATTGGGAAAAGTGCGGAAGGGTGAAGCTAATTGTGAGGATAAAGTGCAATTATTAGAGTCGTCAGAGTTCAAGAAAGTTGAATTTCCCGTGCAAGTGCGGGCTACAGAATTGGAGTCAGAAATTTAGAGATTTGGGAAATTTATAGCCGTTTTCAGGTAGGGAAACGGCACTGCCGTGTCCTGTATTTCAGAGAAATTTATAGCCGTTTTCAGGTAGGGAAATGGCACTGCCGTGTCCTCTATTTCAGAAAATTGAAAACTGCTATGGGGATAATTCGTTAAGTCTTGAATCATTGGTGTTTATGAGGACTTTCACAAGTTATGTTTCTCCTTCAAAGCTTCCCATCTAGCTTCGTCTGCATCGAAGTCAGGCGGGACAGGCTGAGTATTCTCAAACAAAGCTTGAAATGCTTTCACCTTCGTTTTAAACTTCGTCTGAGGTGTCTCAGGTATCGCACTTTTCGACTCGCTAGCCAGTTTAACAGCATCAGCCACCGGCCAAACGATGATTTCCACATCTCCGGGCGGCATATCCAGGGATTCCAAAACTACTAAATTCCCAGCCTCATCTATTTTACCTCTAAGTTTGTATACTTGCATACTAATCTCCTAATTTTTGTCTCTATTATACGACATAAAAATCTGGATAGTTACCAGTCATCCTCTTCAAAAATTTGAATATTTCTACCTTGAATCTCTTCTATAAAACTTTTTAAACTAGGATTATCTTCGTAATGCTTCATCAAAACTGTATGCTTGACATATTGTTTGGAAATCTCTCGATAATAATCAGGATTTTTAGCGTCAATTGTAAAATCATGTTTCTTGGAAAGTGCCTGATTTAACGTATCGAGACAGTTTTTGGATTTAGCTTTTTTCTTCTTATCTGTATAATACAGTGGGAGCAACCAACACTCAAGAGAATGTACAGAGATTGCAAACACTATCTTCTGTTGATTTTGGCTGTAAAAATCCTCACCTATCGCGCCTCTAAATTTCTCAATAACTTTTGCAATCAACTGCTGAGGAATAAACTCACCATTTTCATCTTGATGAGCGATATTATAATCTTCTGAAACATCAGTATCTATTTGAATAATGATATAGTCAATAAATTGAAATGATTCTCGAAAATCTTTTGACTTGCAATAATCAAAAACTAGAGTCCAACCGCCGTATTGAGATTTATTCTGATTGTCTTTATCTCTTTCTGGTTGAAGTGGTTTGACATCTAAATCCGAACTATCGAAATATCCAGCTAAAATATTCTCAATAACAATCTGGTCAGTAAGTCCCTCTGTAACCAATCCAAAACTAATCATATTAAAAATTTTTAGGAAGTCCGCCGATATAGCCTCTCAAAAAAGCCTCGGATAGTTTGACAGGTTCCTGTCCTTCGAGAGGTTCAGGTTTGAGAATGCGTCTGGCTTTAGTATGTCCTAATTGATTGCGGTAGATCACAAACAGCCGCTGTTGATCATCATCTAAATCTAAACCGTCCAAAACTGCCGGGTTGTGGGTTGTGAATATAACTTGTTTGTCGTGTTTTTTTGCTAATTCGACTAATTCTTGGATTAATCTGCGGCACAATCTGGGGTTGAGAGAAGCGTCAATGTTATCTATTGCAAAAAAATTAGGTGTGATATCGGTAATAAATAAAGCAAAGTAAAAAAGCAAAAACAAAAACCCTTCATTGGAACTTCTTTGATCGAAGTAAGCTAAATCTGGATCTAAATATCTATCTTTAATTTGGAGAGAGCTTTGAATATTTGATAAATTTGGAGGAGCTTCAAAATCTTGAAACCAATCTATCAATTGCAGTTTTTTCTTTATTTCATTAAGCTGCTCTGGGTTATCTGAACTCAAAAATTTTAAAAGTTTAAACAAACCTTCTCCATTAATGCCTAATGGTTGAATTTGACCTTCTTTTTCAAAAGTTCTTAAGGCTTGGTTTTCAGGAGAATAAATTATAAAAATATTGAGGGAAATTATCAGCGAGAATGCTTGCAACTCTTTGGTCAATCTTGATAGTTCTGGTTCTGAAAAATCCCTTTTTTCTTCTAATATAGATCGGAGTTTTTCTGCCCCACCGTATTTGTCAATAACACTCTTAACAGCAGTTTTTAGAAAAGTTTCAATATCACCCAAAAAATTTTTACTAACCCACTTAGAATAGGGAGAATTATCATTTTGTAAAATACAACTGAATGGTTGTACCTCATTCCCTCTTAACTCAATTTTGATATCTTTAATCAAATTGTCAATTTCAAAAGCCGATCGCATAAATTGAGGTTCTGTAACTCTGATGCCCCTAGATGCTAAAAACTCGTTATCCAGCTTATCATCAGCCGCCGCCGAAGCCAGGGCGATCGCCTCTAGGATATTACTCTTGCCGCAGCCATTTTCACCAATCAATACAGTTACTCGTCCTAATTCTAGCTTCAGCTTTTGAATGGACTTATAATTTTCGATTCTGACTTCTCCAATCATAATTCAATCCCATATAATCTGAGTGTACTCATTGTATCTGCGATCGCATGGATCTCAAAGAACGTCTGCAGGGCCACCTAATTCAAATTGTACGCGATCGCAACCCATACCTCGCATCCGAAGGGCATTTTTATGCTCAGCAATACATCCGCGAACAGTTGCGACAGTGGGGTACTGTAGAAATCGACGATTTTGCAGTGCGCGGGCGAATTCATCACAATTTTATCTTGGATTTACCCCCCCTCAGTCCCCCCCTTGGTAAGGGGGGGAAGCAAGAAGGATCGCCCCTTGCTAAGGGGGGGAAGCAAGAAAATTTGCCGATCGTAATTGGTGCTCATTACGATTCTGTACCCGGTACGCCTGGGGCTGATGATAATGCTACTGGGGTGGCTGTTTTGCTGGAACTCGCAAGGGCGATCGCACTTCAACCGCTAAAATATCCAGTACAATTAGTTGCTTTCGATATGGAAGAATACGGTTGTTGGGGAAGCAGCCATCATGCTGCTAACTTAAAAAAAAAAACAGCAGATTCGGTTGATGATTGCTTTGGAAATGTTGGGTTATTGCAACAACAAACCCAACTCTCAAAGCTATCCGGCGGGACTGAAATATTTTTATCCGAATATTGGCAATTTTATTGCTTTAATTGGGAACTTGCGGACTGTTCGCGATATGATTACTTTGAGCGGGAATATTCGCAAATCTGGTCAGCCTTGCGAGTGGTTGCCGGTGCCGAATCGAGGTTTAATTGTGCCGGATACTCGCCGCAGCGATCACGCTCCTTTTTGGGATAATGGTTATCCGGCTATTATGGTGACGGATACGGCTAATATGCGGAATCCGCATTATCATCAACCGAGTGATAAGATTGAGACTTTGGATTTGGATTTTCTTGCTGGTGTTTGTCGGGGTTTGGTTGAGGCTATTGGGTATCTATAATTTTATTTTAACGAACCGCGAAGACGCGAAGGGCGCGAAGGAAGAAAGAAGAAGATGGGAGAAGAAGATATGAATGTTTTTTACGATCGCACTTCCTGGCAATTCTGGATCGATCGCGGTGGCACTTTTACCGATATAGTAGCCCAAAAGCCCGATGGTAAGCTCGTAATTCACAAGCTGCTGTCGGAAAATCCCGATCGCTATACCGACGCAGCAGTGCAAGGAATTCGCGATATTTTGGGGATTGGGGCGGGGGAATCGATCCCGGCGGGGGAGATTGCAGCGATTAAAATGGGTACGACGGTGGCGACAAATGCTTTGCTGGAACGTAAGGGCGATCGCACAATTCTGTTAATTACTAAAGGTTTCGGCGATGCGCTGAGAATTGGCTATCAAAACCGCCCGAATATTTTTGCCCGCCACATTATTTTACCAGAAATGTTGTACGATCGCGCGATCGAAGTTGCCGAACGCTACAGCGCTACAGGTGAGGAATTAATGGCTGTCAATCCCGATTTTATCCCGTCTTTGCAGCAAGCCTACGATGAGGGAATTCGCAGTTGTGCGATCGTATTCATGCACGGCTACCGCTACTCGGAACACGAAAAACAAGTTGCTAAAATAGCGAAAGAAATTGGCTTTTCTCAAATTTCAGTATCTCACGAAGTTAGCCCGCTGATGAAACTGGTTTCGCGGGGAGATACTGCGGTTGTCGATGCTTATTTATCTCCGATTTTACGTCGATACGTCGAACAAGTAATCAGTCAGTTAATCGAGGCAGATTCCGGGAACGAGGGATTATTAATGCCCAATGCCCAATGCCCAATGCCCAATGCCCAATGCCCCAAATTAATGTTTATGCAATCGAATGGCGGCTTAGTGGACGCGGCACAATTTCAAGGCAAAAACAGTATTTTATCCGGCCCGGCTGGGGGAATAGTCGGTGCAGTTCAAACCAGTAAAAAGGCTGGTTTCGATAAAATTATTACCTTTGATATGGGCGGAACTTCGACAGATGTCGCCCATTTTAACGGCGAATACGAACGGGAATTTGAGACAGAAATTGCTGGGGTGAGATTGCGATCGCCCGTGATGGCAATTCATACTGTAGCAGCCGGTGGCGGTTCCGTTGTGTTTTTTGACGGGGCGCGCTACCGCGTCGGGCCGGAGTCTGCGGGCGCTAATCCAGGCCCTGCTTGCTATCGCAAAGGTGGCCCTTTGACTGTGACTGATTGTAATGTGATGTTGGGGAAAATTCAACCGGATTTTTTCCCGAAAGTGTTTGGATTGAATGGAGATTTGCCGATCGCCACTGAAGTAGTCAAGCAAAAATTTGTGCAGTTATCGGGTCAAATTGGGGGCGAGAGGACACCGGAACAGGTGGCTGAGGGTTTTTTGGCGATCGCCGTGGAAAAGATGGCTAATGCGGTGAAAAAAATCTCGCTTCAGCGCGGTTATGATGTTTCGGAGTATACATTGTGCTGTTTCGGCGGCGCGGGCGGCCAACACGCTTGTGCGATCGCCGATAGTTTGGGCGTCAAACGGGTGTTCATTCACCCTTATGCGGGGGTGTTATCCGCCTACGGTATGGGTTTGGCGGATGTGCGGGCTATTCGCGAAAGGGCGATCGAGGAATTATTAACTAATGAATTAATTGGTGATTTACAGGATGTTTTAGCGCAATTGGAGGCGGAGGGAAAGAGGGAATTGAACCGCAGAGGTGCAGAGGGCGCTGAGGGAGAGTCTGAGGTTTTGGTTGTGAGGAAGCTGCATCTTAAATATCAGGGAAGTGATTCGGTTTTGATGGTAAATTCTGCTGGAAATCTTGAGGAGATGCAGGCTGAGTTTGAAATCTTGCACCGACAGCGATACAGTTTTATTATGCCGGAAAAATCGCTGATTGTGGAAGCGGTTTCGGTGGAAGTTGTAGAAACCATGAATGTGCCGGATGAATCGATAGTTGCTAATTATCGTGACGCGGAATCGATCGCCCAGCAGCCAATCTCTACCGTGCAAATGTATGTTGCTGGTGAGTGGCGGGAAACGCCTGTTTATCGGAGGGACGATTTGCGATCGGGCGACTGCATTAGCGGGCCGGCTACGATCGTAGAAGCAACTGGAACTAATATTATAGAGCCTGGATGGGAAGCGACCATCACCGAAAATAATGATTTAATTTTGAACCGCAGATCGACGGAGATAGACGCAGATCGCATCCGCGTTAATTCGCGTTTATCTGCGGTTGGAGCCGATCCTGTTTTGCTGGAAATTTTTAATAACTTATTTCGGGCGATCGCCGAACAAATGGGCGTTACATTACAAAATACAAGTTCCTCAGTCAACATCAAAGAACGCCTCGACTTTTCCTGTGCAATATTCGACAAAAACGGGCAATTAGTTGCCAACGCGCCGCACATTCCCGTGCATTTAGGTTCGATGAGCGAAAGCGTAGAAGCTTTGATTTTAGCACAAATTCATACAATTAAACCTGGAGATGTTTATGTTTCTAACAATCCCTACAACGGCGGCACGCATTTACCAGATATCACCGCAATTACTCCCGTATTTGATAATTCTTCCTCTCTTCCTTTGTTTTATGTAGCCTCGCGGGGACACCACGCCGACATCGGCGGCATCACTCCCGGTTCCATGCCTCCGAATAGTAAAATTGTAACTGAAGAAGGCGTATTACTGGACAATTTTCAGCTAGTAAGCGAGGGCAAATTTCGCGAACCAGAATTACTGGACATTCTCACAAATGGAGATTTTCCTGTTCGCAATGTCGCACAAAATATCGCGGATTTGCAAGCGCAAGTTGCTGCAAACAATCGCGGTGTAGCAGAACTGATCGAGATGGTAGAATGTTACGGCTTAGAAATGGTACAAGCTTATATGGGCTTCGTGCAAAATAATGCTGAAGAATCGGTGCGGCGCGTAATAGATGTTTTGCAAGATGGCGAGTTTACTTATCCGATGGATAGTGGCGGACAGATTAAGGTAGCTATTACAATTAACAAGTCGGCGCGCAGTGCAAAAATAGATTTTACTGGCACATCTTCTCAGCAATTTAACAATTTTAATGCTCCGGCTGCGGTGTGTAAAGCGGCTGTGTTGTACGTTTTTCGCACCTTGGTAGATGACGATATTCCTCTAAATGCGGGCTGTTTGAAACCTCTGGAAATCATCAATCCGGCAGGCTGTATGCTGAATCCGCGCTATCCGGCGGCGGTGGTGGCGGGAAATGTGGAAACGTCGCAGAATATTACGGATGCTTTGTATTGTGCGCTGGGGGCGATCGCATCTTCCCAGGGCACTATGAATAATTTCACCTTTGGAAATAACAGCTATCAATATTATGAAACAATTTGTGGCGGTTCGGGTGCTGGTGCAAGTTTTGACGGTACTGATGCGGTGCAAACTCACATGACTAATTCGCGTTTAACCGATCCAGAAGTATTAGAATGGCGGTTTCCGGTGTTGTTAGAAAGTTTTGCAATCCGGGCTAATAGCGGCGGGAATGGATGTCATCGCGGGGGTAATGGAGTGGTGCGGCGAGTGCGGTTTTTGGAGGCGATGACGGCGGGAATTTTATCGGGGCGGCGGGTGATTTCTCCCTGCGGTTTGCATGGGGGTGAGGCGGGGAAAGTTGGGCGGAATTATGTGGAGAGATTTGATGGAAATGTTGAGGAGTTGGGAAGTACGGCGAGTGTGGAAATGCGATCGGGGGATGTGTTTGTAATTGAAACTCCGGGCGGCGGCGGTTATGGTGGTTGCAGGGAAAATTAAAATAGGATTACATTTTTTAATGTAAACAGATTTCTTTTTTATGCTACGCTCTATTTAGAAAATAAATTACAAATACAATTTATAATAGCACTGGTGTAAAAAATGGAAGGCGATCAACTATCTCTACCTCTATTTCCACAAAATTCAAATGAGTCAGAAAATTACTTTACTCGAAAACGGTTATGGTCAGCATCTAAGCATCGGATAATGCTAAGGTATATTCAGTGTTTTTGTTACAATCTTGGTGGTCAAAAAGCTTATCAATCAGAGCATCTAAATTATGTCGATGGGTTCGCAGGAGTAGGAAAATATACAGAAGGAATAGGAATTGAAGACTTTGTAAATAATTCAAATTTTTGGTCGAAATATAAACATGAATTTGAAAATACTGATGGTTCACCATTAATAGCTCTCAAATGTGCGAAACTCTTCAGGCAAGAAAATCGTGTAAACTTAAGATGTTTATTTATAGAATCTAATCGTAATTTCAATAGAAAGCTTCATGAGCATTGTGAACGTTTAGCAGAAAAATTGTCATATAAAATCTATAATCCACAAACATTTGAAGTTGCTTTGCCTGAGCTAATGAAAGACTTGCAAAACTATCCTACATTATTTTTTCTTGATACCTTTGCTGTTAAAGGAATGAGTTTCGATAATATATGCGAAATAGGAAACTATGTCAGCCAGTATAAGGGCGAACTGTTTTTACTTTTTCACAATATACACGTAGCTCGTAATGCTGGGCAGTACAAAACTACCTATGCTAATTCTAAAGAACAACAAACTGCCGAGACTTATATAAAAAATTTGACAAAACTTCTAGGTGTTAATTCTGATATAGATTGGAAACCAAAGTGGCTGGAACTAAAAAGTGAGCCTCAAAAATTTGAAAGGTGGGCGCTGGAATACTTCAAAGAAAGAATGAGAAAAGAAGGCGGTTTTAGAGGTGTAACTAGCTTTGAAATTAAGGAGACTTATAATGATGTCAGACCTCAATACAGTATTGTAGTTGGCAGCAATCATCCAGAAAAAGCATTTGGTTCTTTTCTGAACGATTTTGTTTGTGACGAAGATAAACTCTTATTTTTTCAAGATAATTATCAAGGAATTGAAAAATTTCTTGATAAAGAATGGGAAGCAGAACAGAAAAGACGCATCGCTATAATTAAAACACAATCTATCCAAATTTTGCGTGAATTCAAATCAGAATGGAAATCTTTTGAAGATGTAATTACTCATATTATTTTAAAATTGAATGATTTGGGTTGTTTAAAAAGAACTCAGTATTACAACGATATTCTAGGTTCACTGTATCAAGAAGGGATGTTAGAGATACAAAAACCTGGTTCCAAAAAGCCTTACACACTAAATAGTTTGTTAAAGATAGTAGAATAATATGATTATTAAATTTTAGTTGTAATAATTGCTCCTCTGTTACTAGCATTTATTCATCTTCGATCATCTAAGCAATTTTTGTCTCTGTTTATTCTCAGCTTTTGGCATCTCATCCCAAATTTTATCATCGAGAAGTCTGCCAGCAGCTTTAGGTGTTCTACCTCCCCATTGCTTGAAGAAAAACGCGACTCCAGCCTCCTGACACTGATCCCTAATACTTTGCGCCCATTCTACCTGCATCGGACGGTGTTTTACCCCCGATTCTCCCCCAACTATTACCCAATGAATGCCTTTTAAATCAAGCTCCAAAGCACCTAAAAGTGGTTCGCACGATAGGAATCTGACTTTTGCAGGTACTTGTCGCAAACAGTCAATCCTGTTAACGTAGTTTTGATTTTCAACAGACACGCCCATCCAAATATTATCAGACCATTCAAGTTGAGGCGCTAACTCTACTAAACGTTTATCTCGCTTGGTAAGGATTTGATAAATGTGATGAGGAGTTTCACGCATTACATCAAAGACTTGTTTCAAAAAATCAAGAGAAATATCTTCATGGAACAAATCGCTCATTGAATTGACAAAGATACGACTTGGCTTTCGCCAACCTCTAGGTTCGTTCAAACGCTTGGGGTGTTCTTGAAAAGTAAACCCATTAGGGAAATTAGTATGGAAACGCTTTGTTAAGGCTTCTGCATAACAATGAGTGCAGCCGGGACTGACTTTATCGCAGCCAGTTGTGGGATTCCATGTGCGATCGCACCATTCGATACCAGTATTAATGCTAGACATACAAGAATCTTACCCTTGAAACAATAAATTATCTTTTGATGTGCGCTGGATACATATAGTTTATATGTATCAATTTAGATTGATGCAGCATCGCCTACAACTCTATTATATAATTAAATTGACGTAAATATCAACAAGTTTTAAGCAGTTGCATGAACTGTAGATCCTAGTGTAGAATCATGCTGCACCAGCATTTATTCCTACAACCTTTCCAGAACAATTGTGCAAACACCTGTTTTTTCCGAACTAAACCATCCTGTGGTTAAATCCCTGTTCCACCACAGCGATCGCGAATTATTGACTTTGTTTCAAAACCATCCCGATCAAGGTCGCTTCTTCACGGCAATTTTTTGCCGCTACGCTCAAATTGTCCACTCCCTGATCCGCCATTCCGTGCGATCGCCCGTACAAGGTGATTACCTGTTCGCCCACACCTGGCTGCACATCTATCACGAGCTCCGAGGCCTAGATTTGCGCCACGAAATCCCAGAGTCTGATGGCGAAAATCTCAGCCTCCAAAACTGGCTGATTAATGTCACCGCTATCTGCATCAATCAAGCCGAATTGCCACCTGTAGAGTCGATTCACTACTCCTTGCAATCCGCTCCGCCTCCCCTCTGGTGTTACGTCAAACAAGCCTTAGAATTGTTGGCCCCGCTGCCGCGTTTAGTCGTGTTGATGGCTCAGACTTTCCGCTGGAGCGAAACACGAATCGCAGCTTATTTGCAAGCAGAAGGTGAAGCAATTTCGCCCGCTCAAGTCAAGGCTTTGCTCCAAAAAGGATATCAAACTTTAGAATCAAATCTGCCGGAGGATATTCGCGCTATTTATCTAGATGAACATCTAGAATATCAACAAGCACTTGTCTAGCAGCCGATAATTCCGCTAATATCAATTATTCTTCAGTATCGCGTTGCGCGGACTTCGTTTGATAAGAAGCGGTTTCAACCGCCTCCTTCTTAAACTCGGAAATAATATCAGAGGTGGAAATGGCAATTTATCAAGTTCGGCTGGTGAATGAAGCTCTCGCCCTCGATCGCACGATCGCCGTACCAGACGACCAGTATATCTTAGATATAGCAGAAGATGCCGGCATCCGCTTGCCCAATGGATGCAAGCAAGGAGAGTGTTCTGCTTGCGTTGCTAAACTGCTCAGTGGTGAAATCGACCAAAGCGAACAAAAGTTTTTGAAGCCGTCAGAATCGCAAGCTGGCTACGCTGTTACCTGTGTAGCTTACCCACTTTCTGATTGTACTTTGTTAACGCATCAAGAACAAGTTTTGTATCAAGCAGCTCTTTATTTTAAGTAATGCAAAGTTCTTGATTCTTGAGTCTCGCGTTGCGCGGACTTTGTTTGTATAGTCACGAATTCTATTCGCCGATAAAATCGTTATCAAAGCAGATTTAGTTAATAAAAGGTGCGCGCTGCGCGCACCTTTTATTAATACTTAAAAATCAGCTAGGACTGACGCTCGACCTGAAGCAATTGCAGAACTCGCTGGAGCGGAATTTCTGCCAAATCCAAGCGGTACTGGAGTTCATCTGACAACTCAGAAACCGCTTTTTCTAAGATGTAAGCATTCAGCAAAACTTCCAATTCCGGTACAGATTTTGGCAAGAAACTTGCATCCGCTGCTGTTGACAAATAGCTCTTGAGAAAAGTCAGGCTAACCCAGCGGTGCCAAACATTCGCCCACTGCTGCATTTCAGGTAAGTTTTCAGGGCGGATCATCCCACTTTCTACTTCGTTCTGCAGCGCCATAGTAACGGCGTAATTGAAAGATTGCAGCATTCCGGCAACATCTCGCAAAGGCGACCTCTTCATCCGCCGCTCGCTTAACGGTCGATTACGTTCTCCTTCAAAATCAATAATTACGAAGTCTTTCCCTGTATACAGAACTTGTCCGAAATGAAAGTCTCCGTGACAGCGAATTCTGTCGGCGGTGATTCTCAAGTTCAAAATAGACTTGAAACGTTCCATCAGCAAGTCTTCGCGGTTGAGAAGAGTTTGTCCCAACTTTTGCGTTTCTGGCGGCAGTTTAGACAGCCGCTTTTTCAACAGCAGCAAAGTTCTTCCTGCCAGATTTCTCATGTATTGATAGATGGAACGCTGGTAAAATGAGGTGAAATTTTCTGGAGCAAAAGCGGGATTTTCTGTGTCCGAAGCTAAAGCGAGGTGGAGTTCGGCTGTCCGCTGACCTAAAAGTTCTGCTGATGCGAAGTAAGAGCCGATTAGTTCGCGAGCTAATGCGGGTACTTCTAGGGATAAATCGGCTAGTAGCGAGCTTGACTGTCGCATTTGTGCGGTCAAAGCGCTGGGTAAATAATCTTCGGGGGAAGTAGATAAAATATCGCCTGCATACTTTGCTTCTACTGCCATTACTTGCTCGAAATAGTCGCGCAGCGAGTCTAATGTATAAGACAAAGCATCCCTGCTGTCGGGGATTAGTTTTTGCAGTATTCCGACTGTAACTGGTTTTTGACCGGCTGTGCGATATTCCAATTCTCCGGCAATGGGAGCGTAGTTTTCGAGCGACTGGCTATTGGTTAAAAAGCGTCCGATTTCTAATTCTGGGTTGATTCCTTCCTCGAATTTTCGCAAGATTTTCAGGACTAACCGATCGCCGTAACCGGCCGATGTATTGCTTTGTTCTTTTTTGAACAGGTACGGTTCTAGTTGCGATAAATCTTGTTCTGAGTTCAAGAAATTGTCGGCAATTCCTACGAGTTCGCCCGCTGTACCTTGGTAACTGGCATTGGTGGCGATCGCCCCCAGCAGCTCGCTCAGAAAACCTTTATCCCCCGCAGCATCAAATAGCACTCCGACTTCCTTGGTTTCTGGGAATTGCAGGCCCGCGATCGTCGGTCGATCGTCCGGCTCGTTTTTGAGTTCTTCCCAACCTAAAGGCAAAACGTAAGTTTCCGCCATACCTTCGGTATAATTCAAATGCAAAAACAGAATGTAAACCGTAGATTGCTCCCCGGCACTATTTTTATATCCAACAGGTACAATTTCATTGATTTCTAATGATTGAATTATCCTGTCTGCACCGCTAAACCAGCGATTGGATTGCAAGTAATTCGGCAAAAGAGAGATCAACATATTGTTGAGCTGACTTTTAGGAGAAAAAGCAGTTTCCCAAGTACCGACGATCGCCAAACTCGGCAAATCTGTATTCAAACCGTTCACCGAAAAATCCTCTTGCTTGACAGTAAGAGTAAACCAGTAAAACGTGTGAGGGCTCAAGCTCAAAAAATAAGGCGATTCGCCAACTGGCGGAAACTCAGTCCGGCCGAAAATCTCTACTGGAACAGCACCTTTAAACGGCGAAAGGTCTAATTCTGCCGTCTGGACGAAGCGGGATAAATTGGTTATTACCAGGATGTGTTCGTCTTGATAGGTGCGAACAAAAGCTAAAACTTTGCGGTTTTCTGGGTACAGAAACTCGCAAGTTCCGCGACCGAATGCTTGGAAGCGCTGGCGCACAGCAATCAAGCGTTTCATCCACCACCACAGAGAACTGGGATTCCCCCGCTGCGCTTCCACATTAACAGATTCGTAGTGATATTCAGGGTCAACAATTGGCGGCGCGTACAGTCGCTGCGGGTTAGCGCGGCTGAAACCGGCATTGCGATCGCTACTCCACTGCATCGGAGTTCTCACCCCGTTGCGATCGCCCAAATAGATATTATCACCCATGCCAATTTCATCGCCGTAATAAAGCACCGGCGTACCAGGAAGAGACAGCAACAAAGCATTCATCAACTCAATCTGGCGGCGGTTATTTCCCATCAGCGGAGCCAATCGGCGGCGGATACCCAAATTAATTCTCGCCTGAGTGTCTTGAGCGTAAACCCGATACATATAATCTCGGTCTTCATCGCTCACCATTTCCAGCGTCAATTCATCATGATTCCGCAAAAACAATGCCCACTGACAGTTATTAGGAATCTGCGGAGTTTGCTGGAGAATGTCGCTAATCGGAAAGCTATCTTCCATGTGCAAAGCCATAAATAGACGCGGCATCAACGGAAAATGAAAGTTCATGTGACATTCATCCCCAGCCGAATAATATTCAACCGCATCTTCCGGCCACTGATTCGCCTCCGCTAGCAGCATCCGGTTCGGGAATTTTTCATCTACGTGCTGGCGCAACTGTTTGAGGAAAGCGTGAGTTTCTGGCAAGTTTTCGCAGTTAGTACCCTCGCGCTCGTACAGGTAAGGTACAGCATCCATTCGCAATCCGTCTACGCCCAATGCCAACCAGAAATCTACCACATCTAAGATGGCTTGGCGAACGGCAGGATTGTCGTAATTCAAATCGGGTTGGTGGGAATAAAAACGGTGCCAGTAATAAGCTTTTGCTACCGCATCCCAAGCCCAATTAGATGTTTCAAAATCTTGAAAAATAATCCGAGCATCTTGATATTTTTCCAGCGTGTCGCTCCACACATAAAAATCTCTTTCGTTACTGCCTTTCGGAGCGCGCCTCGCTCGCTGAAACCACTCGTGCTGGTCGGAAGTGTGGTTGACAATCAACTCAATAATGACACGAATTCCCCGCTGGTGCGCTGCTTCTAAAAGGTTTTTAAAGTCATCTAAGGTGCCGTAAATCGGGTTGACGGTGGTATAGTGAGATGTATCATAGCCGTCGTCTCGGAGCGGTGAGGGAAAAAATGGCAGTACCCAAATGGCTGTTACTCCCAAGTTTTGCAGGTAATCGAGTTTTTTTGTCAGTCCTTGAAAGTCGCCGATGCCGTCTGCATTGCTGTCGGCAAAAGCGCGAATTGGTACTTCGTAAATGATAGCATCTTTGAACCACAAGGGATCGTCATTTAACATTGAAATTGCCATAATTTGTCTGGGTAATTGGTAATGGTTATTTGGTAATTGAGATTTAGTAATTAAGATTTGTTGTTTCAAATCCAAACCGATAGATTATAACTCATATCTTTGCCCAGTTCCTCATGCTAGTGGCATAGTTTTAATCGTAAATTTTAAACGCAAAAATTATAAATTCTTAACTAAAATTTCATCATAAGATGCCATGAATTCTGCGCGCACCGATACAGCATAAAATTCGAGTCTGGTGGCGGATGCTGCATCGGTGCGCGCTAGCAGACGCTACATACTGGTGGCGCTGCTGGCCCTACACGCGCAAATTCCGGTCAAGTCCTGTCACCTTCTCTTAGTTTCCTCAAAGGTGTGGTATTTACTACCTGCTGGACGGTTGCCACGAACATACACCACCTTGACATTCTCATTCACGGTTTGTTACATTTGTTTACATAACGCAACAAAAGTTAAGGAAAAACAGCTATGACTATCGTAATCGCCCTTTTAATCGTCGGTTGGGTAGCAGCCTCAGTGATTGGCACTCAAGCATACTTCCTCGGCGAACAGTCAAAGCCCATCCACGATCGCAACTGGAACAACGAATCTTTTGAACAACTGGCAAAAGCTGTGACTGGAACAGATATTGATTACAGCGTTCGCGTTCCCGCTTACAGCATGGATGCTTACACCAGCCGCACGATGGGCAATTAGTAATATTAAGTAGCAGGCTTGACTATTTTGAATAACAGGCTTTCTGACCTGTTCCACAAGCAGATTAATTTTTGTGGAACAGGTAATAAATAATTATCGAAGTGTAATCGGCAAAATTCTCACCCTAGAGCGCGTTTCATCCACAGAAATGAATGCCCCCGACTCAATTTGTGCCTCAAATTGATGGAACACTTCCACAATCAAACTCTCTATATTAGCAGGCAGCACGTCTTGAATACGTACTTGAATGACACGCTAGAGCATCAGCTTGGGTTGCGGCCAGCAGTGCGCCAAAATCTAAATCATGAGTGAATACGGCATAGTCATTTACTCGCGCCCATTCCATAATAACACGATCTGTGGCACGAGGATCGCCGACAGTAGACCAATGAAGATACTCTATTCCGTATTTAGTAAATACGATAGTCCATTCAGGTGACAGATTCATATCAATCAAAATTTTCACGCTATTTTGAGAGGAATCTCTACTTCTTCAACTCGCCAGGCTGCATAAGCAAGCGCTTCATATATATCTGCTTCTTCCAGGTAGGGATAGGCCTGCAAAATGCTTGACGGTGAGTGTCCCGATGCCATCAGTCCGACTATCGTGCCAACACTGACTCGCAAGCCGCGAATGCAGGGTTTTCCTCCCATTACTTCTGGATTCAGAGTGATTCTAGTTAGTTGTTTCATAATTTTAAACTACCAGGCTTTCTGGGAAACAAGAAGATTTATTTTTGGTGGAACAGGCCGGACAGCCTGTTCCTAGCTGTTCGGTAACTACAAACTTTTACCTACTAGCGCGGGGAGAGAGTCTTTTTTGCGAAACTGCAAACTGTTATTTTTGCAGTCGATCGCAATTGTATCGCCTTCGACAAACGCATTTTCCAGAATCTTGTTAGCTAGCGGGTTTTCCAACTCCCGCTGGATAGCGCGTTTCAGCGGACGAGCGCCGTAAACTGGATCGTAACCGACATCTGTGATATGGTTTTTCGCCGCATCTGACAGTTCCAAAGTGATTTTTTGCTCCGCCAACAACCGCTCGATCCGCTTAACTTGGATGGTGACAATTTGCCGCAGTTCGATTTTGCTCAAAGTGTGGAACAAAATGATCTCGTCTACCCGATTGAGAAATTCGGGCCGGAAGTGCGATCGCAAAGCAGTCATCACTCGTTTTAACATTTGTTCGTACTCTTCGTCTGTCTCCCGTTCTTGAGTCAAGGATTTTTCATTGTCAGACTTGTTTTCAGACTTACTTTCAGACTTACTTCCCGTCTTAACTTCACTATCAATATCAACTCGCTGAGCTGACACCTCGACAGTACCATCATCATCAACTTTATAATCTGTCTTGGGAATTGATACCTCCTTCGTTTCCTGCTTGCGACTAGCAGGTTTTTTGGGAGTTTTTTCCTTCTTCGCAAACACCTCTAAAATGTGATCGCTACCGATATTGCTAGTCATCACAATTACGGTATTTCTAAAGTCAACCACTCGACCTTGAGAATCGGTAATTCTGCCATCATCCAACACTTGCAGCAAAATGTTAAATACATCCGGGTGCGCTTTTTCCACTTCGTCAAACAGCACTACCGAATAAGGATGTCTCCGCACAGCTTCGGAAAGTTGTCCGCCTTCGTCGTAACCGACATATCCGGGGGGTGCTCCTACTAATCGAGAGACGCTGTGCTTCTCCATGTATTCCGACATATCGATGCGGACGATCGCATCATCGCTGTCAAACAAAAACTCAGCCAACGCCCGCGCCAACTCAGTTTTTCCCACGCCTGTGGGGCCCATAAACAAGAAAGAACCGATCGGTCTACCGGGATCTTTCATACCAGCCCGCGCCCGCCGGATCGCCGCAGCAACCGCCGTTACAGCCTCCTCTTGACCGATGACTTTTTTGTGTAAATGGCTTTCCAATTGCAGCAATTTTTGGCGTTCCGACTCTAACAATCGGTTGACCGGAATTCCCGTCCATTTCGCCACAATTTCGGCAATGTCACCCTCAGTAACTTTTTCCCGCAGCAGCGAAGAACCTTGAGCTTGCTGTTTCAAAAGTTCGGCTTCCTTGGCTTCGCGATCGCGCACCGCCGTCTCCAATTTACCGTACTTCAACTGCGCGGCTTTATTCAAATCGTAAGCTCTTTCTGCTTGCTCAATTTGCACTCGCAATTGGTCTTCTTCTGCTTTCAATTTATTGATGCCATCCAATAACTGCTTTTCGCCCAGCCACTGAGAGGACAATTTTTCCTGCTTGACTTTTAAGATGTCAATCTCTGTTTTGATGCGTTCGATCCGGGGGCTGATGGTGGGGGTTGGAGAACCTTTTCCCTCGCCTTCAATCGACAATTTTTCCATTTCCAACTGCATCACCCGGCGGTCGATCCCTTCCAGTTCCACGGGTTTGGAGGTAATTTCCATTTTCAAATGGGCGGCCGCTTCATCTACGAGGTCGATCGCCTTATCCGGCAAAAAGCGATCGGAAATATAGCGAAAAGACAGAGTTGCAGCAGCAACCAGCGCCGAATCGGTAATTTTGACCCCGTGGTGGCGTTCGTAGCGGTCTTTCAATCCGCGCAAAATTGAAACCGTATCTTCCACAGTCGGTTCGCCGACAAATACTTGTTGAAAGCGGCGTTCCAGTGCCGGATCTTTTTCAATATTCTTGCGGAATTCATCGAGAGTTGTAGCGCCGATGCAGCGCAATTCGCCTCTGGCTAACATCGGTTTCAACAAATTTCCGGCATCCATTCCCGAACCGGAACTGCCACCGCCACCAGTCCCAACTACGGTGTGCAATTCGTCAATAAATAGGACAATTTGCCCGTCGGAATCGATAACTTCTCGCAGGACAGATCGCAATCGTTCTTCAAATTCACCTCGGAATTTTGCCCCAGCAATTAAACTGCCCATGTCGAGGCTAAATAGCTGGCGGTTTTTCAAAGATTCGGGCACGTCGCCGTTAACAATTCTCTGCGCTAAACCTTCGGCGATCGCAGTTTTTCCGACTCCGGGATCGCCAATTAATACTGGGTTGTTTTTTTGACGGCGCGAAAGAACTTGGACGACGCGGCGAATTTCTTCGTCGCGGCCGATTACTGGATCGAGTTTTCCTGCTTTGGCGGCTTCGGTCAAATCTCGGCCGTATTTGCTGAGGGCGTCGGAATTGGCTTCGCTATCTCCTTGGGGTTTAGGGTTGCGGAGGCCGGCTTTCGCGGTTTCGGAACTTTTTTCTGAGACTTTAGCGGTGGCGCGGACTGATTTGATTGCTTCTTCGAGTTTTGGTCGATCGATCGTCCCTGGGGCCGATTTGCGATCGTAACCGGGGCGACCGGGCGGCCCATCGCCCCTAGTCAGCAATCGCCTACCAACTCGTTCATCTTCTACTAAGCCAATTAATAAATGTTCAATGGCGATAAAATTATCTTGCCAAGTCTGTTTGGCAGACTCAGCAGCATCTAACATCACGTCTAAGCCGCGACCGAGGTATAGTTGGTCAGCGTTGGTAACTTTGGGCTGTCGTTTGGCAAAAGCTTCTAACTGTTGCGCTAAGCGGGTTACATCTACTCCAGCCAAGCTGAGAATCGTGTTTGCTGTCGCGAGCTGTTCGAGAATGGCGATCGCTAAATGTTCAACCTCTAGCTGCTGATTGGCAAAGCGGCGGGCTACATCCTGGGATTTGACAATCGCTTCCCAGGCTTCATCGGTAAATTTGCTAGGGTCTGTTGGCTGCACGTTGCTTCCTCGCAATCAAGGGGATTCCTGTTGTTATCCGTTAATATATCGTCTCACAACTATCATAATCTTTAAACACGATTGTGAATCTATGAGTGCGGTTAATTCTGCTGAAGTTGCAACATAATTGAGCTTTTGCAAAAGCTTGCAGCCCGCAATCTAGGGAAATTTTTTGTACTCTGCGACTGCAGCGCGCGATCGAACTTATTAAAATACAGCAGTTCCCCATTCTCTCAACTACTCCAGAGAATCGCCATTCCCCTAAGTTCGTAGTGAGGACTTTAGTCCGCATTCATGAAGGACTAAAGTCCTCACTACGAACCTTTTTATTGGTATGTTTAACCTTTATAAATTGCCCTAACGTTGTTTGATATTCTAAAATTTATGCTATTTCCAACTTACCAATTCCTAGTATTTTTTCTAATTATTTTTAGCATAATTATATCCTTGAAGTCCCAAGTCGGTTTATATAAAATCGTCTTGCTAATTTCCAGTTTATTATTTTATTCATTTTGGAGTTTAGACTTTCTATTACTCCTAGTTTTAGGTACTGCCTACAATTATATCATTCTCCGAGCCACCTGCTACGGCAAATATAAAAAACTTGCCTTAATTTCCGGCATAATTTTCAACATTGCCAACCTCGGCATCTTTAAATATTGCAACTTCTTTGTAACATCCTTGTTTGAGGTACTCAACCAACTACAAATTCCCGCCAGCATTCAAATGTTGCAAATAATCGCCCCAGTCGGCGTATCCTTCTACACATTTAGAATGATTTCCCATTTAATCGACTGCTACCAACAAAAAATCCCCTGTCCTAAATTTGTAGACTACGCCATATACATTACCTACTTTCCTCAAATTGCCTCCGGGCCCATATCGCGGCCTAGGGAGTTTTACACCCAGCTAAATTCACCCAAAAAATACGACTATCAAATCGAAGAAGTCATAGTTTTAATTTTGTCTGGACTCTTCAAAAAATATACTTTATCGAGCTTTTTGTTTAACTTTACCCAACTCCCATTCACAGTTCCCCAGCAATACAGCAGCATCGATTTAATCCTCGCGGCAATTTCCTATTCATGTTTAATTTACGTAGATTTTAGCGGCTACTCGGATTTAGCTAACGGCATCTCTTGTTTGCTGGGTTTCAAACCCATTGCTAACTTTAATATGCCATACCGATCGCTCAGCTTGCAAGAATTCTGGAAAAGGTGGCACATCAGTCTTTCCGAGTGGCTGAGAGATTACGTTTACTTCCCGTTAGGCGGCAATAAATACGGGAAATTAAGGAAGTACGTAAATTTACTGATAACAATGGCGATCGGCGGATTTTGGCACGGCGCAGGTTTAAACTTTATTGTCTGGGGAACAATTCACGGTTTAGGATTGATTGTCAACCATTTATGCAAAGATATTCCCCAAGCTATCCACCTAAAATTAGACTATTCCTTTCCCCGACTTGCTAAATTTTGCAGTTGGCTGCTAACATTTAGCTTTGTGACTTGTAGCTGGGTATTTTTCGGCACGCCCAACTGGGAAACTGCAATGAATTTTTTTCAGGGAATTCTGAATTTTTCCGCTGCAACTTTTCAATTTAACTTTTGGCAATTGTATTTAGTAATTGCCATCATTGGCGCGATCAACATTTGGGGCGAGAGAATTTCCCAACTCTTGCAAAGAGTATTTTCCTTAAAAAATATTTTCTTGAGAGTTGTCTTAGTTTCGCTGTTCGTGTATGCTATTTTGATGTTGGGGCCGAGCACCGTCCCACCTTTTATTTACTTTAATTTCTAAAAAAGCAAATAAATCCACCTAATTAAACGTAAAATAGGGATCGCTAAAAAGATTCCTGTATATGTCTTCTTCCTTCTTCCTTCTTCCTGATGACGTTGGACGTTCGCTAGGAGGGGACAGCACTAATGACTAATGACTAATAACCAATAACTAATAACTGATAACTAACAACTAACAACTAATAACTATAGCAATCCTAAGTGATTTACTCGTTCTACTCGTTACCAGGCTCTGCCTGGTAACGCAGATCCGGAGGCTCTGCCGACCTTTTCGCAGGAGGCTCTTCAAAAGTGACATCGATTCCTAGGCTCTTAGCCTCTTAACCAGTTATTGAAAATGATTTAGGATTGCTATAATAACTAATAACTAACAACTAATAACTAATAACTAACAACTAACAACTAATAACTAACAACTGATAACTAACAACTGATAACTAATAACTAATAACCAATAACCAATAACCAATAACTAATGACTTCCTATGAAAGATCGAGAAATTTTACTAATAGTTACTTCTGTAATTCTCACCTTAATATTTTCCAACTTATCCTTATTTCTCAAAAACTTTGCTTCAACTCCTTTCGCAACTCCCGAAATCAAACAAGCAGCGCGCCAAATAGAAATAGACAGTTTCAGGAAATCAGAACAAGATTTTTGGAGCAAAATCAAAGATATCAATTTCGATAGCATCCCCAAAAAAGCCGAAACTTCTCCAGTCCAAACCGCCACAAAATCCGCACCTCCTCCCCCAAAACCTGCAAAAAAGCAAACTCCAGCCAAACCCAAACTAACCGTACCTTATCGCAAATTTTTATTTATTGGAGATTCCGTAATGTTCGACTTAGGAATTCAACTCCAGAACACTCTTAAGAACAAATACAACATCGCTGATACAAAACTTGACTACAAAGTATCCAGCGGATTAAATCGGATAGATTATTATGACTGGTATGCCAGAACCAGCAAAATTATCCAGGATTACCGCCCAGATGTAGTGATAATTTTGTTTGGAGGAAACGACCCTCAAGATATCATTGATTCTCAAGGAAAATATCGGGCAATTCTGACCCCAGAATGGCAAAAAGCTTATCAAGAAAGAGTAGACAAATATGCCAAGTTACTTGGCTCGTCCTCCGTGAGAAAAGTGTATTGGATCGGTCAATCTAACTCTAATAAATCGCCGTATATCAAAGCTTTTCCGGTCATGAACAATATTTATAAAAATGCTAAAAAAGCTTCTCCCAAAATTGAATTTATTTCTACTTGGGAAACCTTTGCAGAATCGGGAAAATTTGTGCCGGTAGTTGCTGACAAATCGGGGAAGCGAGGCTATGTAAAAATTAGTGACGGCGTGCATTTTACCTCCCACGGATCTAAGATTATCAGCGACGTAATCGTTGACAAAATGGTCGCCGACAAAATATTAAAATCTCCCCAACCTCCCAAATCTCCCAAAAAGAAACCCTAAACTTCAGTTTGCTAACAGTGCAGGATTGTCGCATTGTTAATACCAAATCCGGGTTTTGGATACCCTCGATCAACCAGTCGGCGCAGGCCGACTTTGTTTGTGTAGACGCGGTTTCAACCGCCGAGCGAGTAAAGGAGGTATATTACCCGGATTTGCTATCACTAGGGTGCGCCAGAAGTAGAGTTAGAAACTAACTCCAAAAGTTGGTTTCCGGGCACCCTAAAAAGAGAGTTTCTAGGATGCGTTTGTTGCAGCTATTTTCTGACTGCTGCTGCTTTGATTTTTTAGTTGAATTAATTCAACTTTATATCCATCTGGATCTTCCACAAAAGCAATAACAGTTGAGCCGTGTTTCATCGGCCCGGGTTCGCGGCTGACTTTACCGCCGCGGGCTTTAATTTGTTCGCAAGTACCGTAAATGTCGTCAACGCCGATCGCAATATGACCGTAAGCATCTCCTAAATTGTACTCTGTTACGCCCCAATTGTATGTTAATTCCAAAACCGTAGTGTCTGATTCGTCGCCGTAGCCCACAAAAGCTAAGGTAAATTTCCCATCTGGATAATCTTTTTGCCGCAGCAGTTTCATTCCCAACACTTCCGTGTAGAATTTGAGAGATTCTTCCAGGTTGCAGACTCGGAGCATCGTGTGTAGTAATTGCATTTAGCTCACTCCAAATTTTTTAAGCTTTCATCTATTTTAGCGATTTCTTGCCGAAAAAACTCGCGCCTCAACCGTCGCAGTTGCAGCAGGTTGACAACTGTCTATTTGATTTACTTTTGTACTTCCACCACACCCCGAAACATATTCATGCCGCAAGTAAATAGGTATCGTCCGGGTTTGTCAGGGGTGAATTCAATAGCTGTTACCTGATTGAGAGGTAATTCTCGCACAATGTGAAAATCTGGTAACAACACTTTTTCAAGACAACTATTCGGGTCACGCCTCAAGAAATTTAGCCGGACTAATTGACCGGATTTCACAACTACACTAGCAGGCTCGTAACCCCCGTCTACAGTAATCGTCAACTCTTGTATTCCCTGAATAGATTCAGCTTGCTGACCTTTTGCTTTATTGAACAAAAACCACCACAACTCCAAACCAATTAATGTCAAACCACCGAGGGTGACACCAACTTTTAAACCTAGCGGCTGTTCGATGCTGCGAAATTGAGTGGTTGAATTAGAAGCAGCGACGGGTTCGGCAGCTTGAACTCCCGATGCTATTCCGATCGCAATTCCTAAACTCGCGAGAGTTCCCCACATTTGACGATGGTGCAACATTTGTCTAATTACTCCTAATTTAGGCCAGAGACTTTGGTTTAAAATTACGCAAGCGCAAAGCATTAGTAAGTACGGAAACTGAACTAAAAGCCATTGCTGCACCGGCGAGAATTGGACTTAGCAGCCAGCCCAAAATCGGGTACAGAACGCCCGCTGCGATCGGAATTCCAGCGATGTTGTAAATAAAGGCAAAAAACAAATTTTCGCGGATGTTACGCATGGTGGCGCGCGAAAGTTGAATTGCTGTAACTATGCCTTGCAAGTCTCCAGAAATTAGGGTGATATCGCTGGCTGCGATCGCCACATCTGTGCCGGTGCCGATCGCAATTCCCACATCTGCTAAGGCCAAAGCCGGTGCATCGTTGATCCCGTCTCCCACCATCGCGACAATTTTTCCTTCCCCTTGCAGGGCTTGGATTTTAGCTGCTTTTTGGTCTGGTCTAACTTCCGCAAAAACGCGAGTAATACCAACGGATCGGGCGATCGACTCCGCAGTCGCGCGGTTGTCCCCAGTCAGCATCGCCACCTCCAAACCGAGTTTTTGCAGTGCTTTCACCGCCTGCGCTGACGACGGTTTGAGAGCATCAGCAATGCCCAGAATTGCCTCTATTTTGCCCTCAGATGCCATCCAAACCACCGTTTTGCTATCACCTTCCAAAGCTTTCGCGCGCAGTTCCAGATATTCAGTATCGCAGCCTAGTTCCTGCATCCACCTCAGCGTTCCCAGGGCGATCGGCTTTCCGCCGACAACCCCTCGCACACCACTCCCGGCGATCGCCTCAAAATCCTTAACATCCGTCAAATCAACCTCTTGAGATTGAGCGTATCTAACAACAGCTTCCCCCACAGGATGCTCGGAATTTCGCTCGACAGATGCCGCCAATTGCAGCAATTTTAACTCATTGCTATTCTCCGTTCCTTTAATTGTGACAAAATCAGTAACAGTCGGCTTGCCTTCAGTAAGAGTTCCAGTTTTATCTAACACAATGACTTGAATTTTATGAGCCAACTCTAAACTTTCGGCTCCTTTAATTAAAATCCCATTTTTTGCACCTTTTCCAGTGCCGACCATCACAGCAGTCGGAGTCGCCAAACCCAAAGCACAAGGACAAGCAATAATCAGCACCTCCACCATTGTAATAGTTGCCAAAGTAAAGTTTCCCGTCGCATTAAACCAGACTACAAAAGTAGCTAAAGCGACGGCAATTACTGCCGGAACAAACCAACCAGTCACCTCGTCTGCCAACTTTTGAATAGGTGCTTTTGACCCCTGGGCATCCTGCACCATCTTGACAATTTGAGCTAAAAAGGTATCCTTACCAATCTTAGTAGTGCGAAACTTAAAGCTGCCCGTTTTGTTAATTGTCGAGCCGATAACTTCGTCACCAAGCTGCTTTTTGACAGCCATACTTTCTCCCGTAACCATTGCTTCGTCTACGGTTGAAGCACCTTCAATCACCTCTCCGTCTACGGGAATTTGTTCGCCGGGCCGCACCTGCACGATGTCGCCAATTTCCACTTGGGCGATCGGCACTTCCAACTCTTCCCCGTTGCGAACAATCCGAGCCGTTTTCGCTTGCAAACCCATAAGTTTCCGAATAGCCTCAGAAGTCTCCCCCTTCGCCCGATTTTCTAGAGTTTTACCCAACAAAATTAGAGCAACAACACTCGATGACACTTCATAATAAACGCTCGGTATCAAACCCTTAGCTATGAAAAAAACCGGAAAAAATGTCACAAATACAGAATAAAAGTAAGCCGAACTTGTACCTAAAGCAATTAAAGTATCCATAGTCGCAAGTCGGCGTTTTAAGGCTTTCCAAGCTCCCGTATAAAATGAGTTAGCACACCAAAATTGTACTGGTGCTGTCAGCACTAATTGCAGCCAAAAATTGTGCAGCCAGCTAGGAATAAATGGGAAATGCAAGCCAGTCATGGCAGGAATTGAACCCACAAATAATATGATGCTAATAGTTCCTGCTACGTATAGTTTACGCTGCAACAATTGAGATTCAGCTTGACGATTTTTTCGCTCGCTGTCATCCTCTTCCGCCGCCCTTTCTGGAAGTGGCAAAGCTTCATATCCCGCTGCATCAACAGCTTCTTGAATTGTGGCTACACTGGTTTGTTGAGAGTCGTATTGAATGCTTGCTTGTTCCATGCCAAAATTGACATGACACTCAATTACACCAGGAACAGACTGAATTGCTTGTTCGATAGAGGAAGCACAAGAAGCACAACTCATGCCCCGCAATTTAAGTGTGAGATTGTCCATAGGGGTTACTCCTAAACTAAATAAGAGCGCAGGTTGTCAAGGTATTTAGTAATTAGCCTAACCGAATTGACCAATTAGATAGGAGAATTGCGATCAAAATGAGTGGTGCGGTGGCTGGACGCTACATTTGTAATATTCAGCATTTCACCCTAAGATGAAATTACAATGAAATTGCTGTATTCCTAAAGTTAGAACTCGCTGGCGTTAGCCTTAATATTAATCGACAGGATAGCCAGCAGATGCGATCGCTTTTCTAACCTCACTTTCCGATTTAGCGGTTTGAACCGTGACCGCTTTTGTCTTGAGATCCACCTCAACAGTGGCGTCTGAATCCACTGTTTGGACTGCTTTTGTGATTGTAGTCGCACAAGCAGAACAAGCCATCTTGGGAACTTTTAATTGTAGAGTCATAATTTGAACCTCAGCAGAAACTACTCTGCTCAATAAATGAATTAACTTCATTGTAAACTCTCCTGTAAGGAGGAGAGTCAAGTCAATTTGAGATTTAAGATTTGAGATTTATACCGATTCTACTTGTATGGTAATCATTGCACGCCTTACATATTTATTTAAATGATGGCAACATAATAATTATTTACCAATCTGAATCAAGATTTCATCCTAATTTCATTTATCTGTGAAAACATCAATATAAATGGCAGTTTTAAGGATTTAACTAAAGTCTATGAAATCAATCTCATTAAAAACAGGCTTTGCAGCGCTGACATTAACCGCCCTCACCAGCGGCGTGCTAGTAGCTTGTTCAAAAGCTCCTTCCAGCGAAACCCAAGCCCCAAATATTACGGCAGCAACCCCTGCTAGCAGCCAGCAAAACGTGGCACAAAACCACAACATGAGTGGCATGGATCACGGTATGTCAATGGATTTAGGCCCGGCTGATGCCGACTATGATTTGCGATTTATTGATGGCATGAAAGTACACCATCAAGGTGCTGTAAACATGGCTAAAGAGGTGCTGGAAAAATCCAAACGTCCTGAAATGAAAAAAATAGCAAATGAGATGATTGCCGCTCAAAACCGCGAAATTAATCAAATGAAAGAGTGGCGAACAAATTGGTATCCCAAAGCCAGCAGTACGCCAATGGCTTATCACGCTCAAATGGGTCACATGATGGCAATGACTCCCGAACAAATGCAAAGTATGATGATGAGCATGGATTTAGGTGCTGCTGACGACCAATTTGATTTGCGGTTTCTGAATGCCATGATTCCCCACCACGAAGGAGCTTTGGTGATGGCTGAAGATGCCTTGAAGAAATCAAAACGCCCGGAAATGAAGAAATTATCTCAAGAAATTATTACTTCCCAAAAGCAAGAAATTCAGCAAATGAAAGAGTGGCGACAAGCTTGGTACAAACAGTAATTTAGCTGGCTCAACCAAAGGTGACACAAAGCCAGAAAATGAGTGACATGAATCACATTATGTTAATTGTTCAGGAAACACTTGCATCACAACAGCCAGAAATTAAGCTAAGGAAATAGTAGCAAAAGGATTAGGGATCAACCATAATATCGCTTCTTTACGACTATCAGCAGTTTTACTACTTCCTTTTATTGCATTTTTTACGTAAAATCACTGTAGACAATTCAACAGCAGTCGTTATAAAGTATAACAGTCACTCAAAAAAAAAAATAAAGGGGTATTGTATGATGTTGCAGAGCTTGGAACTAAACACAACATCTCAATCAAATGCAGCAGTACAGAAGCTAGTGAACGGATGGACAAAAGAAATTAAATCGCAAGAATATCTCGCAACAGTGAAAGAAACTAAAAAGCACAATCCCTTGGCATTAGGCAAAATTTATATTCGTATTTTAGAATCTGGAGGGCATCTGGGCTGCTGAGGCTAAATTTCATCCTAATTTCATTTGGCAGTGAAAGACTAGGTTGAGGAGAGAAATTTTAGCTCTTGGTCATTGCTTAGCCGTCGTTTATTGAAAAAGGCTCATAAGTAGCTCCCGTTAATTCGGTTAACTTACTTTGGCAAAATACCAACCGCTAAGCCTTGGGCACTCAACCTGATTTCAAGGAAAATGCCAACAATGATATTGCACAAATATTCTGAGTCTCAGGCAATTATTAGTACCTTTTCGGGAACTTTTTTCAGCCTAATGGTGCTAACTTCTCCCGCGGCTGTTTTCGCCCACGCGGGACACGGAAATGAATTTAACCAAAGCGGCGAAACCTCTCAAGCTCCTGCTGCTATTTCTGTCGATGCCGTCACCGCAAAACGGTTAGGAATTAAAGTCTCCCCAGCGGTTCGCCAGCGACTAGATATAGGCATCAAAACCACGGGACAAATTGAAACTTTGCCCAACCAAAAGGTAGAAGTGACGGCTTCGGTTGCTGGCAAAGTGGTAGAGTTGCTAGTTAAGCCTGGGGACAAAGTATCAAAAGATCAACCGGTTGCTGTTTTGTCGAGTTCAGAATTAGGACAGTTGCGGGTTGAATCTCTCTCAAAACGTGCCGAAGCTGAGGCGGATTTGCAGCAAGCGCAAGGCGATTTGAAACTAACTACAGAAAATTACGATCGCCAAATTCAAATATCTGCAGCGGAAATCGCCCAAGCCAAAACTCAACTAACAGCAGCAACTCAGCAGTACCAGCGAGAGCAAGAATTAGTAAACAATCGTTCGGTTGTGAAAGTTGCTCAAGAAAACTATCAGCGTCAAGTTGAAATAGCGCAAGCTGAAATAGCGCAAGCGGAAATAGAATTAACTGTTGCGAAAGAACAGTTCGATCGCGATAAAGAATTAGTAGCCGCAGGGGCGATCGCGCGGCGGACAATGCTGGAATCGCAAGCCCACTTCGCCAAAGCCAAAGCGGCTGTTGCTAAGGCAAAAAGCCGTCCCGAAGTTATCAAAGCGGAAACCGAAATTAAACAAGCGGAAGTAGACCTGCCAATGCGGGAATTGCGCGATTCTCAAGGCAGAGTAGCAGAAGCAAAAGCTCAACTTACCAAGGTTTTGAGTCGCCGAGAAGTGTTGGAAGCGGAGAACCAAGTCAAACGCGCCAAAACTGCAGTGGAAGTCGCTCAGTCGCGGATTCGCTTGGCTGATGCAGCCTATCAAGCGCGGCTCCAACAATTAGGAACTATTGCCAATGACAAAGGATTTGTTACTATTATCGCTCCGATTTCTGGCACGGTAGCCGATCGCGAAATCACCCCAGGAGAGTCCGTAAGCGCTGAAAAACCGTTGATGACTCTCTTAAATGACAGCCGCGTTTTTGCCACAGCCAATATTTACGAAAAAGACCTAAATCAGGTAAAACAGGGCCAGGAAGTCAGGGTGAAAGTTGCTAATTTGGGCGATCGCACTTTCAAGGGAAAAATCACCTTAATTGGCTCATCCGTGCAAGGAGAAACGCGGGTAGTACCCGTGAAAGCAGAACTAGATAATAGTCAGGGCGAATTAAAGCCGGGACAGTTTGCGGAATTGGAGATTTTAACCGACAAAACCACCACAAATATTTTAGCAATTCCGATCGCAGCGGTAGTAGATGTTAACGGTAAAACAACAGTTTACGTTAAAAATGGCGATGCTTATCAAGCGGTTGACATTGAACTCGGTCAAACAGCCGGAGATTTAGTTGAAATTAAGAGCGGTTTATTCGAGGGAGATTTGATAGTAACGCAGCGCGCGCCTCAACTTTACGCACAATCTTTGCGGGGCGGCAGTAATCCCTCAAAAACCGAGGAAAAGAAAGAGGTAACTCCGAAAGTAACAGCAGCTAATTTGAATAATTTACCCGTGCCGTTGTGGGCGGGAGTTGGGGGAGGAATTGCGATCGCATCCCTGACTTTCACAGCCGGTGCGTTTTGGGGAAATCGGCGCAAATTGCCAGCAATGGCAGCAGATTCTGGAAACAATGCCGGAAACAATAGTTTTTCCGCCTCTGCATCGGTGTTGCACGATGAATTGCTGTTACACAATGACAACCATCACGTTAAAACTAAAGAGGCAGAAGTCAAAAGATAAGACGGCGGTTGAAACCGCGCCTATACAAACGATGTCCGCCTCCGCGGACTCAAGAGAATAACGTAGTTTTAACGGTCTGGTATTCAACCCGCGGAGGCGGGTTTTGCTTGTATAGAAGCGGTTTCAACCGCCCAGTATTCTCTATAAACTCAAAGCTAATAAAATGTTCAGCACAATTCTCAGATGGGTAATTAACCGCCGCTGGCTAGTCGTTCTCGCCACCATTATTATTAGTCTTTGGACATTATATATCGTCCCCAAAATGTCCCTTGATGTCTTCCCACCTTTTGCGCCTCCGCAAGTCGAAATTCAGACAGAAGCACCGGGTTTAGCACCGGAAGAAATCGAGTCTTTAGTAACACTACCCATCGAAAGTGCGATTAACGGAACTCCTGGAGTAACAGCAGTGCGATCGTCTTCCGCTGTGGGCCTTTCTGCGATCAAGGTAATCTTTGATTGGGGAACTGAAATTTATCAAGCGCGCCAGTTGATAACAGAACGGTTGCAGCAAGCTCAAAGCAAACTCCCGGCTGGGGTAGAAACACCGCAAATTTCTCCGACAACTTCTCCGGTTGGCTTGGTAATTACTTATGCTTTTACCTCGGAAACTACTCCTTTGATGGAAGTGCGCCGTCTGGTTGATTGGCAAGTGACAAATCGTCTTCTGGCAGTGACTGGCGTTGCTCAAGTTGTGGCTTACGGCGGCGATCAGAGGCAGTATCAAGTATTAGTACAACCAGCCAAACTGAAAGCATTTAATGTATCTTTGCAGCAAGTATCCGAAGCTGTAGCGGCGGCGAATGTTAACGCGCCGGGAGGGTATTTAATTACGCCGGATAAAGAAACTTTAATTCGAGGCGTGGGGCGGATTGAGTCGGTGGAAGATTTGCGGCAATCTGCGATCGCATCTCGGCAAGGAACACCTGTCAGAATTGGTGATGTGGCTGATGTCAAGATTGGTGCTGCAATCAAGCGGGGCGATGGTAGTTTTAATGGCAAAAAAGCTGTGATTGTGATGGTAAATAGGCAGCCGATTGCCGATACTCCGACGGTAACGAAAGCGGTTGAGGCAGCAATGACTGAGGTACAGCAAGCTTTGCCGAAAGACATTAAAGTTACTGTCACTTTCCGCCAGGAAGAGTATATCAATTCTTCGGTGGAGAATGTGCGATCGGCTTTAGTTGAAGGCAGCATCATTGTTACCATCATCCTGATCCCGTTTTTGATGAATTGGCGCACTCTGGCGGTTGTTTTGCTAGATTTCTTTCTGACTTGGCTGTTGGCGCT
This sequence comes from Microcoleus sp. B4-D4, assembly GCF_036705185.1. Classification (NCBI taxonomy): domain Bacteria; kingdom Bacillati; phylum Cyanobacteriota; class Cyanophyceae; order Oscillatoriales; family Microcoleaceae; genus Microcoleus; species Microcoleus sp. B4-D4. The sequence continues at coordinate 80,580 of NZ_JAUBTX010000005.1, read as the reverse complement.
GCTGGCGATGTATTGGCTGGGGCTGGGATTGAATACGATGACTTTGGGCGGTTTGTCGGTGGCGATCGGAACTGCGATCGACGATGCGATTGTTTATGCTGAAAATACCTACCGCAATTTGCGAGAAAATACTGCTTCTGGGCATCCGCGCCCGGTGATGGATGTGATTTTTGATGGCAGTCAGGAGGTGCGCGATTCGTTAATTGGAGCAACTGTTATTGGCATCGTTGTGTTTTCACCAATTTTTACTTTGCCCGGTGTTGAAGGTCGGATTTTTACGCCGATGGGAATTACTTATTTGGTAGTTGTGGTGATTTCTAGTCTGGAATCGCTGTTCATTTCTCCTGCTCTTTGTGCTATTTTATTGCCGAGCAAACGCATGAGTGCTGAGGAACCTTGGTTGCCGAGATTTTGCAAGCGCATCTATCACTTTTTTATCGAATTATCAATGCGCTATTCGGCGATAATTTTGGCTTTAGCTACTGCTAGTATGGTGGCTGCATTAGTGATTTTGCCTTCCTTTGGACGAGTGTTTTTGCCGGAGTTTCAGGAGCAAACTTTGGTGAATACTATTCTGCTTTATCCGGGTGTGTCTTTGGAGACGACGGATAGCGCGGCTTTTGCTATCGAAGATGCACTTAAGGATGATACCAGGTTTGAATACGTGCAAGTGCGATCGGGCCGAGCTCCGGGTGATGCTGATGCTGCCGGAGTGAATTTAGCTCACATCGATATCGGTTTGAGCGAGGAAGGGATGAAAAATAGGCCGAAAACTTTGGAGTCGCTGCGGCAGGAATTTGGTAAATTGCCGGGAGTTGCACCAAATATCGGCGGTTTTATTTCTCATCGGATGGATGAGGTTTTGTCCGGTGTCAGAAGTCAAATTGCTGTGAAAATATTTGGCCCGGATTTGAATCAACTTCGCAGCCTCGGCGCTCAAGTTGAAGCACAAATGAAAACTGTTAAGGGAATTGTGGATTTGCAACTAGAACCGCAAGTACCAGTCTCACAAATTCAAATTAAGTTTAACCGCCAAGCTGCGGGTAGATATGGTTTGAAAATTGGAGAACTTTCGGAAATCATTGAAACAGCTTTAAATGGCAAAGTTGTATCACAAGTTTTGGAGGTGCAGCAAACTTTTGACTTAGTTGTTTGGTTGCAGACTGAAGCCCGAAATAACCTCGAAACTATTCAGAATTTGTTGGTTGATACTCCCAGCGGTAATAAAATTCCCCTCGCGCAAGTTGCGACTGTTACATACGGTACGGGCCCAAATACGATTAACCGCGAGAATGTTTCTCGGTTGATTGTGGTGGCGGCTAATGCTAAAGGTAGGGATTTGCGATCGGTTGTGACTGAAATTCAAGCTAAAGTCAAACGAGAGGTGCAGTTGCCGTTTGGCTATTTTATCCAGTACGGCGGTCAATTTGAGGCGGAACAAAGGGCTTCGCAAAATATTATAGTGTTTAGTGCGATCGCCTTTTTGGTAATTACCGTATTAATGTACCTTTCCGTCAAGTCGATCGCTTCAACTGCGATGATTATGATTAATTTGCCCCTCGGCTTAGTTGGAGGAGTAATTGCTGTAGCTTTGACGGGCGGTATAATTTCCGTAGCTTCCCTGGTTGGCTTTGTCACATTATTCGGCGTAGCTACCCGCAACGGCTTGCTGCTAGTAGACAACTATAACTCTAAATTTGCTGAAGGAATGCCCTTTCAAGAAGCTATTATTAAAGGCTCGATGGAACGGCTCAACGCCATCTTGATGACTGCTTTAACTTCAGCCTTGGGTTTAGCACCTTTAGTTTTAGAAGGCGGCCCCGGCAAAGAAATTTTACAACCTTTGTCTATCGTAGTTTTAGGAGGATTGTTTACTTCTACTGCCTTAACTCTGTTAGTTTTGCCAGCTTTGTACGCTCAATTTAGAAACTTTTTAGCACCTAAAACGACTCATCTCATGTCCAGTAAATCGACGCTCATAAAAAACAGTTTGTAGTTCCCTCTTTGAATCCGCAGCAGCATCGGACTTAAGTCCGATGCTACGAACTAATCTTATTGCGGTCAATCGACAGGACACGATATCATACTGTTGAGAAAGATATCTCGATATAAAAAAATGAGAATTTTGCTAGTTGAAGACGATCTTCGCATTGTCAAACCCCTTGCAGAAGACTTAAGGCATCAAAACCACGTCGTAGATATAGCGACTGACGGGCTAGAGGGTTGGGAATATGCGCGATCGGTCAATTACGACCTAATTTTGTTAGATTTAATGCTGCCCAAATTAGATGGTATATCACTGTGCAAGCGTCTGCGTGCCGATCGCTCTCACGTTCTCATCTTGATGCTGACAGCACGCGATACCACCTTAGATAGAGTCATTGGACTCGATGCAGGAGCTGACGATTACTTAGTTAAGCCCTTTGAATTAGAAGAATTAGCCGCCCGAATTAGAGCTTTATCTCGGAGAATTCCAGAAACCAAACCCCTGATTCTAACCCACGGTCATTTACAACTCAATCCCACTAGCTGCACCGTTACTTATGCAGGAAACGCCTTATCTTTAACTCCCAAAGAGTATATGATATTAGAATGTTTCTTAAAAAGTCCCACTCAAGTTTTGACACGCTCGGCAATTTTAGATAAATTGTGGAATTTTGATAAAGCTTCAGGAGAAGGAACAGTCAAAACTCACATCACAAATTTGCGTAGCAAGCTCAAAGCAGCCGGAACTTCAGAAAATTTTATCGAAACAGTTTACGGCATTGGTTATCGACTCATCAGCCATCACTAACAACTCTAGACAAACAGCACTCTTTCCTTTTCACTTCTTTCAAAACATTTGCGTTGCATCTGTGTTGCATCTACCTTACATCTGCAGTTTCTATATCAAAAATTGATGCAATCTTGTTAGATCTCAAATATATTGAAAATCTACCAATATATTTGCATTTTTTATAGCTAATTATTTTTCCTAAGTATGTTTGAGAAAATTCGCTCTCGTTTGCTATTATCTTACCTGCTTGTACTGGCATCAATATTAAGTATTTTTGCAATTGGCGTTAGACTAATTTTCGCTCGCAGTCTCACCGACCAGCTAACAGAAAAACTGACAGTTTTAGGAGAAGGAGCATCTGCCAATACAGAATGGGAAAACGGACGTATAAGATTTGATACTGATTTTAACGTGCAAACTATAATTGATAACAATCAAGGTTTGGAATTATTTGATACTAAAGGAAATACGATAATTCAACAAGGCAGGTTTGTACTTGCCATACCATTATCATTCAGCGAGACAGTACAATTGCCAACAGCAAAAAATCGAATTCAAGGAATTACCTTGCCAATAATTGAGAGGGAAAATGGTAAAATAATCGGCTATATAAGAGTAAGCCAATCCCTCGATGAAATTGACGAAACCTTAAATAAATTCAATTTAGGGCTAGGGTGTGGAATCCTGATAGCCTTGATTTTTAGCGGTGTTGGCGGAGTGATATTGACTCGTTTAGCGATGCAGCCAATTGAGGATAGTTTTAAAAGTTTAAAGCAGTTTACCGCCGATGCTTCTCACGAATTTCGTAGCCCTTTGATGGCTATAAAAAGTAACCTAGCGGTAGCATTAAAATACCCAGAGGGGATGAGAGAGTTAGATGCCGAAAAGTTTCAGGCTATTGCTAGTGCGGCGAATCAAATGACGCAGCTAACCGAAGATTTGCTGCTGTTAGCAAGAACCGATAAAGTGGCAAGCGTCAATAAAACTTCTGTCAATTTAACTGTTGTTTTGGATAACTTAATTCAGCTTTATCAGTCTCGCGCCGAACTCAAACAAATTAATTTAAAATTTCATATAACAGAAAATCTTAATTTAGTAGGTGATTCAAACCAACTAACGCGACTGTTCACCAATTTAATTGAAAATGCACTTCACTACACGCCATCTGGAGGAACAGTTGAACTAACAGCCAACCGTCTCGTTTCCTATTGCATTGTCAGCGTCCGAGATACGGGTGTGGGAATTGCACCGGAGCATATTAAGCTGATTTTTGAGCGGTTTTGGCGAGCAGATGAATCTCGTTCCTATTGGAATGGAGGTTCTGGCTTGGGATTAGCAATCGCCCAAACCATTGCCCAAAATCACGGCGGCTCAATTACCGTCACCAGTAAGCTCGGAGTTGGCAGTTGTTTCACTGTAAAATTGCCAGATCACTCTTTTAAAATAGGTGAAAATACATCGCTTTATTGATGTTTTTTAAATATTAAAAACTATTTAAAGATTGTGATATAAATTGTACATGATTTGAAATTTGTTGAGTTGGATTGATTATGTTACGAGAAATATATGAATTTTGGTTGCAGCATATCAACCCACGCTTAAATACTTTAATTGTGACAATTGGTGTAGTTGGACTTACCAGTTTTCTGCTAATCAGTTTCATTTTAGCGTGGCTATTTGAAGAAATCTTAGAACGAGAAGCTTTTGCTTTTGATACTTCTTGGCTGTACTGGCTGCACGGATATGCAAATCCGAGTCTAGATGCTGTGATGCTAACAATTACTCAGCTTGCTGATCCCCGTGTAGTTATAGTGATTGTGGCAGTCACGCTGGGAATTCTATGGTGGCAGCATTACCGCGAGGAAGCTAATTTTTTTGCTCTTGCTTGTTTGGGAGCCTTGATTCTAAATACTGGATTGAAGTTGTTTTTTACTAAACCTCGTCCCCATCTTTTTCCGAGCTTAATTGCAGAAACATCCTTTAGTTTTCCGAGCGGTCATGCTTTAGGAAGTTTTGTAATGTATGGGTTTCTAGCTTACCTGCTTTCCGCTCACTTTCCGAAGTTTTCCAAATTAATATATACTTGAGCTGTTTTGACGATCGCTCTTATTAGCCTGAGTCGGATGTATATAGGAGTACACTGGCCAACAGATATCATTGGTGGCTACGGCATCGGCTATCTTTGGCTGACGCTTTGCATCGCAATGCTGAGGTTACAAACCAGACAAGTCTAGTATTGCATTGCTCAATTCCAGCGAATGGCAAAGGGTAGCTTGTGATTGTGGTAAAAATCAAACTACCCTATCATATAGCCTTTCTCAGAAAGATGAGGTACTATCCGGCATAGGGCATAGGGCATAGGGCATAGGGCATAGAGCATAGGGTATACCTCACTTTTGTGAGAACCGCTACCGCTATATAATGTTTGGTTAGTTGCTCGCAATCAGCAGGTGTTTGTAGTAAAAACTGAAGTTTTTATCAAAATATAAGGACTAAAGTCCTCACTACAAACCAATTTTATTCATCGTTAGATTGCAGGCGACTTGATTCTTGCTTTTCTTCGGCATCGTCGTTAGTTTCGCCGTCGCCATCACTGGCTTCTGCTTTGGGATTGCTGTTATTGCGAGGCATGGCGGCAACCAGAGATTTTGCTGGCTGTACACAGTTCGGACTAATCCACTGAGTTATAAACTACCGACAAAAGCTGCTGCTAGAGCGATTTTTCTGGAAGTTTTTATGGTGTTAAATTTTTTCAATTTAGGTTTGTAGTTTCACTGTCGATCACAAAAGTCAAAAACTTAGCAAGATTTATTTTAGTTAGCAATTTTTTGAGTGATTTCTCGTTCTCTTCTTCACCGGATAGCAAATCGTTACCTATTGTGCGATCGAGTGGATCGTGCCACATTCTGCCGTCTAAATTATTAATGAATGGTGGAACCACATCCTTTGTCTGCCCGCCCAGCATCTTGTCTGTGCTGGCATTACCTGCAGCTAACGAGTCTTCATTAATCTCGCCGTTGCTTAAGTTGTCAACAAGAGTGATTTTAGTTGAAGTTTTCACCGTTAAATCCCTTCAATGTGAGTTGGCGATTTCACTCTACAGGGCAAATGTCAAGAACTTGGCAAGATTATCTGTCTAAAAGTTAAGAAATTTCATCTTGATTTCATTTTTGGGCGTCAACCTAGGTTAAGTGGCGATCGAACATGGATGAGGTGCTGTCGCGGTGAGGAGTGCGATCGCACTTAAGATAGCAAGTATCAAGCGTGCAAGTTTTCGCAGCCACAGACCAAAATACCATCAACCATGAAAATATCTCTCGATTAATAGTCGTCTCCGCTCATATCCAAGGGCGATATGTTTTTTAATTACTGAGATTCGCCCAGCATTGTTTCAACAGTTATGTTGGTTAATATATGAATAAGTTTTAATAATTTTAATTGACTAGCTGTCTCAAAATGCCATAATTTACCAATCATTGTCCGCCAAGAGTAAATCACATGAAAACGCTCAAGTCAAGTTTAATTATTCTAGGCAGTGTCGGATTGCTCTTGTTGGGAGCTTGCGGTAAAGGCGACCAAACCAGCGATACAAATACTACTCCACCACCACCTCCTGCGGCCTCTCAACCTGCGTCTTCCGCTCCCGCCACGACTTCTGCTGCGAAAGGAGCTAACGGGGGTCAAGTTGTCAATTCTGGTGCTTACCATTTAGATTTTGTACCTCAAAAAGAAGCTACGGGAACTCACTTAGATTTGTATCTGCAAAAAGGCGATAAAAAGGAACCAGTTCCTGACGCAAAAGTGACGGCTCAAGTGCAGTTGCCGAATGGAAAGCAGCAAACCCTAGCTCTCAAATACGATCCAGAGGGCAAACATTACGCTGTTGTGTTTCCCGGCAAAGAACCGGGTCAATATCCTGTGAAGATGAATGCGGATATTAACGGAGAAAAAGTAGACGGTCGTTTTACATTCACTCAGTAGTTTGACAGTCCTGGAAGCACGGGTGGCCAGAAACCGGGTTTTTTGCCTAATTTTTTGGCTGCAACGAAGGATTTTCGTGAAAAAACCCGGTTTCTTTGGTATAAATGCGTAAATCCTGCTAAGTTATAATTGAATAATTCAATTTTAAGTAGCTAAAATTTCATCTATTGCAGGAGGAGCCATGCAAAATGCTAATATTCCTCACCTTATTCAAAGATTTTGTGCTTTACTCTAATTTTACAAAAGTCAAAATCCCCGTTTATTGTAGCACGAACCTCCCGCCCAGCTAGTGTCAACTTAAGCCAGAAAGACCGCCAAGGACTTTTGTTATTAGACAGGGGTTTCAACCCTTTTTCATAGCGAATTTGACCTGTTTGCTAATACCAACAGTGCCGCCCGTTGGGCTACCGGCCGTTAAAAATATCAAATTCAAACTGCTTGCTGCATTGTCAATAACCTGCTAGTTTCAGACTTCTGCTGCCTGATTGGTAGCGAAATTACAAACTCAGTACCTTCTTCAACTCTCGAAAGGCACTCCAAGCTACCACAGTGCTTTTCTCGAACAATCTCGCAGCTAATTGATAACCCTAAACCCGTTCCTTTACCGGCGGGTTTCGTAGTAAAAAAGTGATTAAATATTTTAGCCTTGACTTCTTCCGTCATTCCAGCGCCGTTGTCGGAAATGCGGATGATTACCCGATCGCCCTCCGCGACTTCCGTGCTAATCTCAATTGTAGGACAGCTTCTGTGACCATTCAAAACACCCGCATTAGAACTGTCTCGCAAAACATCAATGGCATTGCTGATAATATTCATAAACACCTGATTTAATTGCCCTGCATAACATTCTACCAGCGGCAAATTCCCGTAATTTTTAATCAATTCGATACCCGGAAGTTTGCCGTTCGATTTCAGTCGGTGCTGGAGAATTAACAGAGTGCTGTCGATTCCTTCGTGAATCGAAGCCACACTCATGCCATCTTTATCTAAACGCGAAAAATTACGCATCGACGAAACAATCGCGCAAATTCTGTCAGTTCCTACCTTCATTGAAGTAATTAGTTTGGGCAAATCTTCGCGGAGAAAATCTAATTCTAATGTCTGAATTTCCTCCTGAATTTCTTCTACCGGATTCGGATAATGTTGGCCGTAGAGGTTGACCAAACGCAACAAATCTTCAACATAATTGCGTGCGTAGGCGATGTTCGCATCAATAAAGTTGATGGGGTTGTTAATTTCGTGGGCAATTCCTGCTGTCAATTCACCCAAAGCGGATAATTTTTCGGTATGTACTAATTGAGCTTGACTTTCCTGAAGTTTTTGCAAAGCTCGCTCTAATTCTCGGGCTTTTATTCTCAATTCTGCTTCAGATTGTTGCAGAGCTTTTTTAGCTTTTTTTCGCTCTTGAACTTCTTTAATTAAATAATTATTTGCTTGGCAAAGTTTGCCAGTTCTTGATTGCACTCGCTGTTCCAATACTTCGGCTAGTTCAGCCAGTGCTGTCTCGGCTTTCCGGCGTTCTGCAATCTCATTTTCTAATGCTAAATTTGCGGCTTCTAGCCTTGCTGGGCTGGGAAGTGCCAGTGCAAAAGGCATCAATGTCAACAGCAACAAAACTGAACTCCCAGCGACGAAAGCCGTAATCGCTTTCATGAATTGTGAGACTAAAGATTCAGGAAACCAGAGATACCATGTTTGGATTACGTGAGTTGTGCCGCAGGCGACGAAGAATGCTCCGAATACCAAAAACATCCACTGAAACGGGATATCTCGCCCTTTGTAAAGCGAGTAAACCAGCATTGTGGGAATTGCATAATAGGAAATTACGATCAGAACTTGCAGCCATTCCCAATTAAGCATTCCAGAGTTTGCTGAACCCGTAGCAATTGCTAAGTCAATCATAAACAATCCTTAGTTAATTTGAATTAGGTTAAAATCTCACTAATGTTAATTTTCCAGATAGATGCACCCTGTTGTTTGCACTTAATTTTCTATTTCGTTACTGCTGTTTTTTGATTTGATTGGAAAAAATACTCTACCGCTCAAACTTTGGAGATAAATACCGCCCACGGTGATTAGAAAGACGAAATAAGCAAAGCCCTGCACCAAATAAAGTTTGTCCGTGTAGCCAAACATCGCGCTCAGCAACAAGCCGGGAAACTTTTCTTGGGGAAGCACTTTCGAGGTATTCCACACCATCGGCCCGAGAATGCAAGAGTGCTCTTTGGCAAATCTTTCGTAATAGAAACACATCCCTGCTGACTCGCGATTGGCTTGCGATAAAATATTCACCGCGCTGTCAAATAATCCCAAAGTAGATACCACTAAACCCGCTACAATAAAGAGCAATAAAATGCCCATATATTTAAAAAACAGGCGGATATTAATTTTCACTCCCCATTTAAACAGCAGCGCGCCAATTCCGGCGGCTGAAAGTATTCCTCCCAAAGCGCCGATGGCTGGAAGAATGCCTTGTTGAAACTTAGCGAGGACAAACAAAACGGTTTCAAATCCTTCGCGCAAAACGGCAATCAAAACTAAACTAAATACGCCCCAACCTGCATGAGATTTGTCCGTTAAGGCAGCACTTACAGCGCCTTCGACTTCGGCTTTCATAAATCGCGCTTGCTTGGTCATCCAGAGCAGCATCCAGCTCAGCATTGCTATTGCTAAAACTCCAAAACTTGCCTCTAGCAGAGATTCCATAATTGGTGCAAAGGGTTGATTGGATGCGGACAAAATTTGAATTGTCCAGCCAAACAGTACACCTATCAAAGCGCTGGCAATAAGTCCGACGGCGACACCGCCATAAACCCAAGGACTTAAATAACTTTGTCCCGATTTTTTGAGGCAAGCTAGAACGATTCCAACAACTAAGGCGGCTTCTACTCCTTCGCGGAGAGTAATTACAAATGTGGGTAATGCTTCGCTGAAATTCATTTTTTTAATTAGAAGGAATAAGGAAGAAGGAAGAGGGAAGAAGGAAGAGGGAAGAGGGAAGAGGGAAGAGGAAAGAAGGAAGAAGGAAGAGGGAAGAAGGCTTTAGTTATCCGGCGACTTAAGGAAGAAGGAAAAAGACTTACTTAATCTCGATAATATTTGAAAGGTTTGTAGTGCGGAGTTAAGTCCGCACTACAAACCGTTTTTAAGAGGCGGGTTTGAGCACTTTTTGGCTGTCGTTTTCGATCGCCTTAATGAGCACGGCCACTTGTTCGGTGGTTTTTACCGGGGCTGGCGGCGCGATCGCAGTTGGCCAATTTGCCTTAAGTTCAGTCATATTAGCAACAATTGCTTTGTCGATATCCGGGTTAGTTTTAGCCACTTGAGCGGCAATATTTTGGTACAGGGTTTCCGCGTACATGACGAAACCCCGCGAATCTTGGTATTCAATAACTGCGGAAATTTTGCCGTTAGCAACTGCCGCTCCGTATTCGGAATTAGCTGTATCTAGCAAGCCGTTAATCACTTGCAGCACGAATTTCGGATCTTGGCGCTGCGCTTCGGGAAGGGCGGCAATTGCTCCATCTACAGCTTGCATTGATGTATTAAATTCTGCATTTACTTGAGCCGGATCTTTTGCACCAGCTTTAATTAAATCCTGCAATTTAATTAAAGTTGTCTTGAATTCGGGAACTTTTCGCTCGTTTAGCTGGTCTTCCACATCGGCATAAATTTCTTCTACCGGGTGACCGATGTGCGGTTCTGCTTGGTCTACTTTGCCTGCATCCAAGAGTTCTTTTGCTACGAAAAGATGCCCTTTCATCAAGCCGAGTTTAGTCATGTAATCTACATCTTTGGCTTCCCCTGTGAGGACAACATCTTCAATAGTTACCATGTCTTTAATTTGGTCAAATTGGGCTTGATTAATGACATTTTTAGAGACCAATTCTTCGGTTTTTCCGTAGGGGCGGCTGGCTTGAATTTTGTTAGAAAGTGCCGGAATTCCTAACTTGGCTTCGAGTTTATCTAACTCCGAAAGAATGGCGGTATTAATGTTAATGCCGGGTTTGCCGCCGTGATTCATGCTGTGGCCGCTTGTTGCTGCGGTAGTAGCAGTGGGGGTGGGTGAGGCGGTGCTGCCGGTGTTGGTGGGGGTGGAAACGCAACCAGTCAAAGCAACGAGGATGGCTGTAGCAGCGGCTGTCGGTAATTGGCGAAAGGATGGTAACATGGCAGTTGATGATTTTTGGGTTGGGTGCAGTTTGACTCGCCTGTTATCAAGAAAGTTTCTTAATTATTTGCGAGTTAATGATTCTACCTATTTAGGATAAATTTTGGTAGATAATTTAAGATTTTCTTAACTAATAATCGGCGCATATCGATCGCGATTTGGGTTAAGCGATGACTTCAAATAAACCCATGCAGCCTGCTTCGGCGATCGCATCTTGATGGGGATGAAACATATATTTTCCGGCGTAGCTGTAGCTAAATTCTAAAATATGTCGTTCAGCTACTCCCATTGTAATGACATCTGTTTTCTCGCTGGGAGTTAAAGTCATTCCCGTGCGATATACGTCAAAAAAATTGGCGTGCAGGTGAAAAGTCACGGCCGATTCATACTCAATCATGTTCATTACATACAGCCGGATAAGCTGATTTTTGTAAATCTGGATCGGGTTGTTCATGTAATAATTGGGTATTCCGTTAAAAGCGTAAAGCTCATTCTTTTGGTTGTCGTTTACGTCGTAACCTCCCATGATTAACAGGATTTCGTCTGCTGGTGGGCGAGGTTTTGGCGGATCGACAATGAACATTCCATAAAGTCCTTTACCGATGTGGCGGGTCACTGGGGCAATGTGACAGTGATATAGATGCACGCCATAGGGAAGTGCGTCGAACTCATAGATAAACGCAGAGCCGTTTCGGATCGGTTTAACGCCGTCCATTTCTACGGGATGAACGCCGTGGAAGTGCAGCGAATGAGAATGTCCGGCTTTGTTAGAAAAAATGACCCGGATGCGATCGCCCTCAGTTGCTCTCAATGTCGGCCCGGGTACGCGATTGTTCACATTCCAAGTGTTGAAACTAACGGCGCTGTTAAGTTGGATGATCGATGTGTTCGCTTCCAGGCGAAATTCCCGCACCGTGCGCCCGTTTTCCCGCGTCACCGTGCCGTAATCAAAATCCCGCGCAATTTGCATCGGGTTGATCGTGCTACCTGGGACTGGATCGGCAGCCATTGGCGGTATTCTCGGTGCAGCCGATCGCTTTTGGGTGAAATTTTGCAGTGCGATCGCGCCTCCGGCTACCCCAGCACCAGCTATTCCTAGCTGTAGGAGTTGGCGGCGAGTCCAGTGCCCCGGCTTTTTCATCACGGAGCGATCGGATAAGTCTGCCATACTTCTTGATAATAATTCTCAAAATTTGGGCTGCATTCGAGTATAAGACATTTTCAGCTTATTGTCAATTTTTGTCAACTGTTATCTTTATTATGCGAACTCAGGATATTTCATACTGATTTCATCTAAGTGTGTCAACTTATATGTTGGGGGTTGGCGCTCGCGGCAGCTAACAATATATACAGATTGACTGCTGTAAATTAATCTTATGAGAGTTTTGCTAGTTGAAGACGAGCCAGATTTAGGAAAAGCGATCGAACGAACCTTAAAACAGGAAAAATATATAGTTGATTGGGCGCAAGACGGCAATGAAGCTTGGGAATATTTAGAGAGTCATTGGATGCAATACACCTTAGCTATTTTTGACTGGTTGCTTCCGGGATTATCGGGAATAGAACTACTGCAAAAATTGCGCGAAAAAAATTGTTTTTTGCCAGTTTTGATGCTGACAGCAAAAGACAGGATGGAAGATAAAGTCGCGGGATTGGATGCCGGGGCTGACGATTATTTAGTCAAGCCCTTCGGGATGGCGGAAATGTTAGCAAGGTTGCGGGCTCTGCAAAGGCGATCGCCCCAAATTCAGCCCCAACAGCTACAAATCGGCAATCTAGCCTTAGATTGCGGAAGTCGCACTGTTTTTCATCTCGACTCCCACGGGAAACATCAGAATATTTCGCTGACTAACAAAGAATTTCAACTGCTAGAATATTTAATGAAACATCCGAACCAAATTGTCACTACCGACCAAATTCGGAATCAGATATGGGAAGCAAGCGCAGATTCTTTTAGCAATGTAGTAGCCGCTCAAGTGCGCTTGCTGCGGCGCAAACTCGAATCAGTTGATTGCGCGAATTTAATTGAAACTGTCCACGGTGTTGGATATCGGATGAAAAGGGGAGAGATATAGCCTTTCTCAAAAAGGTGAGGTACTATAGGACATAGGACATAGGGCATAGGGCATAGGGCCATCCTCATCTTTCTGAGAACTGCTATATAGATTTACCGTTGGGTGGGGGCTGGTTTTTGAGATTGTTGGTTTTTTGCTGAAATTTTTGGTGAACCAGCCCCTACAAGATACCTTCTTAAATATTAATGTTAAATATTAAAATTAATTGAACTTAATGTGAATCAAAACAAACTATTTAATCGAACTCGATCGCAATTAGCCATTTCCTATGCCGCAGTAATGGGTTTGATTTTAAGCTTGTTGGGATTTTGCGTATATAAGGCGATCGCCCACGCTCACTGGGTAGCCATAGACAGGGAATTACAATCGGTAGCGGGGACGCTGCACGACAGCCTAGAACTCAAGTTGCAGCAGCCCGGACGCTTGGAGCCAACAGTAAACGAACTTTTGCCCAACCTTCGCCTAATTGGAGCTAATGGCATTAAAGAACCGTTGCCAAACCGCCCTATTTTAAGCACTATCAACCAAGGCTATTACTATATTCGTTTATTTGATTATTCGGGAAAATTGGTTGCTACAGCAGGCGCTTATCCAGAAGGATTACCACCCGAATTTCAGCCTAAACAATGGCAAAAAATAACTGATAGCCAAGGCAACGTTTATCACCAAATTACTGTATCGCTGCACCCTCAAACCCAGAAAAAATGGGGATATTTTCAACTGGGGCGGAGTTTGCAAGACTTCAACAGTTATCTCAGTAGAGTGAAATTGGTTTTGAAATTGGGATTGCCGACAGCGTTAATTTTTGTATGGTTTTCTAGTTGGTGGCTGGCAGGATTGGCAATGAAACCGATTTATTCTTCTTACCGACAAATCCAACAGTTTACAGCGGATGCTGCCCACGAATTGCGGACTCCTTTAGCGGCATCTCAATCAACAGTAGAATCGGCGCTGTTGATGCCTGAATTGAATGAAAAAGAGGCGCGGGAAATTTTGCGAACTGTAGATCGCCAAAACCGACGATTGACTCAGTTAGTGGCTGATTTGTTGCTGTTGGCGCGGATGGACTCTCAGGTGAGATCCGATCGCCCTCAGCTTTGTTGTTTGAATGACTTGGTGAACGATTTAGTCGAGGAATTGGCGGCTTTGGCGAAATCTTCCGAGGTAGCGCTAACCTCCGAAATCCGCGTACAGCAGCCGTTGAATGTCGTCGGAGATGCCGATCGACTTTACCGTTTAGTTACGAATTTAATTGTCAATGCCATTCAATACACTCCGGCTGGGGGAAAAGTCACAGCGGTTTTAGATTGCACTCACCAGGAGGCGATAATTCAGGTGCAAGATACCGGTATTGGGATACCGGCGGCAGATTTAGCGCGCATATTCGATCGATTTTACCGAGTCAACAGCGATCGATCGCGCCATACCGGCGGATCGGGACTCGGATTGGCGATCGCGCAGGCGATCGTTACGGCCCACCGTGGCAGCCTCAGCGCCCGCAGCGAAGTGGGTTTCGGCAGCACCTTTGTCCTGCGGTTGCCTTTCTAAGGTACTATGTGAGGGAAACCGAATCATTTTTTGTGGTAATCCCTTTGGCAAAAGGTAGCGCGATCGCCCAAAATCAATAAATAGTCATTAGTCAGTTGGCTGTTGTCAGTTGGCAGTTGGCAGTTGGCAGTTGGCAGTTGGCAGTTGGCAGTTGGCAGTTGGCAGTTGGCAGTTGGCAGTTGATAGTTGGCAGTTGGCAGTTGATAGTTGGCAGGGGCGGTGTCCCGTGCGGGCCATCTTAGTTGATAGTTTACTAATAACTAATAAGTGATAACAACTAACAACTAACAAATAACAACTAACAAATAACTACTGACGAATGACGAATGACGAATGACTCTTAAAAAATACCTAGCGAAGAAGTATGACAGTTTTAGAACAGGGAACAATCTCTATCCATACCGAGAATATTTTCCCGATTATCAAGAAGTCGCTATACACCGACCACGAAGTCTTCTTGCGGGAACTAATTTCTAACGCCGTCGATGCCATTGCCAAACTCAAAATGGTTTCCCGTTCCGGCGAATACAGCGGCGACATTGGCGAACCGCAAATCAACATTGCGATCGACACAGAAAACAAAACTCTCTCAATTTCCGATAACGGCATCGGCATGACCGCCGACGAAGTTAAAAAATACATCAACCAAGTCGCTTTTTCCAGCGCCGAAGAATTTATTCAAAAATACCAAGGCAGCGGCGACGACGCAATTATCGGTCACTTTGGACTCGGTTTCTACTCTTCTTTCATGGTTGCCAAGAAAGTAGACATTGACACTCTTTCCTACAAAGAAGGTTCCCAAGCAGTACATTGGTCTTGCGACGGTTCCCCCGCTTTTGAACTATCAGAATCTAGCCGCACCGAACGCGGTACTACAATTACTCTCACTCTCCAAGATGAAGAACAGGAATATGTAGAAGCCAGCCGCATCAAGCAGTTAATCAAAACCTACTGCGATTTCATGCCGGTTCCCATCAAATTTGAGGGAGAAGAACTCAACAAACACAAAGCAATCTGGCGGGAATCAGCCAGCAATTTGCAAAAAGAAGATTACTTGGAACTGTACCGCTACCTTTACCCGTTCCAAGACGAGCCGCTGCTTTGGGTACACCTGAATACAGACTATCCTTTTATTGTCAACGGCATTCTTTTCTTCCCCAAATTGCGGCCGGATGTTGATGTTACCCAAGGCAACATTAAGCTATTCTGCAATCAGGTTTTTGTCAGCGACCACTGCGAAGAAATTATCCCGAAATTTTTGATGCCGCTGCGGGGAGTCATTGACAGTACCGATATTCCGCTGAACGTTTCTCGCAGTTCTTTGCAAAGCAATCGCACCGTGCGGAGAATCGCTGACTATATTGCGAAAAAAGTAGGCGATCGCCTGAAGGAACTTTACCGCGACGACCGATCGGAATACATCCGCTGCTGGCAAGATATCGGAACTTTTGTCAAGTTTGGAGCTCTCAACGATGACAAGTTCAAAAAGCAAGTCGAAGATATCTTAATCTACCGCAGCACCTACGAGCCAACAGCGGACAAGCCAGAAACTACAACCCCAGAAGTGCAGGTGCAAACAGAGGACGGAGATTTGTGGCAAGATGTGACTCCCAAATCGGATAGTTCCGCTTCGACACTGCCTTATACGACACTGAAAGAGTATTTGGAACGCAATCAAACACGTCACGAAAATCGCGTGTTTTACTGTACGGAACCTGCGTCTCAAGCAACTTACGTCGCCCTGCACAAAAGCCAAGGTTTAGAAGTGCTGTTTATGGATTCTTTCATCGACACGCACTTTATCAGTTTCTTGGAACGAGAATATTCTGATGTTAAATTCTTGCGGGTTGATTCGGACATTGACGACACGCTAATTGATAAAGAAAAAGAAGCGGAAATTGTCGATCCGGCGACGAATAAAACTCGCAGCGAACAAGTTAAAGAAATGTTCCAAAATGCTCTCAACAAGCCGAAAGTGAACATCCGCACCGAAGCTTTGAAGTCTGACTCTACTGAGGGTGCGCCACCTGCGATCGTCCTTTTACCGGAAGCTTTGCGCCGGATGCGGGATATGACGGCGCTGTTACAGCAGCAAGCAGCGGAATTCCCCGAAGAACACGTTTTGCTGGTGAATACGTCTCACCCGCTGATTCAAAATCTGGCTAATTTGAGTCAGGGTGCGATTATTCAAGACGGTGGCGAGTCTCCGTCGGCGCAGTTGGCGAGTATGATTTGTCACCACGTTTATGACTTGGCTTTGATGGCCCAGAAGGGTTTCGATGCTGAGGGGATGAAAGAGTTTGTCGAGCGATCGAACAATGTCTTGACAAAATTAACTGAACGTGCAATGTAATCTTGCAAGTGTGGCGCGCATTGCGCGCCTAGTCCTTGCTCTATAATAAAAGGCTGCATCACAAACAAGTAGTCTGGAGGGCAATATGTCACGGAAATGTCAGTTAACGGGGAAGAAGGCGAATAACGGTTTTGCGGTTTCTCACTCGCACCACCGCACTCACAAGTTGCAAGACGCAAATTTACAGTGGAAGCGGATTTGGTGGCCGCAGGAAAAGCGCTGGGTAAGATTGCACCTTTCTACGAAGGCAATTAAAACCTTGGAACACAAGGGTTTGGAAATTATGGCCAAGAAAGCTGGAATTAACCTTTACAAGCTTTAAATAACCTTGCTAATTGAGCACAAAGGGCGATCGTATAAAATTAAAAGTGCGATCGCCCTTACTTTTACAAAAAAAGCCTTCCTAGTGAGGACTTCACTCCTTCTCCACGAATCAGAAAACAAACGACTCAAGTCCCGATTACAAACCTAGATTAGAACTACATTCTACATTTCAGTAAATAAGTAGTCATTTCACCTTTGCCTTTAACTTCGATCGCGCCGCGACTTTCAAATACATACTTTTCTTGCAATCGTTCATAAGTTGCAGAAGTGACTTGAATACAGCCCGGTAAGCCGTGGGATTCCATGCGAGAAGCGGTGTTAACGGTGTCTCCCCACAAATCGTAGATAAATTTTTTAATCCCGATGACTCCCGCGACAACTGGGCCGCTGTTGATGCCGATTCTGATGCTGACATCTTGATTTTGGGTGTGGCTGAAATCAATAATTGCTTGCTGCATATCCAGGGCCATTTGGGCGATCGCCTCTGCATGATCGCTGCGGGGCAGGGGCAGCCCTCCAACTACCATATAAGCGTCACCAATGGTCTTAATTTTTTCCAATCCGTGCTTTTGGGCTAGGCGATCGAAGGTAGAAAAAATGTCGTTAAGCAGCGAAACTAATTCCGGCGGAGAAATTTGGGAACTAATTTGGGTAAAACCGACTATATCGGCAAACAATACTGTTACTTCGGCAAAAGTATCGGCGATGATGCTTTGGTCTTGTTTGAGTCTTTCGGCGATCGCTTGTGGTAACACGTTGAGCAGGAGGCTATCGGATTTTTCTTGTTCTAAGCGCAAAGCTGCCTCAGCTTCTTTGCGAGTTGTGATATCTTCAACAGTACCTTCGTAATAAAGCAAATTTCCATGTATATCGCAGACAGTATAAGCATTTTCGGCAGTCCAAATTATACTGCCATCTTGACGGTAAACTTGAGATTCTAAATCCGATACTTTGCCGTTGATTCGCATTAAATCTATGACTTCAGCGCGCTGTTCTTGATCGACATATAGCTGGCGATTAATATCAGTTAAATTTGCCATCAACTCCTCGCAGGAACTGTAACCATAAATGCGAATCAAAGCTGGATTGACGCTGAGATATTCCCCATCGGGAGTAGTTTGAAAGATACCGACGATCGCATTTTCAAAAATGCTGCGGTATTTGGCCTCAGCTTGCCGCAGCGCTGCTTCAGCCCGCTGGCGTTCCCGCGCTTCTACTGCAAAAGTTACAGAGTCTGTTAGAGAAACAGCGAAACTTTGTTCTTCAATAGTCCAATTGCGGGGCATTCCTACGTGTTCCAAACAGAGAACTCCTGCTGTTTTTCCGCCTATTTGAATCGGCGTGTCTAGCATGGAAGTGATGCCCAACGGAATTAGGTAATCTTCCACAAATTCTCTAGTTCTCAAATCTTTTTGTGCGTCAAAAGCCGCAATTGCTCGTTCTTCTTGAAGTGCTTTAAAATAGACAGGATAGTCTGCTTCTGCTAATTCCATACCCTTTGAGTGCTGGTTGGCGGTGCGATCGAACAAATCCAAGCACTCCATCTTAGATTTAGGGCGATCGTACAACCAGACACTCGATCGCGCAACTTCCAGAGTACGGCTAGCAGTCTCAGTAATTTCTTCAAGTGCTTTGGTTAAGTCCCCTTGATTCAGCGCTTTATTTTTGGCTAAATCAATTAATGCCGATTTCTGTTTCTGTAGCTGAAGTTCGCTTTGTTTCAGGGCATTTGTCCGCTCTTCTACTCGTATTTCCAGCTTTTCATTCAACTTTTGCAAGGCTATTTCGGCGTTACGGCGATCGGTGATATCTGTGCCGATGCAGAGGATGCCCTGGAGTTCTCCCGCTGCATCAAACAGCGGTTTATTTGCCCAAGATACCCAAATGCGAGATCCGTTGCGCCGGATATTTTCATTTTCATAGTTAGTAAAGCGATCGGGATTTTGTAAAATTTCATTATAAACCAACTCTAAGTTATTCCCTTCCTCGTCGGTTTGGGGAATAATTGTTCCCAGTGCATTTTTCCCCAGGATTTCTTCCTGATTGTAGCCAAACAATATTTCGGCAAACTCATTAAAAAAAATGATTTTACCGTTTCGCTCTAATTTGACAATAATACTATTAGCATTCTCAACCAACTCTCGATATTTAATTTCACTTTCACGCAGAGAATTTTCGGCTGCTGCGCGTTCGGCTACCGTCGCTGCCAATAACAGCGAAGTAATCGTAACTACAGCCATAAAAGCTTGTAAAAATAAAATAGCCTGATTAATATTTTCTGCTTTGGCTATAAACGGGCCACCTCCATTAGAACTGCCTAAAATTGCGATACTTGAGACAACTAACGATGCCAGAACAGCGGCCCGCTGACCGAATTGGAGCGCCGCCCAAATTATCAAAGGAAACGGCAAATATTCAAGGGGATAGCGAGAAAGAGAAGCGTCATTTTTTGATTCAAATACAAACCAGCTCACCCCAATTAATAAGAGCAACCATACTCCCCGCCAAATTAAATAATTTTTCGGAAGATATGTTTGTAGTTTTAAACGATCGGCGGTTACTTGAGGACGAAAAAATATCAGGATTAAGGGAGTCAAAATCAAAACTCCCATTGCGTCACCCAACCACCAATTCCACCGAAGCGACCAATATGCTGACAAATCTACTTTACCAGCTAAATATATGGAAAGCGCGCCGATAGTACAACTGATTTGAGTAGAAATTATACCGCCAAACAAGATTAAATTAACTACATCTTTCAAACGTTCTAGAGAGGGACGAAACCCCAGCCAGCGCAGCACAGTTGCTCCAAAAACAGCTTGCAGAATAGCACCAATGTTTCCTCCCAGCCAAACCGCAAATATCTGTTCAGTTGGGTTAACAAAATTGAGTATAAATATACCCAAAACAATTGCAGGCCAGACTTTTCTGCCAAACAATAAAAGTCCAGCTTGTGCAATTCCTGCGGGGGGCCACACCGAGGCAGCAAAGGGATTGACACCTTGAATTGCAAATGCTAGTCTCGCCCCCACGGCGTAAGCGATCGCAACGACAGTTACTTGGGCTAAGTAGCGCCAAATTCGGGATTGAGGGAATCGAAGAAACTGACTTATATTCAGATTCATATCGCACCTTATTACTCGTTAATGTAGGGTGCGCACTGCGCACCTTACCTCTATACGTTGCGCACTGCGCACCTTACCGTTATTAAGGCTTATTTGAGGGCTGCCTCAATCCACTCTTTCAAAGTAGAATTGACTTCCTCAATGAGAATTTCATGGGATTTGTGAGTTGCTCTTTCCACAATTTCAACTTTACCTGCTTTCAGCGAACGACCTGTAACAATGCGATAGGGAATGCCGATTAAATCGGCATCTTTGAATTTAACTCCGGCTCGTTCGTCTCGGTCATCTAGTAATGTTTCAATGCCAGATTGATTGAGTTCTGCGTAGAGTTTTTCGGCGACTTCTACTTGTTGGGCGTCGGAAATGTTGGGGATGCTAATGATGGCGTGATAGGGCGCGATCGCCACTGGCCAGATGATCCCGTCTTTGTCGTAGGATTGTTCTACGGCAGATTGAGCCAGCCGCGACACGCCGACACCGTAGCAGCCCATAATTAAGGGCATTTCTTCGCCTTGTTCGCTGGTGTAGGTGGCGCCCATTGCTTGCGAGTATTTGGTTCCTAATTGGAAGATGTGGCCGACTTCGATACCTCTGGCGCTTTGCAAGGTTTGTTCCGGGTTGTGCACCGCCCGATCGCCCTTTTTGGCCGTTCTGACACCCACAACCGTTGCAGGTAGCGGAAATTCTTTGTTCCAATTAGCTCCCACAACGTGGTATCCTGACTCGTTAGAACCAGTGACAAAGTTTGTCAGGTCAACTGCGGTGCGATCGACCAAACGCAAAAACTTAGAATTTACCTCCTTGCTTGCAGCGATATAATCATCAGCAAGATCCGGAGCCATATAACCCAGAGGCAAAGATTTAGCCGCCCATTTCCCCTGAGCTTCCGCATCAGGAACCGTCAAAAATAAAACAGTTTTAGCTTGATAATTGCCCGCTAACTTCGTCAATTCATTCAGCAACTTTACCTGATTCACATCCTGGTCGCCGCGAATGCTTACCAATACCAAAACTGTAATACCGCTGTCATAAACAGCCTGATAAAGCACATTTTTGACAACTTGCGTCGGAGAACACTTCACAAACTTGCCAAGTTTATCAATTGTGTCAGTTCCCGGCGTTTCCCGCTTTTCAAAAGTTGCAAAGGGCGACACTTCCGCCTCAGCAGGAATCGATACAGCCTTCTCCACATTAGCAGCATACTGACCGTCTTCAGTATAAAGAACTTCATCCTCACCCGCTTCTGCCAGCACCATAAACTCTTGAGAACCAGAGCCACCAATTGCACCAGAATCGGCATCTACTGCTCGGAATTCCAAGCCCGAGCGGCGCAGCATATTGCTGTATGCTCGATCCATATCCTGATAAGTTTTTTTCAAACTTTCTTCGCTAGTGTGAAAAGAATAGCCATCTTTCATAATAAACTCGCGACCGCGCATCAACCCAAAACGCGGGCGAATTTCATCGCGAAACTTAGTTTGAATTTGATAGAGATGCAAAGGCAACTGCCGATAGGAACGAACCATATCCTTAGCAATTGTAGTAATTACCTCTTCGTGAGTTGGGCCCAATCCCAACTCAGTATCGCGACGGTCTGTGAGAGAAAACATGATACCTTCAGCTTGAGTGTAGGTATCCCAGCGACCTGATTCCCGCCACAAATCAGCAGGTTGCAGTTGCGGGAGAAGGCATTCTTGAGCGCCGGTAGCATCCATTTCTTCCCGCACAATTTGAGAGACTTTTTTGAGAACTCGCCACATCAAAGGGAGATAAGCGTAAATGCCGCTACCGATGCGCCGGATGTATCCCGCACGGAGTAATAGTTTGTGGCTGGGAATTTCTGCTTCTGCGGGGTCTTCCCGCAGAGTGACAAAAAGCATTTGAGAGAGTCGCATGGCTGATTTCCTTAAAATACCGGATGATTGTAATTTTAGATCAACTTCTGATATTATCAGAATTAAGCCCGATTTGATTAAATATATGAATAAAATTTGGCACAACTACGAAAAAGGTATGGCAGTATTTGATAATTGTCACTCTCCTACTGTGCAATCTCAATGGCTTGCCTTAAAAGATGAAATAGGAGAATTTGTTCGAGAACCTAATTTAAGCGAAATTTGGGATATTGTTCATGCTGCTGGTCGATTGCTTTACAAACTAATCGGAATTCCATTATATTTACTGGCCTATCCTACTGTTCGCAAACACAGTCAACGTTTCGAGGAGTACGGCTGTATTCGCAGCATTCGCAACTGCGAGGGTAAATGCTGCCAAAAGTTGACAGTTGATGGTTGACAGTTGATAATTGATAGTTGATGGCGAGAGTTTTAAACAGTTGATATCTGACAATTTTCACGAGCAGATTTAACTGGCTTTAACTGGTTTAACTGGTTCCCAGCCAGAGCATGAAATTTTCCAGAAGCAGAGCCTCCGCTGCAACAATGGAGGCAGAACCTCCGGATATGCATTACCAGGTATAGCTTGGTAACGAGTAGCGAGTAGATGAGTAGTCGCGAGGTTTTTAAACACTTGATAGCTGACAATTCTCATGACTAGATTTATTCACGACCAATTCGCAAAACAGTATCTCAAAGAACTATTAACCCCTCTCGGCAATGTCGAAACCAGCCTCGACATTGCTGGAGAAGTGAGGCAGATTGACGTTTTTTTTGCCCCCAAAGCGGAACCTGAAGTCGAACCAACAGCCCTCGGCATTTTGGGTCAAATCGCAGCAAAACCCGCTGTATTGGAACCATTCCGCAGTCCTGTTCAAACCGGAGAAATTCGCAGTTGTTTGGGCAAACTATTTGATGTCCACGCCGAATATGAACGAGTCGCAGCCAGAGATAATAGCAGGATTGCAGAGGCAGACTTGCCCCAACTCTGGATACTGTCGCCGACGGTTTCCGACGTTATGTTAGCTGGATTTGGAGCGATTCCCGAACCCGAAAATTGGGTAAATGGAGTTTATTTTCTGAGTCCGTCTCTGAAAGCAGCAATCATTGCCATTCACCAACTGCCCCGCACTCCCGAAACGCTGTGGCTGAGGGTTTTAGGGAAGGGAAACGTGCAAAAGCAAGCTATTGCCGAATTGAGAGAATTACCCTCTGATAATTTCTTTCGGTTGAGCGCGTTAGAATTGTTGTACAACTTGCGAACGATTTTAGAAATCCGCCAAGACATAGATCGAGAAGATCGGGAGTTAATTATGGAACTGTCACCCCTCTATTTGCAACGGCTTGAAGATGCAACTCAACGAGGTATCCAGCAAGGTATCCAGCAAGGTATCCAGCAAGGTATGCAGCGCGCTCAACGCCTGATGGTTGAGAATCTGCTACAAGTAAAATTTAGTGAGATTGATGAAGAATTAGCCCAAATAATCGAGCCTTTGATTCAACTAGAACCTCTTGAAATCATGCGGCTGATTATGCAGCTCGATCGGGCTGAATTACTAGCTCGTTTCGATGCGTCTAAAAACCAACCGGAATCCTAACTCAGCAGCGCGCTCTACAATCTGTAGGGTGCGCCAAATCGCACTTTATTAAGTAACCACGCCCCATTAATTACATAAAAAGTCTTGACGGCCCCTGTGATAATTACTAGCCATCGCCCCCGCCTCAAACCTGCATTTTTTGGGCGAACTCTACGGCTACTCCTCGCAAATCAACTCATTTCTGACTTTAGAGGGATTTATTTTTCCGCTTCCAGAGCCATAATCAGCAGTAAGGATGACATAACTAAAGAACTGATTTACTATTCATCCTTATTTCACGAATTAGGGCTTCCTTAAGATAAAGCCTGACGAAAAAAACCACCATCTAAAAAGTGTCAATTCCCCTAGTTAAATGTTAGGGGCTAATTTCAATATGCCTGATTCGGCATCAAAGTTTAGGAGGTAATTTATGTTTGAAAGTGAGTTATTAATGTGGCTGTACAGTCCCAAATTCAATATTGCCCAAATGCCGGTGCAGAGAGATGTCCCGTTCCAGCACCCCGATATCGCAGGGCTGATGTTTCTAAGTCCTCAGTTTTTCGTGGCATTAATTGCCGGAGTCATCATGGCTTTCGGCTTCCAGTTCCTGTTAACTAATTTCTCAATCGCTGCCAAAATCTCAAATTGGGATGAGGCTTTACCCGACGATGACGATGATGACGAGTTTGAAACTTTAGGCACTAAAGTTCGGAAGACTGAAGGTTTAGTCGGCGGTTGGATTTTAGTCACAGTTAACCTAGCTTTATTTTTAGCTTGTTTTCTGGCCGTCAAATTAACTTCAATTGCCTCGGTAGATGGAGCGGCAATTATTGGTGTGGTCATCTGGGCTGCGTACTTTTTAACCCTGGTATGGCTCGGTTCTAGCGCCGTCGGTTCGATGATTGGTTCCTTGATAAAAACTGCTTTTTCAGGCATTCAAGGCATCATGGGTACTGCCGGTTCAGCGATCGGCGGCAAGATGGCGGGCGACCAAATGGTCAATACTGTAGAAGCATCTGTGGCTGCTGTCCGCCGCGAATTGAGCTCGGCTGTAGACCCGGAGAGCATTCGCGAAACACTGCAAGATTATGTGGGTTCTTTGCAGTTGCCGAAGTTAGATGTCAAGGAAATTCGCGGTCAATTTGAAAAATTGCTGGGGGATGCCGATATCAAATCTCTGGCGGGAACCGATGTTTTAAAGAATGTTAACCGCCAGACTTTTGTGGATTTGATTAGCAGCCGCAGTGATTTTTCTCAAGAAGAAATAAATCTAGTGGCCGACCAACTAGAAGGCGTTTGGAAGCAAACATTTGGCAAGCAGCAAGAAAAGAAAGACCCGAATTTAGAGTTGGTTGATTTTCTCAAGTTTGCGGCTCCCGATTTGCTGAAGTCTGACGAACTCAACGCCAAATTGTCTCAAATTCTGGAAAATCGGGACAACAAATCGGAGTCCAGCGGGGGCATGAACCGAGCAATGCAGTTTGGTGTGGAAGCTCTGGTTGGTACTGTTTTGTCGCGGACGGATTTGTCGGATTTGGATGTTGAAAAAATCTCTGGTCAGTTGCAGCAACTGACTGCAAAAGGGAAGGAAAAAGCTAAGTCTTTGAGCGATAAGGTGGGCGATAAATTGCCTGCGCTGCCTTTCAATACAGCTAAGGCTGATGTGGAAAATTACTTGCTGAATACTCAACCTTGGCATCTCAACCGAGAAACTATCAAGCAGGAATTTAGGGATGTTATTTACGATCCCGAAGCTTCTCCGGGGGCAGTATTGCGCCAGTTAGAACAGTTGAATCCTGAGTATTTTGTAGGGATTTTGAGCCGCCGCGAGGGGTTTAGTCAGGAACAGGCGGCGGAAATTGCCGAACAGCTTGAAGGTGTCCGTCAAGAAGTTTTGGGAATTGTTCGAGATGCTGCTGGTGAGGAACAGTCTCAAGATTTACGCAGCCGAGTTGAGAATTATTTGCGATCGACCGGCAAAGATGAGCTGAATCCTGAAGGTATCGAGAAGGACTTCCAAGCGCTTTTGGACGATCGCGATGCTGGTTTTGAGGCTTTGCGCGATCGCCTGTCGCAATTTGACCGCGATACTTTGGTGCAGTTGCTCGGCCAGCGGGAAGATTTCAGCCCGGAAGAAGCAGATCAGTTAATCGGGCGGCTGGAAAGTTCGCGCGATCGCGTAATTGCCAAATCTCAAGAATTGCAAGAGCAAGCGCAATCGAAAGCGCAAGAATTGCGCCAAAAGGTAGAAGACTATCTCCGCAATACTAACAAGGAAGAACTCAATCCTGAAGCGATCGAGCGCGAGTTTCAAACGCTGTTAAGCGACCCGGAAGCGGGATTGAAAGCGCTGAGAGAACGCTTGTCTCAATTCGACCGCGATACGCTGGTGCAACTGCTGTCGCAGCGCCAAGACCTCAACGAAGAACAGATAAATGGGGCGATCGACCGGATCGAATCTGTGCGCGACAACATTATCCACGCGCCGCAAAGAGTTGCAGATAGAGCTAAGCAACAGTACGAGGAAGTTACTGCAAAAATTGGCGAGTACCTGCGGAATACAAACCTGGAAGAACTCGATCCAGAAGCCATCAATCGAGATTTGACCAAATTGTTTGAAAATCCGAAAGAGGGTACTTTGGCACTTCGGGAAAGACTTTCTCAGGTCGATCGCGAAACCTTAGTCAAGTTGCTTTCGCAGCGGGAAGATTTGAGCGAAGAACAAATCGATCGGACGATCGACCGCGTGCAAGATTCGATTCGCAGCATCGTGAAATCGCCCCGTCGTTTGGCATCTCGCGCTCAAAAAACTGTCAAGGATTTCCAAGGAAGTTTGGAAAATTACTTGCAGAATACCAACAAGGAAGAACTCAATCCCGAAGGTATCAAACGCGATTTGCAGTTGTTGTTTAACGAGCCGGGAATGGGGATGCAAAGTTTGGGCGATCGCCTGAAGCACTTCGATCGCGGTACGCTGGTAGCCTTGCTGTCGCAGCGGGAAGACATCTCCGAAGAGGAAGCAAACCAAATTGCCGATCGTATTGAATCAGTCCGCAACGAGTTTGTGGAACAACTTCAAATGGTGCAAGACAAGTTCCAGTCGGCAATTGACGGTATTTTCGCGAAAATTCGGGATTACCTCAATTCCCTCGATCGACCAGAACTCAACTACGAAAGCATCAAACGAGACATCCGCAAAGTATTTGACGACCCGCAGGCCGGATTTGATGCGATTAAAGAGCGTTTAGGCGAGTTCGATCGCGGTACTTTAGTCGCAGTAATTAGCTCTCGCTCCGATATTTCAGAAGACCAAGCTAACAAAATTATCGACCAAATTGAAGGAGCCCGGGACAGCGTGCTGTCGCGCTCGGAACGCCTGCAAGAGCAAGCCAAAAAACGCATTAAAGATATCAATAAAAAGACCAAGCAGCAAGCAGAAGATGCGCGCGAAGCAGCCGCAACTGCTGCTTGGTGGCTGTTCGGTACGGCTCTAACTTCTGTGGTTGTTTCGGCTCTGGCTGGAGCAATAGCAGTCGGCGGTATTTCTGGTTTGTTTAGCTAGAATTTCAACAAGTTTCAATTAAATTTCTCCTGATTCTAGGCTGGCTGTTCGCCAGCCTATTTTCTTGGGAATCTTATTATCTCGCTTCCAACGCAAAAAAAGGTTGGTAGTGAGGACTTTAGTCCGCAAAAATTAAGAAGGACTGAAGTCCGATGCTGCGAACCTTACTGTAGAAGGTTGGTAGTGAGGACTTTAGTCCGCAAAAATTAAGAAGGACTGAAGTCCGATGCTGCGAACCTTACTTGGGAATCTTATTATCTCGCTTCCAACGCAAAAAAAGGTTGGTAGTGAGGACTTTAGTCCGCAAAAATTAAGAAG